>JBFYYO010000244.1:0-5640 GCA_041310025.1 Syntrophobacterales bacterium
TTATCGAGGACTTCATGATTGCGGCCAACGGCGCGACCGCGCGTTTTCTCCACGGGAAGAAAGTCCCCTCCCTGAGGCGCATGGTTCGTTCACCCAAGCGGTGGGACAGGATCGTGGAGATCGCGGCCCAGCGCGATTCGCAGCTTCCAACGGTGCCGGATTCGAAGGCGCTCGCGAGTTTCCTGGCTGCACAGAAAGCAGCCGACCCGCTCCGTTTTCCCGATCTCTCCCTGTCCGTCATCAAGCTGCTCGGCCCGGGTGAGTATGTCGTCGAGTTCCCGGAAGAGACGGCGCCCGGCCACTTCGGCCTTGCCGTCAAGGATTATACCCACTCCACGGCTCCCAACCGGCGGTTCCCGGATCTGGCCACTCAGCGCATCCTGAAGGCTGCCCTGGAAGGGTTGCCCACCTGCTACAGCGGGGACGAGATGGTGGAACTGGCCCGGCACTGCACGGAGCAGGAAAACGATGCCAACAAGGTCGAGCGGTTCGTTGCCAAATCAGCTGCGGCCATGCTGCTTGCTTCGAGGATCGGAGATCAGTTCGACGCCATGTGCACGGGTGCTGCCGACAAAGGGACGTGGGTGCGCATTTTTAATCCACCCATTGAAGGTCGTTTGCTCCACGGGCATGAAGGCGTCGATGTGGGCGACCGGCTGAGGGTGCAGCTCATCCACACCGATGTGGAGAAGGGGTTCATCGATTTCAAGAAGATCCGCTAGTCAATGATCGAGCAGCGCGATGACTGCACCCCGCGAGAGTTGCGGAATGCGCGAAAGCAAGCTTGGAGAAATCATGGGCCAATGCACATAAGGGAATCAGCCATGAGCAAATACATGCAACTGACGGTTACGGTACGTCCCTACTATCAAGGAGATCTGGAAGGGACTTACCCCAAACTGGCGCGCCATTTGGAACGTCTGGATTCGAGTCTGGAGAACCGGAATCCCTCACTCTACGAGTTGGCGGGGCAGTTGGATCAGCTTCTTTTTCGCCTTGAAGGAACGCAGCTCAGAGTGGTGCTTCTCCGGCATAGAGAGAAGCTCCGGAGCCTGTATAAGGTGATCCAGGAGAATATAGCCGACTGGAATCTGGCCCAGGCTGACAAGCTTCTGTACGGCATCGAGGATACATTCAACGAAATCGAATCGGAATTGGATTAGGTGACATGGATCTCGATGGAGGAAGCTGCATAAGGGGAGGGCGGCCATCAGATGAGGATGGCGGCAGCGACGACCGTGGTCCAGACGCCGCCCGATACCGCGTTGACGGCCATGGGCAGGCTCGTGGTGTCGACGATCTCACCGCCCATGAAGTATTGCTCCTTGCGCTCGTTGTAGTCCTTGTCGGCATCGAAGGGGATGCCCAGCGTCGTCGCCAGCATGGTGGCCGCCAGGTCTTCGGCGTAATCCGCCGCTTCCTCCTCGGTTTGGCCGTAGCAATGGTGTTCGGACAGATAGCCGTACTTGTCGACGTCGGCGGGCCGGGCCACGCCGATGGAGGCTGCGATGCGGCGCCCCGGTTCGTTGGTCGCCATCTCGGCCATCACCGCGAAGACGATCTCGCCCGGCTGCAGGAGCTGGAGGCCCTCCTCGCGCGAGACGATTTTGCAGTTCGGTGGGAAAATCGAAGACACGCGCACCAGGTTGTACTGGGCAATGCCGGCGTCACGCAGCGCCAATTCGAAGCTGGATAGCTTTTCCTTGTGAACGCCAGAGCCGCGGGTCAGGAACATCTTGCGGGGAATCAGTCGCATGCCAAAAGTCCTCGGGTGGTGAGTGGAAGAAAGCTTTTCGTGTGTTGGGATAGCACCGGTCCCGGATGTAGTCAAGGAGATGCTTGTCTGAAACAATGAATCAAAAAGGAGAAGAACATGAGACGATTGAAGCTGGTTGTGATGGTTGGATTGGCGACGTTGTTTTTCGTTGCAGCTGTGGCATGTGATCAGGGCGGCGGCCAGGGTAAGAGCGGTCAGGATTCCGGACCAATGATGGTATGCAAGCAGCGATTTGATGCCATGGATACCAACAAGGACAGACAGGTCAGCAAAGCTGAATTTCTGGCGGCTCCGCATCAGAGGGACAATCCCGAAGAGATGTTCAAGGCAATGGATGTCGATGGAGGTGGCTACCTGATAGAAGACGAGCTCTGCTCAGGCAAGGGGATGGGGATGGGGATGGGCCAGGGAATGGGACAAGGTATGGGGCAGGGTCAGGGCCCAGGCAAAAAGCAGTAGAACATCCGGCTCATGGCAGATGAACGTGGATGAAAACACCGTGGATGTCGAATGTCAACGATCAAACCGAACCCGTTCGCCCTGAGGTATCGATGGGCGAACGGGCGCGCGGTAATGAACCGGGTGAGCGATCCCATCAAGGTCCCCTCCTCCTCTGCTGATGAAGTGCAAGGTGCGACATCGATGAACTTACCGGGCGTAGGCATCGTCAATGACAAGAATCTTGGCCATTGTTCACCTTGGCAGGCAGGTCAATGATCACTCTGGTAAATTCCCCTTCGAGACTCTCGAAACTGAGGAACCCCCCATGATCGGTGATGATCCTATCCGTGATATTCAACCCCAGTCCGGTTCCTTTTCCCAATGGCTTTGTGGAAAAGAATGCCTTTGTCAGCAGGGGTAGCTCATGGGGTGAAATTCCGACTCCATGATCATGAAATACGATTCGCACAAAAGGGCGATTGCTGATATTCACTTTCTCGCCAGTGATTTTGAGAAGTTTATCCTTATGCCTTCCCGGGTACTTCTGGTTTAATGCATAGCGCGCATTGCTGAAAAGATTTATAAAACACTGTTGTATCTGTTGAAGGTCGACATGCACGTCAGGAAGGTCGTCAGGAAGATTGATATTTATATCAATACCCTCCTTTCGTATTTGTGCCTGGGTTAAAATGATTGATTCATTAACTATTGCATGAAGGGAGGTCACTATTTTTTTCTCTCGCGCATCATCGCGTGCGTAGGAGAGTAGAGTCTTGACTATGCGCCCGATACGTTCCCCCTCCTTTACGATTCGCTTGCCAATGTCATTTTCCATGCGTTCAGGGCTGCACTCGTTTATCAATATTTGACCATAGTTTATGATACCCGTGATGGGATTATTGATCTCATGAGCAATTCCGGCGGCCAGTTCCCCTAATGTGGCCAGATGACAGGACTGCATGGCTTCCGCCTGCAGGGCCATCTTCTCGGTGATGTCACTGGCCAGCAGGAGCACGTTGGTGACCCTGTCACCTTCTTTGATTGGAAAGGCCCTCATGTCCAGTACGGCACCATTGAGGGTTACCACCGAAACTTCCTTTTCCCCAGTATTGAAACATCTTGCTACCGGAGAGTCCCCAGAGGGAAGAGATCGAGCCTGCAATAATTCATGACAGTATTTCCTCATCACCTCAGATAGCGTCTCATTCAACTGTTGAGAATCCCAACCGTTTGTCCACAATATTTCCATGTGAGGAGAGAGGAGGACCAGAGCGTCGCCGATAGCATTGAGAAGAGTATCGAATTCCTTCGAGAGTTTTCTTGATTTATCACGCTCCTCCTGGAGCGAAAATTGTACCTGCTTTCGCTCTAGAATTTCTTGACTCAATTGCTCATTTGCTTGACTCAATTGCTCATTTGCTTGACTCAATTGCTCGGTCCGTTCCCGAACGCGATCCTCTAATTCGTCATTAGCCTTACGAAGCTCTTCCGTGCGCTCATGGACCAACCGCTCGAGCTCCGCCCGATGCCCTCTAAGCTCCTCCTCAACCAGCTTTTGTTCGGTCAAGTCGGTCACAACGGCGCAGGCTCCTCGGAAATTGCCCATGATCAACGGCGATATGGAAAAATGCGTCGAAATGGGGCGTTCTTCCCCGGTTCGAAGCGCAATATGCCCTTTGGCGCTGTCGGTGAGGCCCGCTTGAAGCAATTTCTCAAAGGCACTCAACTCTCCCGGTGCGACGCAATTAGAAAGGGAAGATCCCGTGAGGGCCCGGGCTTCTGTCTTCAGCATCTCGGCGAACCGAAGGTTGCAGTAGACAATCATTCCGCTCGCGGAAATTACGAGAGCGCCCTCGCTTATCGCTTCGATAAGGACACGGTAGCTGTAATCGGCTCCTTTGAGCGTATAAACCTGTTCGCTTGGATGGTAGACCACAACGGCGTCAACACCGCCCTGGCGAATGGCGTCAATGACCGCCTCCGATTCTTCGAGCCGCTCCCGCAGTTCGTCAATCTCTTGGATCAGTAACTCTTCTTTGGGACCCTGGTCCGTTGCCACGGTAAAACCTCCGCTCACTGCACGATTCTTATAGGAGCTCTCTCGGTGAATCATCAGGGATGAGGTCGAGTTTGACGAGGATGCGCCTCTTGTCCGCGAGGTCGCCGATGAATCGGCGCAAGGGCGGCGGCAGCGTCTTGATGAGGGTCGGTGCCGCGACGATCCGGGCCTCTCTTGTCTGGTCGGGATTCTGGTACACGTCTATGATTTGAAGCTCATAGCGCCCCTGGAGGTGCTCCTCACAGAGGGCCTTGATGTTTTCAATGGCCCGAAGCGACTTGGGAGTCATGCCGGACACATACAGTTGAAGAACGTATGTCCCGGTCTGCGTCTCCTTGGCAGCCTGCTCATCTCGTTTCGCACCGTTGTCAGTGGAATTGTCTTCCATATCCGGCTCCTGAAGGCTCACGCCCTGGGACGAGGAAGCAAATTAAGCCCGATGAGCACGCGCTCGGTGTCGGAAAGGTCGCCGATAATCTTTCGGAGCGGTGGGGGAAGCCTTCTCACCAGGGTTGGAAGCGCAACAATCTGATCCTCCCTGGCAAGTCTGGGATTCTCGAGAAGGTCGACGACTTCGATCTCGTACCTTCCCTTGAGTTGTTCCTCACAGATGGTTTTCAGATTGGCAAAGGCCGAAATAGCCTTGGCGGTTTGCCCGGCCACATAGAGTCTCAGGATAAAATATTCACCAGGGTCACTCACTGGAGTGCTCTCCTATGGCTGTTGAGTTGGAGGGTCTGCTTCGTCGGCCTTGCGGAGCCGGGCAATTTCCACGCGCTCTTCGGCAAGAACGTCTTTACGGGATTGCGCCTGTGAAATGGATCTCTCAAGGCTATCCTCTCTGGCCTCGAACTCGGATCGCAGAAGCGCTATCCTGGCCTCGAGCGCTTGCCGCTCCCGCGCGAGCTCTCGTTGCATACGCTGAATTTCCTGCTGAAGCTCAAGGGCTTGCGCCCTTTCCTTTGCTTCCTGCGCGGCCCGCAATGCCCCGGTCATCGCTCCGCCCGGGCCCGTGTAGACATCCAGAAGCTCGATTCCATTGCATGTCATAAGGAACTCGCGCACCTGGTTCGAGTGAGGCGTACCGCGAGATTTGAGGATATAGAGCCCCCGGTTGCGCTCCCCGTTGGTCTCGATATCCCGATGCCATCCATCTTCATGAAATCAATGAGGCGGGTCAGGACCGACTTCACTTCCGGGGGTTTGCCGATGGTAAGAAGGTTGGATATCGGGTCGATGATAACGACTCCCGGTTTGAACTCCTTGATGAGCTTGTGCATCATGACGAGGTGCATCTCGAGGACATAGACGCTCGGACGCACATTGTGAAAGCGCAGAAGCCCTTTCTGCTCCCATGGGGCAA
>JBFYYO010000245.1:0-5416 GCA_041310025.1 Syntrophobacterales bacterium
GTCGCCGCAATCTGTGAGTTGATCCGAAAGCGTAAGGTACTCATGAACGAGAAGCCCGAGGCAAAATTCTTCATGGCGCGCTGAGGCGGCTCCCAACACACCCGGACGAACGTAACCCCCTTGTACTCTAAGTACGGGCGCGCACATTAGAGTGTCCAATAGCGACTGTGGGACTCCGCAGCACGTCATTCCGGCGGTTTTCAAGCCGGAATCCAGACTGACCAAATAAAACATGGATCCCGGCTAGAAGACTGCCGGGATGACGTTTGCGAATTCGAGCCCTTAATTTTGTGGACGTGTACTGCTTTTCTCTGCGCCTCTGCGTCTCTGCGCGAGTCAAGGAAAAGGAAAGCTCAGCCTAAACGGGTGTAGTTCGCTTCATGTCAGGGTTTCAGGGGTGGTTCTTCGGGATAGAAGAAAGAACCGTGGATGGCCTGGGTGATGTAGCGCTCCACGAAGACGTGCAGCACCACCGTGGGTCGCTCCCCGGCGATGCGCTCGAAGTCGAAGGGCGCGAAAGGGGCAATATTGACGATTTTGGAGAAATGGCGCCGAAGGTAGGGATAAAGGGCGTCGCCGAAGGAGTCGTGCCTGAAAACCAGGGTGCCCCAGCGTGGCCCGCGTTCCTCCGCTGCGACCAGATCCACAATGGTTTCGTTCTCTTCGGTGATCAGGTCCTGCATGTACAGCATCTGAGCCAGATCCCCTCCCTGCCGCGGACCGTCGAGATGCACCCCTCCGGGGACAACGCCGGCCGGCTCCAGACCCGGCAGCCACTCGCCAAGCTTCTGGACGATCTCGCGGTAGCCCAGGTAGGCTCCGAAACGATTCCAGTGGGAATCCGTTTTGTAGTAGACGGGCCATTCCCCTTTGGCATTCACAAGGACATCGGTCAGATCCAGAACCGGGAGGGGCGCCCCCCGAGCGAGGGCTTCCCGCAGCTGGCCCAGGCGGGTGACCGTGCGGCGCCCTCGACGGCTCTCCAGAAGGAATTCCCCATGCACGCTGAGCTTGTTGGGGGCGATGGCCACCAGGTAGGGAATGCCAAGCCGCGCGAAGGCCTGCCGGTTGGCTTCCAGTCGTTGCCGCAGCTTCGTCAGCTCATCGTCGGACAGGGGGATGGTCCCCAGGTAATCGTTCAGCGTGTTGCCGTCGGGCACGGCTTCCGCGAGGTAGAAAAGCCAGGAGTCCCGTCCGGGGATGACGATGGGGATGGGGGACGTTCCTAGCAGTCGCATCCTGAGAAGGCAGTTCCAACGGATCAGGTCGGGGCGAAAACCGAAATGGTCGTTGAGGTAGGCGCTGAGCTGATGAGCGTATCTCCCCAGGCCATCCTGCTCGAAGTCAGGGAATCGGGCCAGTTCACGATTCTCCAGATTGTCGAATTCCCGGTAGAATCGAAACTGCATCTGGAGGAAAGGAAGGGAAATGGCGGCCAGGAAGAGTGCAATCCAGCCATGCGCCATCCACCTTGTCATGCGAGCTGGTTTCAAGAGGCGTCCCTCAGCATGGTCAGAACTTGAAATAGATGAAAGGATTGTGCGTGGTTCCGGCCAGCGCCATGCATGAGAGCACAAGCAGTCCGATCCAGATCAGCCCCTGCATCGTCAACACCCCGCCCCTGAGCGCCTGGCCGCACACTCCCCTCAACTCCATCCGGGCGAGAAGCCTCTCCAGATGCGGCACCAGGGGAATGGACCCAAGAGCCCCGATCCCCATGCAAAGCAGCCACTCGGGGTCGACGTACAGGTCCGTCGGGAGAGCCGCATCTCCCACGGCCCCCATCCCGAAGAGCGATGAAAAGTAAGTGACCGAATGGCCCAGCGTATCGCAGCGAAAGAAGACCCACCCCAGCGCGACGGCCAGCAGCGCGTACACGTGCCGCAAGGGAAGCCACAGGCGATTCAGCGCGGCTCCACCGAGAGCGCTGCGCTCCAGCACCAGGAAGGCCCCGTGCCAGAGTCCCCAGATCACGAAGTTCCAGCTGGCCCCATGCCACAGACCGCACAGAAAGAAGACAATGACCAGGTTCACATACTGCCTCGCCGAGGAGCAGCGGTTTCCTCCCAGGGGAATGTAAAGGTAGTCCCGGAACCAGTTCGACAGGGAGATGTGCCACCGGCGCCAGAATTCCCGAATCGACCGCGAGACATAAGGGTGGTCGAAGTTCTCGGGGAAACGAAAACCAAACATCTGGCCCAGCCCGATGGCCATGTCCGTATATCCAGAGAAATCGAAATAAATCTGCAGAGTGTAGGAGGCGAGCCCCATCCAGGCAAGCTCCGTCGAAAGCATGCCGGTGGGAATGGCAAACACCTTGTCGGCAAAACCGGCGAGCGGATTGGCCAGAAGCGCCTTCTTGGCCAGCCCCAGGATGAATCGTCTCACGCCGGCGAGAAAGCGCTCCGTGTCCACGGTTCGCCGATCAAGCTGGGAAGGAGCTTCGTGGTAGGGCTGAATGGGACCCGCGAGCATCTTTGGAAAGACCGAGATGTAGAGCCCGTAGCTCAGCAGATTCCTTTGAACCGGGGCATCTCTGCGGTAAATATCCACGAGATAGGAAAGCGCATGAAACGTGAAAAAAGAGATGCCCAAAGGAACCCCGAGACTCCCGGAGCCGGAGGTTCCGGGGGCCGTCGGGATGGAAGCCGGGGCCCACCATGAAAGCAGCCAGCCGGAATACTTGTAAAAGATGAGAATGCCCAGGTTGGCCGCCACGCCTGCAGCCAGGAGCCATTTCCTCCGGTCGCTGCGGGAAAACATGCGGCCCGCGGAAACATCGGTTCCCGAATCAGGTCCCGTGCTGTCCGCCTCGACATCGAGCTTCAAGAAGACAAGGCCCAGCAAGTAATTGAGGCAAATGGTGAAAGCGAGCAGCAGGGGATGGCTCTGCTCGCTCCAGGCATAGGAGATCAGGCTGGCAGCCAGCAGCGTGGCATTGCGGAATCGGTTGCCGGGAAAAAAGTAGACGAGCAGGATGAAAGGCAGGAAAAAGAAGAGAAATGTGATGGATGAAAAAATCATGGAAGGACCCCGGCAAGAACGGGAAAGGTCCCATCAGCCCGGTGGACTGGATGCATCAATGCCTCCCCATCGCGGTGGGAAAGACATCTATCAAGTTGAGGGCCTGTTGACAACGTCGTTTTCAACCTATATGATTTTTGATGTATTGGGCTGACAAAGGTCTGAGGCATCCATCATCTTCAGGAGCGATCTGTTGAGATCTGTTTTCCGTGGCTTCTCTTCTGGCTTTTTTTTCTTCTTTAGGCCCATCCGCCCGGGAGCCTGCATGCACTGAGACCATTTATAGCCCGGGTGGATCATGGATCCTCCCGGGTTTTTGATTGAAACCAGACCCCGGGGAGGAATCTCTGGGGTTTTTTTTTGCCTGAGCTTCATGCTTTGAACACCGTGAGGAGGAACTGCCGTGATCGTCGTGCTCAAGAAGGGAATCACCGAGGAGGAGAGCGAACGTCTCAAGGAGCAGCTGCGCTCAGAGAACTGCATGGTCAAAGAGATCAAGGGAGTCGAGGAGACCGTTCTCGGCGTCGTGGGAACGATCCGCAAGGATTTCCGATACTTTGAAACATTGCCCGGGGTGGCCAAAGTCATCCCCATCTCGAAGCCCTACAAGCTGGTGAGCCGGGAGCTGCATCCACACCCCTCGGTCATCCAGGTGGGCGACGTGGCCATCGGCGGTGACCGTCTGGTGGTGATCGCGGGCCCGTGCGCCGTCGAAGACCGCAAGCGGACCATGGAGATCGCTCGCTGGGTGAGGCGTTGCGGAGCCGTCCTGTTTCGCGGCGGCGCCTTCAAGCCCCGAACGTCCCCGTACTCGTTCCAGGGCCTGGGGGAGGAGGGTCTCAAAATCCTGGCTGAAGTGCGCGCCGAAACCGGGCTCGGGGTGGTGACGGAGATGACCTCACCCAGCCAGGCCGACCTCATGGTGAAGTACGTGGATGTGGTCCAGATCGGAGCCCGAAATATGCAAAACTTCGAGCTCCTGAAATGCGTCGGCCGCATTGGCAAGCCGGTTCTGCTCAAACGAGGCCTTTCCGCCACCATCGAGGAATGGCTCATGTCGGCGGAGTACATCCTGTCCGAAGGCAATGAGCAGGTCATCCTCTGTGAGCGCGGCATCCGCACCTTCGAGCGGCACACGCGCAACACCCTGGACCTCACGGCCGTTCCGGTGGTGAAAGAGCTCACCCACCTGCCCATCATCATCGACCCGAGCCACGCCACGGGCATCCGCGAGAAAGTGAGTCCCATGGCCCGGGCCGCCATTGCAGCCGGAGCGGACGGCCTGACCATCGAAGTCCACACCGACCCGGATAAAGCGCTCTCGGACGGGCCTCAGAGCCTCTACCCCGAGCAGTTCAAGCAGCTCATGCGCGATCTCTACGTGATCGCGCCCGTCGTCGGCAAGCAGCTGGATTTCACCTATCTCGAGAAGGCGGCCAAGCTGAAAAGGCCCGCCCAGCCAGGGCAGCCCACCGTGAAAGTACTCTACGCCGGCGAAACGGGCTCCTTCAGCCAGAAGGCCTGCCTCCAGTTCTTCGGCCCTGGCATCGAGCACGCCAACTGCGCTTCGTTCCGTGAGGTATTCAAGGCCGTGGATGAGGGGACGGCCACCCTCGGAATCGTGCCCGTCGAAAATTCCCAGACCGGCAGCATTCACGAGAACTACGACCTGCTCCTGGAGTACGATCTGCGCATCGTGGGCGAAATCACTCTGAGGATCAGGCACAACCTGCTGGGGAACGAGCGGTCGTCGGTCTCGGACATTCAGCGCGTGTATTCGCATCCCCAGGTCTTCCAGCAGTGCCGTGACTACCTGAGCGAGCACCCGAACTGGGATCTGGTGGCCTGCAAGGACACGGCTTCAGCGGTGCAGCGGATCAAGGAGAGCGGCGAGACCGCCGAAGCCGCCATCGCCAGCAAAGAGGCCGCTCACCTCTTTCACATGAAGATCCTCGAGGAGGGCATCGAGACCAACCCGCGCAACTTCACGCGATTCGTGGTCATATCGCGAGACGACTTCCTCGAGGGGCCCCGAAACAAGTCCTCCATCATCTTCTCGGTGAGCGACCAGCCGGGAAGCCTTTGCGAATTGCTCAAGATCTTTGCGGAAAACCACATCAACCTGGTCAAGCTCGAATCGCGCCCCATCGACACGAGACCCTGGGAATACCTTTTCTATGCCGACGTCGAAATCGACATCTTCGACGAGCGATTCAGCGCCATCCTGGAGGAGCTTCGAGGAAAGACCGAGTTCCTGAAACTTCTCGGAAGCTATCCAAAAGGATCGGCCCAACCAGACTGACGGACCCACCTAGGTACAAACGCGTACATTAGAGTGTCCAATAGCGACTGTGGGACTTCGCAGCACGTCATTCCGACGGTTTTCAAGCCG
>JBFYYO010000246.1:0-5408 GCA_041310025.1 Syntrophobacterales bacterium
TTCATCCAGGCCATCTCCAACACCTTCACCTACGAGCAGTTGAGCAGTGAAGTCTTTCTCATACAGAAGCTGGCCGCCCTGCAGAAAGCTTACGGGGGGGTCTTCGTGGACCTGGGCGTCGTCAACGAAGAAGGCATTCAGACGTCCTACGCGGGCTCCCTCAAGCTGGAGCGCGCCGATTATTCGGAGGCCGACTGGTTCAGGAAGGCGATAACTCGGGACTTCTTCATCAGCGATGTCTTTCTGGGTCTCCGCCGACAGCCCCACTTCATCGTGGCTGTCAAGCGGAATGAGGGGGATCGTCAGTGGCTGCTGCGCGCCACCATCGACTTCGAGGCGTTCAACTCCCTGGTTGAAAGCATTCGGATCGGCGAAACGGGATCGGCCTTCATCATCAACCGGGAAGGGGAATTCCAGACCCGGCCACTGATCGCGCCGGCCCTGGGCGAGGAGCTGCTGCGCCAGTTCCTGGCCCGATCGAATAACGGGCTTTCCCGAGGCGAGGTAGCTCACCCGCTGATTGAAAAGATGGGGATGAGCACCCTGCATGAAGGCGCTGCCGACCACAGCGCCGCCATCGGACAGGTGGAGCTGGCGGGCCGGGAGTTCCTCTATGTCACGACCCCGCTCAAGAGCGGCGAGTGGATTCTGATCTATCAGCAGGACGAAGCGGACGCCTTCAAGAGCCTGTACCAGACCCGGCTGCTGGCGCTGTTCATCTTCCTCGTGGGTGGCGTCGGGATCGTGGTGGTGGCCTTTGTCCTGGCCTCACGCATGGTCCACCACGTCGAAGAGGCGGACCGCGAACAGGAGATGATGAACGAGCAGGTGATCGAGGCGGGCAAGCTGGCATCAGTGGGCGAGCTGGCGGCGGGAATTGCCCATGAGATCAACAACCCCATCGCCATCATGGTGGAGGAAGCCGGCTGGATTGGCGATCTGCTGCAGGAAGAGGATTTCGAGGGGAGCGAGAACCTGACGGAATTCAAAAGAGCCCTGGCTCAGATCCGCATCCAGGGTGAGCGCTGCAAGGAGATCACCCACAAGCTGCTGAGCTTTGCCAGGCGGACCGATCCGCGGGTTCGCGAGGTCCAGATGAACGAGCTGGTCGAGGAGATCGTGGGGGTTTCGGAGCAGCGATCCCGGTTCAGCAACGTGAAGATCAACCTGCAGCTCGATCCGTCGCTTCCCGCCGTGGCCGTGTCACCCTCGGAAATGCAGCAGGTGCTGCTCAATCTCATCAACAATGCCATTGATGCCATCGGAACCGGTGGGGGAGAGGTGACCATCACGACCCGTGTGGATGAGGATAATGTGGTGATCGACGTCGAGGACACCGGGCACGGCATTCCCAAGGCGATTATGCCCCGAATCTTCGACCCCTTCTTCACCACCAAGCCGGTCGGCAAGGGAACGGGGCTGGGCCTCTCCATCTGTTACGGCATCGTGAAGAAGCTGGGTGGGGACATCACGGTCAACAGTGCCGTGGGATTGGGAACGGCCTTCCACATCCATCTGCCCATTCACGGGAAGTGATTCAAACCTAATCTGAGCGGTTAGCCGTTAGCGATTAGCTTTTAGCCAAAGACTTCAGTAAGTTGTGCCTCATAGATTCTCACTCACCGAGCTCGGATGAATGGTGGGATAACCTATGAAATTTGTTAAGCTAATACCTAACAGCTAAGAGCTAATCGCTCAATTCAGGTCAAAGGTACTGGTCTCCGGAGAGTCTCGGGGCTCTTTTTGCCGATGCGGTGGAATCGTGCGGCATGACAGACGTCAAGATTTGAGAAGCGCAAACAGCGAGTCCGGTCGGGAACTTTCTAGACCCTGCAACTCAACGAGGAGGAAAGCCAATGTTGACGACAAACGTGCTCCTGGTGGATGATGAGGTGCCTTTCGTGGAGACCATGACCAAGCGGCTGAGCAAGCGGAATCTCACGATTCTGCAGGCTTACAGTGGACCGGAGGCGCTGGAAGTCCTCAAGCGGAAAAACGTGGACGTGGTGATCCTCGACGTCAAGATGCCTGGAATGGACGGTATCGAGGTCCTGAGAGAGATCAAGAAGGATTACCCATTGGTGGAAGTGGTCATGCTCACGGGGCATGCCACCATCGAGACGGGCATTGAAGGGATGAAGCTGGGCGCTTTCGACTATCTCATGAAACCTTGCGACATCGAGGTTTTGCTCGCCAAGGTGCAGGAGGCCAAGGGCAAGAAAGCTTCCCACGAAGAGAAGATCACCCAGGCGCGGATACATGAAATCACTCTGCGCCGCGGCGACTGAGGATTCAGGATATGACCGGGCAGGCGACTGAAGTTTCCGAGCGCATCAAGCTGCTCATTGTCGATGACGAAGCGGGGTACGTCACTGTACTGGCCAAACGGATGGCCAGGCGGGGCATCGATGTCACTTCAGCCCTGAGCGGTTCGGAGGGGATCCAGACCCTGCGCAAAGGAACGTTCGACGTGACGGTGCTGGATCTGAAGATGGAGGACATGGACGGCATTGAGGTCCTGAGGATCTTCAAAAAGATGGATCCCGAAATGCCGGTCATCATGCTCACCGGACACGGGTCTGAAACGGCAGCCAGGGAAGGTATTGCCTGCGGGGCCTACGACTATCTGACCAAGCCCTGCGATCTGGAGGAGCTCATCGCGAAGATCCGTGATGCGGCTCGAGGGGTTCCTCTCAAGCACGCTTGAGGGGTGGTCGGTTGAATCGAAGTTGGTGAGCCTGTCCGGGAGGCTCTGCCTGATACCGCAGGAGAAGGGAGGCTTCCTTTCGGCCGAGGTCCAGGCTGGAGACTGACGGGCAGAAATCCCCGCTGGCCGCGGAACTGCTCCTCACGGGACTCCGGGGCCTTCGGGACGATGAGTGAGGCCACCCCAAGCGTATGCATTCAAGTCCGCGCTTGAATCTCGCGGTTTTTAAGTACTTTTTTGACGCCGCTCCGGGACGCCCTCCATGATGAAGCGGGCTGTCAAACCAGAAACCAGAAACCAGAAACCAGAAACCAGGAACCAGGAACCAGAAACCTTTCAGCGCAGGGGAATGGCTTCATGAGACATTTGAGAAAACTCATTGAGCGCATCATGGGTCGGGTCAACGTGAATCTTCGTGAGCCTTCCTTTGACGTGGAGCCCTACATCCGAGATCTCATCCCAGCGGATAAGTTCGTGAAGTTTTACGCCTTTTACGGCCTGACGCTCCACCACCCCCTCTACTTCCGCTTCCATAGCTCCAGCCTTGCAGGAAGCTATTTTCTCGGCAAGTGCATCGTGGAGCATTCCGTTCTTTACAAAAGCGACATCCGGGGGGACGAGCTCAAAGCCAGGGGCGAAGTTTTCAAGAAAGACGGCTTTGAAGTGCCGCTTTATGAGGACGAGAAGATTCGAATCCGGGACAGCTTCCTCGTCAAGACCCTCGTGCACAACAATTCCCACGATCCCGAAGACCCTGAGGAATTCACCATCCTCAACACGGTGGCCATGCACTATGCCAACATACACGGGTCGCCGGTGGAGGGATCCTTCCTGGGGCCGTTCAGCACCATTGACCTCACGACGGTGCACGACTGTGTCATCGGGGCCTTTGCCTACGTGCAGACCGGGGAAGCCATTCATCGACGCTTCGATCCCGGCCAGATCATCATCCGTGCTCCCGAAGCCTTCTCGTTCAGCTACCGCTTCCACCCGGAGGATCTGAAAGAGTACGTGGATCTCGAGCCCGGCAAGCATCCCACGGGCATCTTCATGGATTTTGTGGAATCCAAGAAGGCGCAATTCGAATCGGCATTCGAGATGGTGGAGTCCAGGTCCCCCATACCCGTGCCTGCGGGCGCATCCCTGAGCCGCTACGCCGTGGTCAGCGGGAGCACGACGATCAGCGAGAACGTTCTGGTCGCTCAGCGGGCCTATCTGGAGGACGCGTGGCTGGGCAGGGGCTCCAACGCCCAGGAAAACTGCTACATCGTGGATTCGCGCCTGGAAGGGAACAACATCACGGCTCACGGGGGCAAGATCATTCATGCAACCCTGGGTGAGAAGGTGTTCGTGGGGTTCAATTCGTTCCTGCGGGGCAGAGCGGAGGCTCCCCTGAGCATTGGTGCCGGAAGCATCGTCATGCCCCACACGATCGTCGACCTGCAGGAGCCCGTCGAGGTTCCACCCGGCCATCTCGTCTGGGGGTTCATCCGCAACCGAAAAGACCTGGCAAGACACAGCCTGGCCCTGGAGAAGGTGGCTCAAGCCGAAGGGGAGCTGGTGCATGGAGCCATGATCCTCCAGGGGAGCGGCCGAAGGTTCGTCGAAGGCTTTCAGCATCGGATCGAGCACATCCTCGAGGCCAACGGAGCCTATTTCGACGGCAGCAAAAACCGGGGGCATGCCCAGAAGGATAAGCAGATCTCCTTCAACATCATCCAGCCCTACCCGGCCGGAACCTTGAAGGGCCTGTATCCGACCATCGAAATATCGCTGCCTCTGGCGGCCATGGGAATTCAGAAGGTTGCGACGAATCGGGCCGAGTGAGACGGAGGGACTGGGAGAGTGGGGGACGCGGAGACACGGAGACAGGGAGGCGCGTCTCCCTAACCACGGTCTCCAGTGAGAATGGAAATGACAAGTAAATCTGAAGCGTTGGCGATATAGTCGAAATCCCTGTCGTTGTGCAGCAGCTGGGTCTTATTCTCGATGCATACTGCAGCAATCATGCAATCGACTGAATTTCTTATGGTGATGCCCCGTGAACGGAGGGTGCGATAGGTTTCGGCAGCCAGAAGGAATGTGGACCGGTTCATGGGAAGGAAAATAAGGCCTGCCAGTGCTGATTCCGTTCTGCTGTATTCCTTTTCATCCCGGATGCCCTGCAGCACTTCAGTGAGAACCACCCCACACAGGCAAAGGTCTTCCCTTTCATCGATGAGAGATTCGAGGATCGTCACCTGAGCGGTATTCCGCGCCGCAAAGAAATCGATCCATACCGAAGTGTCCACAAGGGTCATTCAAATTCTCTCTTCCGACGCATGGACGAAAGGTCACCTTCCCAGTGGACGGTGCCTTTGAGCTCTAGAACCTTCTTCTGCGACTCTCTCCGCAAGAGCTCCCGAAGAGCGTAGTCGATCAAGGCTCGACGGCTCTTGAGCCCCGTCATTTCCAGGCCGGCTTCGACCAGGTTTTCATCGAGGACAACATTCGTGCGTTTTTCCATTGTTCTCTCCAGGCAGCACATTCGGATGAATTCATACACATTAAAGCCCCAGAGATGGTGTATGTCAAGGTTCATCCCCCCGCTGAGACCAAGGATCTGAGCACTCGGAGGTTTTCCACGTCCTCCGACAGATCCTTCCCCTTGGGGGTTTCGAGGACCATGGGGTGGTTCCGGAATCGGGGATCGTTGAGGAGA
>JBFYYO010000247.1:0-5402 GCA_041310025.1 Syntrophobacterales bacterium
GAACCCCATCCACAGGCCTTTGCCTGAGTGATAGGCGAGGGTCCCCACACCCGAGGAGGCATCAGCCACAAGGCCGCACGCCACGACGGGGCTCAGAAAGCGGACCCCCACGGACCGGGCTCGGTCCAGAAGTGTTCGGATAATCTCCCGGCCCACGGCCGGAGGCTCGCCCTGGGCCATGGCCATGCCTGAGGAGAAACTGGTCTTCATTCCCCAGTCGACCAGCTCCCGGATGCGGAGAGGAGCTTCTTCGACAAAGATTTCCAGCAGATCGCGTTGATTGATTCCGCGACCGGATTCCAGGGTCCTGGAAAGGTGCTCATCCCGGGAAAGGCCTCCGAGGGCCGCTCCAAGCCCTCCCCCGCTGAGGAGGGTGCAGGTGCCGAGCTCGGGCGGTGACTTGCTGAGAACCACAACGTCTTTACCGGCTTCCCTGGAAGCAATGGCTGCCCGAAGACCGGCAGCACCGTTGCCGATGACCAGCACGTTGCAGGAGATTTTCTCCATGGCGGCGATTCCTAAGTGACTCGGGGGACCTTGCGGAAGATGAGGAAGCGCTATTTGGGTTCCATCTTAAGAATAATCTTCTGGTTTTTTTCGCAGGCTCCTTCTTCCGTGGTGAACGTGCCGGTCGTTGTTTTGTATTTGTCGTGGGTGACCACGACTTCGTGAGTGATAGATTTTGCATCCTTTGTGTGGCAGGGGACCATGGCCGTAAACAGACCGGTATTGTCTGTTCGGTAGGTGGTTTCAAAAACGCCGGGAGATTTCACGACCACCATGGCATTGGCAATCGGCTTGTCGTCCTTCGTGTAAACACCGATGTCGATCGGAGTAGGCGCCATGCCGAACCCGACCTGCGTATGTCCGCCCGTGGCCCAGGACAGGCCTGAGAGGGCAAAAAGCGCCGACAGCACGAGGGCGGAAACAAGAGATATTTCAATCCGTCTTCTGTTCCTCATTTGATTCTCCTTTCTTGGGACTATCTCCGTCGTTTCAGGTAATCATCCAGAAGCACAGCCAAAACAATGAGCACGCCTTTAGCGACCAGCTGATAGTGGGAATGGACCCCCATGAGATTCATTCCGTTTCCTAGAATACCGATCACCAGGGCACCGATCAAGGTGCTCCACACCGTTCCCCGGCCGCCCATGAGGCTTGTCCCTCCCAGGACGACCGCTGCGATGGCATCCAGCTCGAAGCCCTCCCCCACGGCAGGCTGAGCCGAAGACAGGCGGGCCATAAGGATCATGCCGGAGATGCCGGTGAGGAATCCGCACAGGACATAGGACCAGAACTTGATCCACCCGACCTTGATGCCGGAAAGACGAGCGGCTTCTTCGTTGCCGCCCACGGCATAGACATAAGCGCCGAAAGCAGTCCGCCGAAGGACAATCTGCATCACGACCACAACGATGATCATGATGATGACCGGCACGGGGATGCCGCCGATCATTCCCTGGCCGATGAAGCGGAAACTTCCTTCGAACCGAATGACCGGAAGACCGTCCGTGATGACCAGGGACAAACCGCGGAATATCGTGAGCCCGGCCAGGGTCGCGATGAAGGGAGGGACGCGAAACCGGGCGATGACAATCCCGTTGGCTGCGCCGCAAAAAGCCCCGATGACGATCCCTATGCCAATTCCCGGAAAATCCATTTCGGTTCGGTCAATGAACGTCATGGCCACGCAGGCGGTCAGGGCCACGATGGAGCCTACGGAAAGGTCAATCCCTGCGGTGATGATGACAAATGTCATCCCTGCCCCGATGATTGCGAAGATGGAGACCTGCCTCGCCACATTGGTCAGGTTGTGAACGGTCAGGAATTCCTTGGACGCCAAGGACATGAGCACGATGAGGACGGCCAACATCACGACGGAGCCGTACCGTGAGAGAACGCGCGTGACAAACTGGGGGGAGAGATTATGGGCCATGGGTTGCACCTTCGAAGTATCCAAATGCGAAATGCATGACAGCTTCCTGGGATGTTTTTCTCGAGTCCACTTCGGCGACGAAATCACCAAGATGCATCACGTAGATTCGATCACTCATGGAGATCAACTCGGGAAGATCTGAAGAGATCAGAATGACAGCCTTACCCGCTTGCGTCAGTTCATTGATGAGCTTGTACATCTCGAACTTGGTCCCCACATCGATCCCTCGCGTGGGTTCATCCAAAATGATGATGGGGCAGTCCCGGACCAGCCATTTGGCGAGCACAATTTTCTGCTGATTCCCTCCGCTGAGCGTGCCGCATTCCACAGAGTCATTCGAGCATCGAATGCTGAGACGCTCCACATAGAGGCTGCACGAGTTCGATTGATTGGCAAGGTTAATAAAACCGCACCAGTTGGCCAGTCGATCCAAGATAGTCATCGAAATATTCTCACGGACCGTACGTGCAAGCACCAGCCCGTGATCCTTTCGGTTCTCGGGAACCATGCCGATACCCAGTGCCCTGGCTTTGTGAGGTGAATCAATGTCGGCAGGTTTTCCGGCAATCAGGATCTTTTCACCCTTGGTCGGCGCGGCGCCGATCAAGCGCCAGGCCCAGTCGGTTCGTCCCGCTCCCACCAGCCCGGCCAATCCGACCACTTCGCCGGCATGGACCACGACGGCCCGGCTTCGCGTGTTCCCCGGGACCGGTTCCACCCGGAGGAGTTCTTCACCCTTGGCGGGCGTTCGCGGAGGGAAATGGCTGCTCATGGGAC
The DNA here is from genome assembly GCA_041310025.1 of Syntrophobacterales bacterium. Lineage (GTDB taxonomy): Bacteria > Desulfobacterota > Syntrophobacteria > Syntrophobacterales > Syntrophobacteraceae > JALOOX01. The sequence goes on from JBFYYO010000247.1 coordinate 2,714, forward strand.
GGCCGACCATTTTGGAGATCAGATCACTGAGGGTCACGTCTGAAACGGGCCCTGTATGGACCACTTCGCCATCCCTCAGGACGGTGACGCGATCGGCAATTTTTTGGATTTCTTCCAAGCGGTGGGAGATGTAAACGATGGCCACCCCTGAATCCCGCAGCACCCTGATCTTTTCAAAGAGAATCTCGATCTCCCGGCCCGTCAGGGAGGCGGTCGGCTCGTCCATCAGCAGGAATTGAGCCTTCTCGCTGAGCGCTCGGGCCACTTCCACCATCTGCTGCTCGGCCATGCCCAATTCAGCGACGGGAACCGCAGGATCGAGGTCAATCCCTATCTTCTTGAGTTCGTCCGTGGCCCTGCGGTTCATTTCCGCCAGGGGAATGAGGATGCGACCGAATTCATTCTCTCTGCCCAGGAACAAATTGTGGGCGGCACTCAACCATGGAATCAAAGTTAATTCCTGATAAATGATGGCAATGCCTTTTTGCCGGGCGGCTCGAGGATCTTCGATAACCGTTTTGCGGCCGTTGATGAGGATGGTGCCGGAATCCGCCTGATGCGCTCCGCTCAGAACCTTGAGAAGAGTGGATTTGCCCGCGCCGTTTTCGCCGATGAGGGCGTGGACTTCACCGCCACGCGCATCAAAAGACACATTTTTCAGGGCCTGAACCCCGGGGAAGGTCTTGCTGATGTTCTTCAGAACAAGCGAAGCCCGGCCGTTGCGGCCCGGAGCCGACTGCCCGGACCGCACGGCCTCTGAGGGATGAACCGCAGGATTACTACTGGAGGAACTGTTGGGCATTTTCTTTTGTGATCCAGACCTGGGGAACGTAGATGATGTTTTTGACTTGTTCACCATTGATCAGCTTGGCGGCCATTTGTACGCCCAGGTGCCCGATGCCTTTCAGATCATACATGAGGGAGGCGTGGACTTCGCCCTTCACGATGGCTTCCACCGTGTCTCTGTTTCCATCGCCACCGGTGATGATCAGCCCGGTGCGGTTTTGAGATTTTGCAGCGGCCAGTGCGCCCATGGCGACCTCGTCGTTCCAACCCATGATGCCCTTCACGTCCTTGTGACGCTGGAGAAGGTCTTCCGCCACGGGCAAGGTCTTGTCTCGACGGTAGTAACCGGCTTGCCGATCTACGAGTTTGAGATTGGCGAACTTGGGAAGGGTCGCATCCATTCCTTTTTCACGATCCACCGATGACGCAGCACCCGGCGTGCCGGTGATCGCGATAAACTTGTACTCTTTGCCGGCCGCCATCTTGGCATGGTACTCGGTGAACATGACACCGGTGGTGTAGTTGTCCGCGCCGATGAAGCAGGTTGCTCCGCCGTAATCACGTCCCAGAAAGATCACAGGGATGCCTTTTTTCTTGGCGGTTTCCGCGACCGATGCAGCGCCCTTGTCAATGCCATTGAAGAGCAGCACCTTGGGGTTCTTGGCCAAGGCATCCTCGGTGTCCGCGATCTGCTTGGCTGTTTTGTCCTGGGCGTCGATGAGAATAAGGTCAAAACCCATTTTCTGGCATTCTTCCTTGATCCCCTTGGCCATGTTGATCCAGGCCTGGTTGATCTGATTCGCCACGCTCGCTGCGATCAGAACCTTTTGCTGAGCCGGAGCCACGGACGCAAAGGATACCACGAACGCCAGTACCATCAACCCTACCAACAATCCCTTTTTCATAACTGCCTCCTTCCTGTCTAAAGTTTCCGGTTTACAACTGACTTCCAACCATAGCCGAAAAAACTTTTTTGCGGTTAAAGACCTTCATGATCCATGGATAGTTCTCTTTAGAGGTAAGCCGATGATTTCTCTCCCCTCCTCTGGTGAGGCGATCTCCCGGCCCAATTCGCGAGAAATCCGCACAATCTTTTCCACTAGCCTTGCATTCGTATCTGCGAGCTTCCCGTCGATAAATGGGTTGTCTTCCCAGCCTACCCGTACATGACCTCCGAGGCAAATAGCCCAAGAGAGGTTCATCCAATGGGTCTTTGGATCCATATTGCTGAGATTCCACACGCAGTTTTGGGGTAGATGATGAACAAAATTCAGCATCGACTCCATATCCGGAGGCGTGTGGGCGCCTCCGGGCCAGCCCATGAACAGGGTGGTGTACACAGGGTTTGGCAGTAGGTCTCCAGGTAGACTTCGAAGATACTCAAGATTCCAAAAAGCCCCGGTTGTGAAAGATTCCACCTCCACTTTAACGCGTTTTCTTTTCATTTCCTCGCAGTACCTTATTAATTCTTCTCTGGGGTGTACGGCATAAAGCTCCATTGGGGGATAGTTCGAATCCGGCTGGAAATGTTCGTCGTGAGCCGTGAAACAAATCGACATCAAATCGGGACCTTGATCCATCAACTTCGACTTTTCTTCAAAACGAGCCGAGGCAATCCCATATTGCATAATACAATCCACTTTCGACTTAATCCCGTCGTGCACGGCCTTCCATCCTTCAAAATTGACATGAGAAAGCTTCTTGCCATCCTCTGCAATCTTGTCTTCAAGCTTATGAACCCCGTGGATGTGACAGATGGATGCTCCAGCGTTCACACTGCGAACATACTCATCGACAATCTTAGGAATGTTTTTCATCTCTGGAGGAGGGCAGAGGTGATTAGCAGGATAGGACATTGAGGAATCAACCGTCACAGTAATAATAAGCTTTTCCATAAAAGTCC
>JBFYYO010000248.1:0-5398 GCA_041310025.1 Syntrophobacterales bacterium
CTACACGCCGGTGGAGCAAGTTGCGGGCCTCGCCACCCGGGTCTGTGACGGTGTGGATCAGGTGCGCCGGTGTTCGAGGGACCTCCTGCGACAGGGCGTTGACCATCTGAAAATCATGGCCGGAGGGGGAGCCATGTCTCCCAGCGATGAGATTGACACTTCCCAGTACAGCCTCGAAGAACTGAGGGCTGCGGTTTTCGAGGCTGAGGCCGTGGGCAAGTATGTCATGGCCCATGTCTATTCGGGCCGGAGTATCCGCAACTGCGTGTCGGCCGGGGTTCGAAGCCTGGAGCACGGGAATTTGCTGGACGAGATTTCGGCGAAGGCGATCAAGGAGTCCGGCGCCTATCTTGTCCCGACGTTGGTCACCTACGAGATGATCTCCAGAATGGGAAAAGACCTCGGGATCCCTGAAAACAATGTCCGCAAGATCAACGAAGCCAGGGAAAGAGGTCTGGAGGCCCTCGCCATTGCCCACCGGGTCGGAGTGAAGATCGGCTCGGGCTCCGATCTCCTGGGACCCATGCAGGTATACAAGGCCATGGAGCTCGAATTGAAGTCCCGTGTCCTGGGGCCCATGGGCGCGATTGTGGCCACCACAAAAACGAACGCGGAACTTCTCAAGAGAGAGAAAGACTTGGGTACGGTGGAGGCCGGAAAGCTGGCAGACCTGATCGTCGTCCGCGGCGATCCGCTCAAGGACATCAAGATGCTTCAGAATTATCAGGATCGAATCACGCTGATCCTTCAAGGCGGGAAGATCTACAAGCATATTTCTTAAGCGGATCGTGAGGAGAGAGACCAGAGGGATGCTTGAGGTCCGTGACATCAGGAAAAGCTTCGGAGGGGTCGAGGCGTTAAGGGGCTGCTCCTTCCGCATCGCCGAAGCGACCATTACCGGATTGATCGGCCCTAACGGCGCCGGAAAGACGACGCTTTTCAACGTCATCTCCGGCATTCTCAAACCCGACGGAGGGGAGGTCCGATTCAAGGAGGACAAGATCGAAGGCCTCGCGACCCACCTCATCGCGCGAAAGGGGCTTCTGAGGACCTTTCAAATTCCCCGGGTCCTGAATCGGATGACGGTGATGGAAAACCTTCTTCTCTATGCCAAGGACCAATTCGGTGAGCGCCTGTGGCCGAACTTCCTTCAATACGCCCGTGTCCTTCGTCAGCAGAAGGAAATCCTGGAACGGGCCAGGGAGATCCTCGAGTTCGTCAATCTCTTTGCCCTTCGAAATGCCTACGCCATGGAGCTCTCGGGCGGGCAAAAAAAGCTTCTGGAGTTGGCCCGGGTGCTCATGGCTGAGCCCCGCATCATCCTGTTGGATGAGCCCGGCGCCGGGGTCAATCCCACGCTCATGAACGAGCTCCTCAAGAGGATTCAGCAACTGCAGGAGAAGGGGATCACCTTTCTGCTCATCGAACACGACATGGATGTGATCCTCAAGCTCTGCGAACCGGTCATTGTCATGACCGAGGGAAGAAAGTTGACCGAGGGGAGTTTCCTGGACATTCGGAAGGATCCTCGGGTTCTCGAAGCCTATCTCGGAAAAAGGCAATGGAACTCTTAAGGGTTGAAAACATCTTCTCGGGTTACGGGAAGAAAGACATCCTGATGGGCGTCTCCGTTGTGGTCGGGCCTTCGGAGATCGTCACGATCATCGGGCCCAACGGCGCGGGGAAATCGACGCTTCTGAAAACCATTGCCGGCCTTCTCAAACCCCGGCAGGGAGAGATCTATTTTCAGGAAGAAGCGATCCACGGTCTCCGCCCTGCAGAGATCACCCGAAAGGGGCTCTGCTATGTCCCGCAGGAACAGAACGTCTTCCCAAACCTGTCCGTGGGGGAGAACCTGGAAATGGGGGCCTATCTTTTCCAGAAGGGATGGCGGCAGAAGAAGGAACAGGTCTTTGCCCGTTTCCCGGTCTTGAAGGATCGGGTGAAGTTGAAGGCAGGGGGCCTGAGCGGCGGGGAGCGGCAGATGTTGGCTATGGGCATGGCCCTCATGGTCGAGCCGGATCTCCTGCTTCTGGACGAACCCTCTGCCGGACTGGCCCCGAACCTCGTGGAGATGGTCTTTGAAAAGATCGTCGAAATCAATCAAGAGGGTCCTGCCGTGGTGATGGTGGAGCAAAACGCCCTGGAGTCGCTGGAGCTTTCCCATCGGGGGTACGTGATCGTGATGGGCCGAAACAGGATGGAGGGAAGCGGCACGGAGTTGATCCACAATCCCGAGATCCGCGAATCGTTTTTGGGAGGATAGCGGGGATACAAAGGGTGGTTCTTTACATTCGGACATCTTAAGAAGGAGGAGGGGTTTTTATGGAAACGAAGGGCAAGGGGTTAACGAGAAGAGAGAGTTTGAAATTGATCGGCGCGGCGGCAGGCGTTTTGCTGACCGGCTTTCCTCTGAAGGTCGGTGCTCAGGAACCCATCCGCCTCGGGACGCTCTGTCCCCTGACCGGCGCGGGCGGTCCTTACGGTCCCCAGATGCAGCAGGCGATTGTGGCCGTGGTCAAGGAAATCAACGACGGGGGCGGAATTCACGGCCATCCCATCCAGCTTTTCAACGAGGACAGCCAGACCAACCCTGAGGCGGCGGTGAGGGCAACCCACAAGCTCATCGAGGTCAACAAGGTGGGCGCCGTCATCGGGACCTGGGCGAGCGCCGTCACCATGGCGGTCGCGCCGGTGTGCTTCAACAGCAAGGTGTTCGAGATTTCCGTGTCCGGAGCCGATGTCATCACGGATCTCAAGGACGACGACTACATCTGGAGGACCCAGCCCAACTCCGTGCTCCAGGCCGAGGTCCATGCCAAATTTTCCCTTCAGAAGGGGTGGCGGAAACCCGTTTACATGGCGGTTCAGACTCCCTATGCCAAGACCTTCGGTGATGCCTACGCCAAGGTCGCTGAGGCCGGCGGGGCCAAGGTCCTGGACTCCATGATTTACGAGGCGGATAAGTCTTCCTACCGCAGCGAACTGACCAAGGCCCTGGCGGGAAAACCGGACCTGATCATGCTGATGGGGTACACGCCCGACAGCATCGTGATTTTCAAAGAGCTTTTTAAAATGGACTACAAGGGGGCGATCCAGGGTCCCACCTTCGCCATCAACCAGAAACTGATCGACACCGCGGGAGCCGAAGTCGCGGAAGGGGCCTATTCTCTCGACCCGGCCACAGACCCTGATTCACCCGCGTTCAAGAATTGCGCGCGCCTCCTCGGCACAACGGAGGTGAACAACTACGCGGCCCAGACCTACGATCACATCAACCTCATCGCTCTGGCCATGGCCCAAGGCAAGGTCTACACCGGCACGGGGATTCGCGACAATGTCCGGAAGATTGCGAACCCGCCCGGCGCAGAGGTGGGGACCTTTCAGGAGGGGATGAAGCTCATCAAAGAGGGAAAGAAAATCAACTATCAGGGCGCCAGCGGTGCCGTGGACTTTGACGACAAGGGGGATATCCTTTCCAGGCCCTTCAGCTACTACCAGGTGAAAGGCGGAAAGAATGTCGTCATCGGGACGATGAAATAGGATCCCGAGGTTTTTGGCCCCATGCTCGAACAACTTCCCCAATTCGTCGTCAATGGCATTATTTCCGGCGGGGTTCTGGCCCTTCCGGCCATTGCCTTTTCTCTTCTCTACGGGATCCTGCGATTCCCGAATTTTGCGATCGGCACCTATCTCACGGCCGGGGGTTTCATCGCCTTTGCGGCGAATGCAACCCTCGGCCTTCCCATTTCCGTCGCCTTTCTGGTCAGCATGCTGGTGACGGGATTTCTGGGGGTCGGCATTGATCAGCTGGCTTTTCGGCCGATGCGAGAGCGGCGGCCCCTGACCCTGGCCATCGTCTCCATCGGGGTCTCTTTCGTTCTGGAAAATGTGGTCCGATTCATCTGGGGAAACGAGATGAGGGGATATCAGGTGCCGGTCGCCAGAGGCATGGAGCTCTGGGGCCTACGGATCGGAAAGGAGCAGGTTGTCATTCTTGCGGTGACTCTCCTTGTCATGGCCCTTGTGCAACTCCTGCTCAAAGCCACGCGTCTGGGAAAGGCCATGAGGGCGGTGGCGGACAATCCCATGCTCGCCAGTGTCAAAGGCATCGATTCCGAGCAGGTCATTCTCAAAACGTCTTATATCGGGGCGGCCCTGGCCGGGGCAGCGGGTGTGATGGTGGGGATCGACACCGTGGTGGAGCCGCTCATGGGGTTCAAACTCATCCTCTCGATTTTTGCAGCCGCCATTTTAGGCGGCCTGGGAAGCGCGACAGCCGCTTTGGGGGGCGCCTTCTTTGTGGGTCTCGCAGAGGAGGTCAGCCTGATCTGGCTCCCGGCGACCTACAAATCAGCCATTGGTTTCGGCATGATCGTTCTCGTCCTTTTGTTTCGGCCGGAAGGGCTCTTTCGCCGGAAGGGATAACGTCCATGGTGAACTACCTCGTTGCCATCCTCACTTTTGTCATGGTATATGCCATGCTGTCGCTGAGTCTCAATGTGCAGTGGGGCTTGACGGGACTGGTCAATCTGGGCCATGTGGGGTTTTTTGCCGTAGGCGCCTACACGAGCGCCATCCTTTCCAAGCTGGGGTTCCCCTTCCTTTCCTCTGTGGCCATGGCCGCTCTCCTGGCCGCCTTTTTCGGAGCCCTGGTGGCCCTCACGACCCTGCGATTGAAAGAGGACTTCCTGGCGATTGTCACTCTCGGGTTCAGTGAAATCCTCCGCCTTTTCCTCATCAACGAGAGCTGGCTCACCGGAGGAGCCAACGGCATCACGGACATTCCAAACCCTCTGAAAGGGTTTTTTCTTCCCACCGACATCTCCTACCTCGTGATGCTGGTTGGAGTGGTGGTGCTCCTCTTTCTCCTCCTGGAGCGCTTCCGCCGTTCCCCCTATGGAAGAATGCTTCGCGCCATCCGGGAAGACGAGATTGTGGCGGCCACGGCGGGGAAAGATGTCTTTCGATCAAAGGTGCAGGCCTTTGCTCTGGGGGCGGCCATTGCCGGGATGGCAGGCGCTTTCTATGCCCACTACCTGGTCTACATCGCGCCCGAGATGTTCATCCCCATGGTGAGCATCAATGTCTGGGTCGCGCTGATCGCAGGAGGAAGCGGCAGCAACAAGGGGGCGGTCCTGGGCGCCTTTGTGCTCATGGGGTTTCTCGAGAGTACCCGGTTCTTAAAGGATTTCATTCCCCTCCTCGGCGGATTCCGCCTTGCGGCCGTGAGGGAGATTCTTGTAGGCCTTTTTCTCATCCTCCTCATGATTTATCGCCAGGAAGGAATCCTTCCAGAGGAAAAGACCGTTCACGATTAGCCGTTATTCCCATCCCTGCCCCTACTGCCTCTGCCTTTTCGCAGATCGCCCCTGATGGGCTCACTTCGGATTTGCTC
>JBFYYO010000249.1:0-5930 GCA_041310025.1 Syntrophobacterales bacterium
CAGGCCAATGAAAGGCTCATCGAAACCAACGAGGCTTTCTTGAATCTCGCACGGCGGCTCGAGATGGAAAGCAGGGCGGCGGGCAGGCACAACCCCGAGGTCCTCACATCCGCCGTCATCCCGGTCATTGCGGGACTGCTCAAGCACGAAAGCCTGAAGCCTCACCACCTGGAGCTGGAGTACGTGCTCAAGTGCCTGGAAAGCCTGCTCCCGGGCACCCGGGGGGAAGGGGGGGAGCCGGTTCATCTCTCGGTCACGGAGCTCCGGGTGGCGTCCCTCATCAAGAGCGGGCTCAGCACCGGGCAGATCGCCGAGATGCTGCTCATCACGCCCCACACGGTGCGAACCCACCGAAGGAACATCCGAAAGAAGCTCAAGATCAGTAGGAGCAGTCATAATCTCCGAAGTTACCTGATGAACAGGATCTGAAAAGGCTTAAAAGGCTTATTCACCGCAAAGGCGCAAAGGACGCAAAGAAATCAAATAGAAATCAGAAACCAAGAAGGTCAAAAATGGTTGACCATGCGTTTGATGCCGGTCTTGAGGAGCGGCACGTTGAAGTTGATGAGGAGCCCCAACTTCAGGCTGGACAGCCGGAGATAGGTCAGGAGCTGGGCTTCATGGATGGGGAGCAGCGTTTCGACGGATTTCAGCTCCAGGAGGAGGGAGTCGTCGACCACCACATCCAGCCGATACCCACAATCAAGGGAGATGCCTTTGTAGACTATGGGGAGTGCCTTCTGGCGTTCGCAGGGAATCCCTGAGGCTGCCAGCTCATGGCAGAGGCATTCCTCGTAGGCCGACTCCAGGAGTCCGGGCCCGAGATGCTTGTGCACCTCCATCGCCGCCCCGATCACCTGGTGTGACCATTGGTCTTCTGTTTTTATATTTTCTCTCACCTTTGCGTTCTTCGCGCCTTTGCGGTGAACAGTCTTTTAAAGCGTATGCACCGGATCCCTGTCCACCGCGAGGCTCACCTTGCGCACCGCCGAGTCCGCCCTGGCCCGGGAGATGGCCTCCCGCGCGAAGTCCTGGAGATCCTGGCTGGACCAGGTCTTGGCGAGGACGTGGACCCGATGGCGGTTGCTGAGCTTCTGGAGCGGCGCGGGCGCCGGGCCGAGGACCAGCACGGGGCGGCCTTTGGGCTTCAGGGTGTCTTCGGCCACATCCCGGCAGATGGCTGCGAACCTTCGGGCCGCTTCCTGCGCCCGGGGCTCGGCCGTGTCCGTCAGAAGGAACCGGATGAGCCGGGTGAAGGGCGGGTACTGCAGGCCCTGGCGCTTTTCCAGCTCGGTTTCGCAGAAGGTGGCGTAGTCGCCCCGGAGGGCGGCCTCGATGGCATAATGGGTCGGGTTGTAGGTCTGGAGCAGCACGAGGCCAGGCGTCTCGCCGCGGCCGGCTCGCCCCGAGACCTGCATGAGGAGCTGCACCGTCGTTTCGGCCGACCGGTAGTCGGGAATCTGGAGCCCGGTGTCCCCGTTCACGATGCCGACGAGGGTCAGGTTCGGGAAGTCGTGGCCCTTGGCGATCATCTGCGTTCCGATGAGGATTTTGGCCCGGGCCTGCCGGATGACGTTCAGGTGCTCCGTGATGCACGACGACTGCTTCACCGTGTCCCGGTCGATGCGGACGATGGGCTCATCGGGGAGCAGCCTGCGGACCTCTTCTTCCACCCGCTCGGTCCCGAAGCCGTGGCGGATGAGGGCGGCGTGGTCGCACGCGGGGCACTGCTCGGGGACGGCCTGCTGCCAGCCGCAGTAGTGGCAGCGGAGGGTGTCCTTGGACTGGTGGTAGGTGAGGCTCACGCTGCAGTGCGGGCACTGGAGTACCTCGCCGCAGACGTTGCAGAGCAGAAAGCTTGAAAAACCGCGCCGGTTGAGGAAGAGGAGCACCTGGCTTCCGGCCTGGACCGTCTCGAGGATCGCCTCCTGGAGCTGCCTGGAGAGGATGCGGTGCTTCTTCGGCTCGGTCCGCATGTCCACCACCCGGACCTCGGGGAGGGGGCGGTCGTGGATGCGCCGGGGAAGCGTCAGCAGCGTGTGGCGTTTCTGCCGGACGTTCTGCATGGACTGAAGCGACGGCGTCGCGGAGCCGAGCACGATGGGAATGCCGAGGAGCCTTGCCCTCATGATGGCCGTGTCCCGCCCGTGGTAGCGCAGGTGGTCGTCCTGCTTGAGGGATGCGTCGTGCTCTTCGTCCACGATGACGAGCCCGAGGTTCGGGACGGGCATGAAGACGGCCGAGCGGACCCCGAGGAGGACCAGCCGGTTTCCGGTGTTGAGCTCCTTCCACTGGTCGTAGCGGACGCTCCCCCCGAGGCCGCTGTGGTAGACCGCGAGAGACGTGCCGAAGCGACGGCGGAACTGGGCTTCGAGCTGCGTGCTGAGGGCGATCTCCGGGACGATGACAAGTGAGCCTTTGTTGAGCTCGAGAGCCTTCTGGACCAGGTGGAGGTAGACTTCGGTCTTCCCGCTCCCCGTGACCCCGTGGAGCACGAACGGCCTGAACCCGGGGGTGGCGAGCAAGGGCGAGACGGCATCGCAGGCGGCTTTCTGGTCCGCTGTGAGCGCATGCGGCAGGGAATGCTCCAGCTCCTGGGCGAAATGGGATTCGCGGACCTCCTCACGGGATTCGACGCGAAGGATGCCGGCGGCCGAGAGCTTCCGCAGCCAGTAGTCGGCGTTGGCGACGGCGGACCGGGCGACGGTGAGGGGAACGGCGCTTCCCGACTTCTCCAGCATCCGGACCAGGTCCTGCACCCTGGCGTTTTGGGCCAGCTTTTCGGGGAGGTCCGAGGTGAGAAGCTCGACCGTTTTCACCACCTTCGGGGCCGGTGTGGTGTCGGGCCACTCATAGGCGCGGGTCGCGAGCCCGTCACGCTCCAGCTGCTTCAAGAGCAGCTCCGGCTTCGGGGAGGCGGGGAGACGGCTTTTGATGTCTTCGATCCGCACAGGCCGGGATTCGGCCAGGAGCTTCAGGATGTCCGATGCATCGGCCAGCCTGGCGGCTTCCTCGCCTGCCGGGGTCAGGCTGTAGGTCGTGACGGGATCGGAGACCACCTGGGAGGGAAGGGCGGTCTTGAGCACTTCGCCCAGGGGGTAGAAGTAATAGTCCGACATCCACCTGCAGAGATCCAGAAGGTCCGCCGACATCACGGGACGCTCGTCCAGAATCGATACGACGGGTCGCAGAGAAGCGTGGGATGTGGGCTCCGAGCCGGCCTCCACGATGTTCAGGATGAGCCCCATGACCTCCCGCCGCCCCAAAGGTGCGATGACGCGCGCTCCCGCCCGCGCCGAAGGCTGCAGGGCGGAGGGGACGAGGTAGTGCAACGGTTTGTCGAGGGGCGTGAGCACGGCGATTTCTGCGATCAGGGGTTCCAAGGTTGGATGGGCTTTGAAGGTTTTTTATCTCGCGCAGAGACGCGGAGGCGCAGAGAAAAAGCTGGGGGTTCTTCGCGTTCTTCGCGCCTTTGCGGTGAAAAGGGTTTCCTTGACAGACAGCTCCGCCAACTCGGTTACAGGGACTTCGTAACCAAGGGGAAAGCAAGCCTTACCCGGATTCCAGCGGCCTCTCAAAGTGGATCCGAAGACCAGAAAGCTGGAACGGGTGCCCGATAGAACTGTGTTGTTATTCCGCGTGTAAGCATCTAAAAAAACTTAAATAAACCACCGATTGAAAACCTGATCCGCACCTGGCTTATTTCATCTCAACCCCGAAGAGTTGGTTGACCCATTTCTAGCAGAGCTGCAACAATCCTGTAAAGAGTACTTTTGGGGGCATAGGATTGAGTATTCAGCATACCTGAATTGCTCCAAAATATAGTCTATCTTAGAATAGTTAGACGACTTAAAAGACCCGTCTCCAATGAGCCTCTGCAGGCCTTCACATTTCCGTTTCACCCCGAGGAGCCGCCGGTGTCGGATCCCCGGTTGTAAATGTCGTCCGACCGCACGATGTCGTCCTCTCCCAGGTAGCTTCCGGACTGGACTTCGATGATCTCGAGGGTGATCTTCCCCGGGTTTTCCAGGCGGTGCTCCATGCCGAGCGGGATGTAGGTGGATTCATCCTCCTTGAGGAGGAACTGCTCCTGGCCCCGCGTGACCAGAGCGGTACCGTGGACCACGACCCAGTGCTCGGCCCGGTGGTGGTGCTTCTGGTGGGAGAGCTTGGCGCCGGGTTTCACGGTGAGGCGCTTCACCTGGAAGCGGGGGCCCATGTTGAGCGATTCGAACGATCCCCAGGGCCGGTAGTTCTTCAGGTGGTTTGCGGCCTCCCCCCGCTTCTGCTCCTTGAGGCGGCTCACGATCTTCTTCACGTCCTGGGAGCGGTCCCGGGGGGTGATGAGAATGGAGTCCGCCGTCTCGACGATGACGAGGTTCTCAACGCCTATGGCCGCAACGAGCCGGCTGGCCGCGTGGATGTAGCAGCCCTTGACGTCCTCCGTCATCACATCTCCGAGGCAGGCATTGGCCTTGGAATCCAGAATCGAGCTCTTCCAGAGGGCCTCCCACGAGCCCAGGTCGCTCCAGCCGGCATCCAGGGGCACCACGGCTCCCTTTTTGGTCTTCTCCATGACGGCGTAGTCGAGCGAGCTCGAAGGGCAGGCCTCGAAGGACGCGAGGTCCAGGCGGAAGAAGTCGAGATCGGCCGAGCCGCGGGTCAGGGCTTCGCGGGCGGACTTGACGATGGCCGGGGAGAGCCTCTCCAGCTCCTCCAGGATCCGGGAGGCCCGGAAGGCGAACATGCCGCTGTTCCAGAGGAATCTCCCCGATTTCACATATTCCTCGGCTTTGCCCCGGTCCGGTTTTTCGACGAACCGGCTGATGAGAGCCGCCGCGCAAGGGGATGCCTCCCGCTGGATGTCCGCTCCCTTCTCGATGTAGCCGTATCCCGTCTCGGGAGCGCCGGGGACGATGCCGAAGGTGACCAGGTGGTTCTCCGCGGCCAGCTCGATGCCGCATCTCAGGCTCTCCTGGAACGGCTGGAGCTGCTCGATGTGATGGTCTGCGGGGAGCACGAGGAGGATGGGGTCGGTCCCGTCCTCGAGGGCCTTGAAAGCCGCCACCGCCACGGCAGGAGCCGTGTTGCGGCCCACGGGCTCGAGGATGATGGACGCGGGGGGCACCTGGATCTCCCGCAGCTGCTCGGCAATGAGGAACCGGTACTTCTCGCTGGTGATGACGATGGGGTCCCCGACTTCAGCCATGCCGCCGATGCGGAGCAGCGTGTTCTGAAGCATGGTGAGGTTGTTGGTGAGGGGGAGCAGCTGCTTGGGATAGCCATCCCGGGAAAGGGGCCAGAGACGGGTGCCGGACCCGCCTGCAAGAATCACTGGAGCGATCGTGTTCATCGTGGTCCAATTTGTTTTAACAACGACATAGATTCTTGCTTGATTTCAGGCTGTGCCAGAAGAATCGGCAGAACACGGCGAAACTGAAGCTGAAAGTGAAGGGGAATGATCTCCCGGTTTTCAGATCGCCTTTCTGCATCGTGCAGATCGACAACAGGTGGTGAGCCATTTCAGGCTTGCCTGCCCTGATGGCCCATATATACTCGTCGGGGTTGAAACACTTCATTTTCTCACCGCAAAGGCGCAAAAGTCGCGAAGGGTCCGTTTCTGTCTTTCTTTGCGTTCTTCGCGCCTTTGCGGTGAATCAGGTAAAGAAAGGTCCAATCCTTAATCAGGTATATAATCGGCGGAGCCGCACGTCTGGCTGGTGCGGCAGGTCCCTTTCCCCGCCTGCGACGAAGAGGGAGAACATGGAGCCGAAAGACGACCCCGCCGTTATCGAACCGCGACGAGGGGCGCGCGAAAAGACGCTGCCGCCGGACTGCCTGCTGGTTTTCACGCCGCAGGACAGGGAGCTGATTCATCGGTGCTTCGAGAATCCCCCGCAGTCGACCCACCGGGTTTTCCTGGTGGAGGT
>JBFYYO010000250.1:0-5354 GCA_041310025.1 Syntrophobacterales bacterium
TGCAGAGGGACGGCGGGGATTCCGGTGGGCGGGACGTTGGCGATGCACGTCTGCGTCCCGTGAGACCGGGTCGTGACCGCGGGACGGAGGCGACGGGAGCCGTGGAAGACGGCCAGAGTGGCCGGGATCGGGATCGTCTTCGCCCGGTTCGCCCGGGGCGTGATGTGCAGAGGGACGGCGGGGATTCCGGTGAGCAGGACGTTCGCGATGCGCGTGTTCGCCCGGTGAGACCCGGCCGCGATCGAGGGATCGAATCCACTGGGCAGCAGCAGGAGGTTGGCGAGGGGCGCTCCCCCCGTTCACCTCGAGATCGGATGAGGGGGAATGCCGATTTGTCCGACACTGGCCGCGTTGATCAAAACGTCGGTCGACGCGGAGTGAGAGAACCCCTTCAGAGTGGGGGGGGCCAGCCGGGCGATTCCACGGGTCGCGATCGCGGACTCCAGCAGGGGAACGACCGCCGGCAGGCGATGGAACAGCGCAGGCTCGACCAGCAGCAACAACGTCAGCAGCAGATGGAACAGCAAAGGCAGGAAGGGCAGCAACAACAACAGCAGCGCCAGCACCAGGCACAGGATCAACGGCGCCAGCAGCAGGAGCAGCAGCAGGCCCAGCAGCAGCAACAGCGTCAGCAACAGAAGGAACAGCAGCGGGCTCAGCAGCAACAGCAACAACAGCAGCGCCAGCAGCAGGCACAGGATCAACGGCGCCAGCAAAAGGAGCAGCAGCAGGCCCAGCAGCAGCAACAGCGTCAGCAACAGATGGAACAGCAACGGGCTCAGCAGCAGCAGCAACAACAGCAGCGCCAGCAGTTGATGCAGCAGCAGCGTCAGCAGCAGCAACAACAGAGGCAGAACCAGAAGCAGCAGCGCCAGAGGCCGGACCAGGATCCCAACGATCCCAACCAGCCGGGCTAGTGCCGCCGGGCGAAAGTCTCTATTCCCCCTTCAGGGGCGCGAGCGGGGTGTGCTTGTTTCCAGCCAAAAGGCACACCCCCCTTCCCCCCTCGAGGGGGAGAGCTCAGATCAACCGTGCAAGCATTTGCACCAGGCTCTATCAGCGCGTCGATTTCCTGACATCCCACCTGAGAAGCATGCGCCATGAAGGCTCCAAAGTCTCAACGGGATCTCATACTGGCTCTGGCCCCGGCCATGGCCATGTCATTGATTCTCATGGCGCTGCCCACGGCGCTTTTCATGAAGTCGGGCGATGCGGCGCCCGGCGTCATCCCCGTCGAAGACTTCTTTCGAAAACCCGACCGGGACCGCTTTCGACTCTCCCCTGACGGGCTTTCGGTTTCCTGCCTCGCTCCGCTCGAGGGCAGAATGAACCTGCAGGTTCAGCGGGTTCCGGGCGGCGTCCCCAGGTTCATCACGGCATTCAACGATTCCGACCTCGCCTGGCAGCTCTGGAAAACCGGCGACATGCTGCTCTTTGGAAAAGATGCCCGGGGAGACGAGACTTACCATCTCTTCAAGGTGCACGCGGATGGAAGCGGCCTCAAAGACCTCACCCCCTTCGACGGGGGGAGGGCAACCCTTCTGGACGAGCTCCCCGACGACCCCGACCATGTTCTGATCACACTCATTCTGTCGGAACGGGAGTCGGCCGACGTCCATCGACTGAACATCCGAAACGGGTGCATGGAAAAGGTCGCCGAAAACAACGGTCGCATGGTGGACTGGCTGGCCGACCACCTTGGCCGGGTGCGCGTCGCTCTGGAAAAGCGCGGGGAGAAGACCGTCCTGCTGCACCGTCCCCACGAGGGCTTGCCTTTCCAGCGGGTTTTCGAGGTCGGGCACGAGGAAACCCTGAAGCCGCTTCTCTTCACGTTCGACAACAGGAACCTCTACGCCGCATCCAACGTGGGACGTGACAAGCTGGCTCTCGTGGTCCTGGACCTTCAAAGCGGGCTCGAGAAGGAAATCCTCTTCGATCACGACGCCTTCGATGTGCAGTCGTTGAATCACTCGAGACGTCGAAAGATCATCACCTCCATCTCAACCCTCGGGTGGAGGATGAAGAATCACTTCTTCGACGCATGGAGCCGGGGTCTCCACGAGACATGGAGCGAACGGTTCAAAGAACAGGAGATCGAGGTGGTGGACATGAGCACCGACGAGCAGGTCCACCTGTTGAGGGTCTCGAACGACCGTTCTCCGGGGCGATACGTCCTGGCCCGGAGAGGCTCGGATGACCTGTTGGAGCTGGCCGACTCCGGGCACAGGCTGCCCGAGGCCCGACTCCGCCTCATGAAGCCCGTTCAGGTGGGCGCGCGTGACGGGCTCATGCTCCACGGCTACCTGACGCTGCCGGGACCCGAGCAATCGGCACCGTATCCCGCCGTCGTCAAGGTTCATGGAGGCCCGTGGCAGCGAGACCGATGGCGGTATGACCCCGAAGTCCAGTTCCTGGCGAGCCGGGGCTACGCGGTTCTGCAGCTGAATTACAGGGGTTCCACCGGGTACGGCAGGAGGTTCTGGAAGGCGTCGTTCAAGGAGTGGGGACGCCGGATGCAGGACGATCTCACCGACGGCGTGCAGTGGCTCGTGAGGCAGGGCATCGCGGATGCCCGTCGCATAGGGATCCATGGCTCGAGCTACGGTGGATACGCCGCCCTGATGGGGCTTGCCCTCTCGCCGGAGCTCTACGCCTGCGGGGTCGCCGTTTCGGCCCCCACCGATCTCTGCCGCCTTCTGGAGAAGATACCGGCCCGCTGGAAGCCTTTTGAGCCCTCTCTTCACGAGATGATCGGCGACCCCGTCCGGGACCGGGAGGCCCTCGATGCGGTCTCCCCGGCCAACCGCATGGAAGCCATCCGCGCCCCCATCCTCATGGTCCATGGAAAAATGGATCCCCGAGTCCGCTATGAGGAATCCGTCTCCCTCGCGAACGGCCTGAAGGCGAACGGTATCGCCGTCGAGTGGCTGCTCTTCGAAGACGAGGGCCACTGGATCACCCGCGAGGAGAACCGCATCCGCTTTCACCGCGCGCTCGAACACTTCCTCGCGACCCACCTGAAGAACCGCGGGCACGCTAGCGTACGACCAGTGACCATGCCTCTGCCCCGAAAGGCCGATTGAAGGGGGCTACCGATCATCCCTCGCCGCCGCCGGCTGCAGGCCTCGGGAAGCTTTCCATATGCGGTTTCATGGTCTTCCCAAGCCAGGCGATGGTCTCTCCCAGGTACTGCATGTTGCTCAGGCCCTCGTCATCCTTCAGCACATCCCCCTTGTCCATCCCGATTCCCATGTTCCAGTAGGTGGAGCCGGGGACGATCATCCCGGACATGAGGAACATGTGATTGATCGTGTCGAACACATGGGTGGCGCCGGCACGCCTCACCGCCACCACCGCGGCTCCGATCTTTCCCAGGAAGGCCCGGTCGTTGGCCAGGGACACCAGTCCCGATCGGTCGATGAGCGCCTTGAGCTCGGCGCTCACGTCGGTAAAATAGGTGGGTGACCCGAAGATCATGGCATCGGCCTCCAGGAGCTTCTCCATGCAGTCGTTGAATATATCGTCCTTCACAGAGCAGCGCCGGTCCTTGTTTTCGAAGCACTTGTAACAGGCGATGCATCCCCGGATCTTGCGGGCGCCCACCTGGATGAGCTCCGTTTCCCAGCCCGCGGCATCGAGGGCCTCGAGCACCTTGCGCAACAAAATTTCCGTGTTCCCGCCCTTTCGGGGACTCCCGTTGACCGCCACTGCCTTCATGATTCCCTCCGTTATGCCACCCTGGTCTCCAAAGTCTGAAACAACCATTCTCACGCACAGACGCAGAGACCCCACAGGAACCCGAAGAAAATGAGCTTCTGCCCTCGCTGTGGCCTTGCGTGAGAGTGAAATACATCACCCTCAAAAGGGTAGGTCTGCTGCTAATCAATCTGAGTGAGCATACCGGGCGATCCTTCTGCATCCTGACTGGAGGCAGGAGGGGTCAAAGGCAGGATCGACTGCTGCCCTCTCGTGTGCTATCGCGTCGCTTCGAAAGCCCTGCTGCGAACGATGCCCTCCAGATTGCTCAGGATCTCATCGCACTGAGCGGTCACCTTTCTCTTCCTGCCGAGGGAAAGCTCGAAGGACTTGATGTTGGTGTTCTGCCGTGAAAGTTGGAGCACCCCGGCGGTGATTCCCTGGAAATCCTTGTAGGCGTCGCTCGCCTGCTGCAGCAGGGGCCGGTCCCCCTCCGACAGGAAACGTTCCATTTCCATCAGGGAGGTGCGGATCACTTCCTCCGACTGCTTGATATCCGCCTCGATCCTATCCATCTCCTTGTCGTTGGCGGCTGAGATATGAGGCGCATGCAGATAATGGACTTCAGCCGCCGATGTGAGGGCGTCGCTGGCCAGCTTGAGGATCTGACAGTATTGAGGTCTGTGCAGGTACCTGCTCATGAGCTCGGTCAGGTTTTGTTTGAAGCGGCCCAGGGCCTGGCTGCCTTGGGTGAAAGAGAGATTGGCCGCCTTGATGTTGGAGTTTTCAACGGCAAAATCAAGGAGCACCTTGTCAATCTTCCGCAGCTCCGTCCAGCAACCATCGAATTCACGGAGCGTGGCCATTTCCTTGTCTACCCGGTCATGATCGATCAGGAGGCTCAGCTCATGTCGGTCCCGTTCCACCAAATCGGCCGCCTGCATGGATTCCTCGGCAAGGCTGCGAGACAGCTCGTCCGTATCCGCCATCACGGCGCCCTTCTCGATATCGACGGACCTGATGAGGTTGATCCGCATCCTGGACAGCGTTTCCTGCTTCTTGACCATGTTGCGGGCGCGGTTCTGCAGGTCGGGGTTCACAGCCTTGAACTTCAGGCCGATGAATGCCAGCAATAGCAGCAATCCAAGAGCGGTCATCAAGGATAATCTGATGCCCATTTTGCTGATCCCAGGCTTCTGGCTCATGCGATGGACCTCTGAGGTCTGATTCAAAAAATCTGTGGGACATGCGCGTCCCGAAAACATGCGGAAAAAGTATAGCACTCCGGCAAATTCACAACAAACGAAAGGATAGGGCCAGAGGTCTCCCGTCCGCCCGATGATCTTCTGTGACAGCTTTTCCGGCAGCATGGGTGTCGTGAGATGCTCTCCGACACCCCTTGAAAGGATTTAAGAGGGAGTGGACTGAACAAACCTGTGGACTTGACGTTTGGCATCACCTATTAAAAGAGGCCGATTCTGGTAAGGTTTAGACTCACCGTCCATGGTCCGCGCATGGTGGATTCGTTCAGGCTCATTGGCTGCCTCGAACCCGCTTCCGCCCTCACCCCGGCGAAAGCCTGCGGCATGGAAGAAAGGGATCTTCCCGCACTGGCCGTTATCCTGCCGTGCAGGCGGATCATCCCGGGTGAAGCTCTA
>JBFYYO010000251.1:0-5327 GCA_041310025.1 Syntrophobacterales bacterium
GGGGAGACCATCCTGGCCAGCACCCAGTCCCACACCTCGGTGGCCCTGCTCCAGGTGCTCTTCCAGCTTCACCTCAATATCGAGGCCCGGGTCACACCGGGCAACTGCACCGAGTCGATCCGGCGGGAGAATCCACCCGTCGCCTTCCTGGCCATCGGGGACGAGGCTCTGAGGCTCCAGGAGCGCCGCGATTTTCCCTTTCGAATGGACCTCGGAGAAGCCTGGAGCTCCTGGACGGGGCTTTCCTTTGTGTTTGCCCTGTGGGTGATCCAGCGGACGGCCATTGAACGCTGGAATGGTGCGCTGCTGGACGCCATCCGTGTGCTCTGCACGGCCAGGGAGTGGGGCTGCCGAAACCATGAGCTGATCTCCGGCCTTGCGGCCCAGAAGGGACCGCTCACGAGGGACGAGGCCGAGGAATATTACCGGGGCCTGTGCTTCGATCTGGACGCCGACGAACAGGAAGGGCTCAGACTCTTTTTCCAGCTTCTGACTCAAACGGGAGAGATCCCCAGAGTTCCCCCCCTTGAGCTTTGCTCCCCTTTCGAGTCCGTCGCATGAGCCGGTGCGGAAGGCAGTTTCGGGTTTCGGGTTTCGAGTTTCGGGTTACTGGTGGCAGGTTTCGAGCCGGGCAGAGCCGGTTGATGCGTGCAGGTGCCGTCAAGGAGCATCAGCCATTGCTTCAGGAGATAGGGTCATGAACGGCAAGGTGCTTCGTTTGAAGCGTTTCATGGGCTCCCCTTCCGGGAGGATCGTGGTCTTCCCGCTGGATCACGGCGTCAGCTGCGGGATCATCCCCGGACTGGAGGACATGGACCGGGTCATCCGGCTGGGGGTGAGCGGCGGCGCGAACGCCTTTGTCCTCCATAAAGGCATGATGCGTTTCCTCGAACCGATGACGGGGTCGCTCCCGGGCGTTTTCATGCATCTTTCGGCCAGCACCCAGCTGGGGCCGGCCTTCCACCGCAAAGTGCTCGTCGGCACCGTTGAAGAGGCCATCCGACGGGGAGCGGACGGAGTGTCCATCCACATCAACCTCGGGGATGAGCACGAACCGGAGATGCTCGAGGACTTCGGCCGCGTGGGGGCGGCGTGCTCCCAGTGGCAGATCCCGCTCCTGGTCATGATCTATGTTCGCGGGGCAGCGATCGCTTCGCCGCCGCCCGATACGGCCATTGCCCACTGCACCCGGCTGGCGGGGGAGTTGGGTGCCGATCTCATCAAGATCCCCAATCCGCAGGATCAGTCGATCCTTCAAACCATTGTGAAGAGCGTTTCCGTGCCGGTCGTGTTGGCGGGGGGAAGCAAAAAGGACGATCCGCTGGATTTTCTCCAACGTATCGAGAAGGCGCTTCGATCGGGCGTTCGAGGGGTCGCCATCGGCCGCAACATATTCCAGGGAAGGGAACCGGAGCGGCTGCTGCGCGCCGTGAGCCGGATGGTTCACCAGAACGCAAGCGCAGCAGATGCCTGGGGGCAGGGGGAAGCTTCAGCTCGAGACTGAAAAGGCTCAAGAAACCCTTCTCACGCAGAGACGCGGAGACGCAGAGGAACCCTTTGCGACCTTCGCGCCTTTGCGGTGAATTCCAACCCGATTCAGCATTTGTTCAGTGTTTGAAGGCGCGCTGCCCCGTGAGCACCATGGTGGCGTTGGCCTCGTTGCAGGCCTCGATGACCTCCCAGTCCCGCATGGAGCCCCCGGGCTGAACCACGGCGGTGATTCCCTGGCGGAGTCCCACATCGATCCCGTCCCGGAAGGGAAAGAAGGCATCGGACACCATGGCGGCCCCGCGAAGTCCCGCATGGGCATCCTGGGTCTCCCGGTCGATGGCTTCCTTTTCCTCCGCCGGCCGCCGGCCCTTTTCGATGGCATGCTCGAGATCCTTGTACGGAATCCCGTGACGGTCGAAACAGAGCGCATCGGCGTATTTCTGGTACGCCTTGAAGACCGCGATTTCGGCTACGCCCACCCGGTCCTGCTCGCCCGTCCCGATGCCCACCGTGCACTCGTCTTTCACGTAAAGCACCGAGTTGGACGTCACTCCCTGCTCGACGAACCAGCCGAAAAGCAGGTCGTTCATTTCGCCCTCGGTGGGCTCTCTCCCGATGCGGTAGACTTTGCCTTCGTGGGTTGTCTCGGCCAGCTTGAGATCCTGCGGCCCCAGCACCTTGTTCAGGGGGGACTGCTGGACGATGATCCCGCCGTCCACCAGGGACTTGAAATCCACAAAGCGCCGGCTCACGTAATCCGCCAGCCGGTCGATCCGGGACACCTGGATGATCCGGAGATTGGAGCGGCTCTTGAGGATATCCAGAGTGCCTTCCTCGTAATCCGGTGCGGCGACCACCTCCAGGTAGTTTTCGGCAATGAGGGCCGCCGTGGCCTTGTCCACCGGACGATTGACCACGAGACAGCCGCCGAACGCGGCGATGCGGTCGGCCCGGTTGGCCCGGTGGTAGGCATCGGTCAGGGACTGGCCGTAAGCCGCTCCGCAGGGATTGTTATGCTTGAGGATCACCGCAGCAGGCTTGGCCATGAGATACTTCAAGATATTCAAACCGTTGTCGAGATCGGTCAGGTTGATCTTGCCGGGATGCTTCCCCTCCTGGAGCATGTCCTCTTCGCGGATGGCGCTCACCAGCCCATGGCCGGGATCGATGAATCGGCACCCGCCGAGAGTCAGGTTCCCGCCCACCAGCTCATACAGTGCGGATTCCTGCCCCGGGTTCTCCCCATAACGGAGCCCCTTCTCAATGAGCTCCCCCGATTTGGAGTCGGGAAACTTCCACGCCCGCTTGCGATAGACCAGTTCCTGATCCCCGTAGGATATCCTCATGGACTCCGGGAAGTGATCCTCCATGACGGTACGATACATCTTCTTCAGATCTTCAGCCATCACCGCTCCTCACCACACTGCTACGACAAGTTTCGGGTTTCGAGTTTCGGGTTTCGAGTTGAAGGCCAGCCCCGGTGAGCCTTTTCATTGTTCAGGGGCTGCCTGGCACCCGTCTTCACTGGAAGGACGGTCGATCCAGCTTCCGGGATCGTCGGTGACCGGGGCAAGCAGGCCCGATGGGCCTGCCGCCCCGTCATGAGGATTTCAGATCTTCTCGAGAAAGCTAAAACTGATGGCTCACGCTCAACCCGATCAGATGCGCATGGCCTTCTTCAAACTCCGAATCCAGGACCCTGTCGACCGGAAACCGGCCGGTGGCATCCACCGTGCGATCCGTGACCAGCAGGTAGGTGTAGGAGAGATCGAGAGTCCACCCACACCAGTGAATGCCGGGGCCGAAGCTGAACAGATGGCGGTCGTTGGCGGGAACCAGGTAATCCACAGTCTCATCCGGTATGGGCTCCTCGTCGTAAACATAACCTACCCGCAGGTCCAGCATATCGTTGACCTTGTACTCCGCCCCGAAGAAGATCCGCCAGGCATCATGCCAGTTCTTCTCGCGCTCAACCTGGCTGATCCTGCCCAGAAGAGGCTCGTTGTAATCGATCACGAGTTTGTCGAACGTATTCCAGTTGGTCCAGATGGCACCGACTTCCAGGCTCAACTTCGGCATCGGGTAGATCGCGAGGCCCATGTACACCTCGTCGGGAAGGGTGATGGAGCCCTCGGCATCGGTGTCGTTGATAATCCCGTCGAATTTCGCCCGCCCCTCCACATCCTGGTCAATGCGGCTCCGATAGGACACTCCCAGAGCAGCCCACTGACACGGGCGATAGTGGATGGCCACGTTGCCGCCATACCCGAACGAGTCGCCCGTCAGCCGCTGGTCGGTCTCGATCGGCCCATTGGGCGTGACCCCGAGAAGAATCTTGTTCCGGAGCTCCAGATCGAACCACATGACATCGATGCCGGCGGCAACGGACAGCTGATCGTTGATCTTCCAGGCAATATTGGGATTGAAAGTGAGGGTTTGGATGACGGCCTTGTAGCTGTTGAATCGCCCTGGCCAGTCGGGATCGAATTCCGTTCCCAAACCGAAAAGACCCATGACGCCAAAACCCAGGTAAAACTGATCCGACAGCTGATGCGTCATGTAGATGTGCGGCGGCAGCCACACGTTGGACTCCGTGGGCGTCGTTTCGGTGCGGCCTCCTCTCAGGGGATCGTTCTTGGTGGTCACGTCGGTCCCGGGGATGATGGCCGTCGCGCCGGTCATGAACTGAGTGCCCTTCAGCTGAGTGATGCCCGCAGGATTGTAGAAGATGGCCGATGGGTCATCCGCCTTCCCCACCATGGCTCCGCCCATGGCGTTGGCTCGCGCACTCCCTTCGTAGAGCGCGAAACCGGCTCCGTACGACATGGATACGAATGAAAAAAGACCCAGCAGCCCCGCAACCAAACCACCAACCAGCCCTCTCTTCCTCATTTCCCCCTCCAATCTGGTTAGAAGCACCCAACACCCTTTCCCGCTGTCCCTTGCCCAAGGCAAGGGGCTCCACACTGCACATGCCCCGCATTCATGATCCATGAACCGCTCACGCGGCCACGGAACATCCATCCGCAGTGAATCTCAACCCGTTTCCTCACCATGCCCCCTGGATAAGAAACGGCTCAAAGACCTCCATCGGCTCACTTCGCGTCCAGCCCCTCCGATGACGGGGAGTCTCCGCCGCAGGCCCCCTCCGGCCCGACGGACTAAAAATGATGGTGGGATGAGTGCAGCTCCATCGCCTGCACGCCGGATCCAACTTTGCCCACTGGAGCCCCCGCATGCACACTGGTCGCAGAAAGATAGCAGAATCGTGAAAGGAGTCACACAAGCCACTATCAAAAGAATGCCCAATCTGTAAAGTGAATTGTGATGAAACGCATGGTGGGTGCGGACTTGCGGCTGATCAGGATGCCTGCATTCTCCATCGAGCCGGCATGCCTTTCCGTCGTTGACCCTGTGAGAAGAACTGTGCTAGTTGCGTAGTTCCAGGTTGTCAGCTATGCTGTTTCTTGTTTTAAAACGGGTATCCTTCACCCTTTCGCTATGAAGCTCGGACCTAAATTGAGCGATTAGCTCTTAGCTGTTAGATATTAGCTCAACAATTTTCATAGGTTATCCCACCATTCATCCAAACTTGGTGAGTGAGAATCTATGAGGCACAACTTACTGAAGTCTTTAGCTAAAAGCTAATCGCTAACGGCTAACCGCTCAGATTAGGTCGGAGCCGATTGGAACGCCCGCTGATTGCGATCAGGCGCGTGGTCCGGGCTCCGAAGCGGCAATCATGAGCAAGGAGTGGCAGCATGCAGAACTGGAAGGCATTGGCATCCACGACCCTCATCGGCAGTCTTCCCCACAGGGACCGCTCGCGCGCCGTC
>JBFYYO010000252.1:0-5220 GCA_041310025.1 Syntrophobacterales bacterium
CCGATGGGATTCCAGCAGATGCTCCTCGCGTGGAAATCCACATTGGTCCATGATTCGCAGCCCATTGGGGACGTTGTTCCAAAAGATCTGCACCCAATCGATTATGAACCCCTGGTCGTCTAAAAATAGGAACAGTTAGAGGCGATGATGGGGCAAGCTGAATCTTTTGTGAACCAGATTCAATCCCTTTTTGCCGAGCAGCACCTGACTTCAATTGAACCACCATCCCGATAGAATCAAAGCCAAGTCCAAATCCCCCTCTCTACGAAAGCCATCCCTCCTCCTATTTCACACAGTTCTCTTGATCCTGTGAACCCCTGGTCGGTGAAAAGGCAACATGTTCAGATCATACTCGTTATGCTGGTGGTGCCCACCGGCGCTTTCTGGAATGGCAAGATGCAGAAACTCAGTAGATCGTTTTCTCACGGGAATCTCTTGAGGTTTGAAACATACAGGGGAGAAGCTTTTTCGGTGCGGAGGTTGTCAACAACTTGGAGGCGCCTCATTCAAGAGATCAGTGACAGCCATCTGACTTGGGTTTCGTTAAGAACAAGCCAGCCGGGTCAACTTTTGTGCTCCGGCAGGAAGCACCCCATTGGGATGTACCGCCACCTGGACCTCCCCAGACAAGTCTCGGTCGACTGCCAAGGGGTGTGCTCCGAGCAAGGATATT
This sequence comes from Syntrophobacterales bacterium, assembly GCA_041310025.1. Lineage (GTDB taxonomy): Bacteria > Desulfobacterota > Syntrophobacteria > Syntrophobacterales > Syntrophobacteraceae > JALOOX01. The sequence continues at coordinate 674 of JBFYYO010000252.1, forward strand.
TGGGCTCCAAATCAACCTGACTGTGGATTGTGCAAAGTCTCCCTACAATGCCCGGTTCGATAGGAAGCAGGCGCGATCATCTTCTCCGGGTGTTCTCATGACCATCAGCCACCGTCATGCTGCCCAACAGCACTCAATTGAAGAGGAATTTGTTCAGAGATGGCTCCAGGACCACTCCTCTGATCTTAAAATGTCGGAAGCTGCAACCTCAATTTGACGAGAGCCGCGCCGTAGGCATAAGATCTCAAGAAAGACACCGCGAGGCCTCAGCGAACAAGGAGGACGACGATCGTGCGTTACATCATGCTCGGGAAGACGGGACTCGAAGTCTCGGAGGTGGGTTTTGGAGCAATTCCCATCATCCGTTTATCTGCTACCGAAGCCGTAATGGTTCTCAGACGAGCTTTCGACCACGGAATAACCCTGTTCGACACGGCCAATATGTATCTGGACAGCGAGGAGAAGATTGGACTTGCTTTTAATGGGATCAGAAGCAGGATCGTGCTTGCCACGAAAACGTTCAAGCGTGATCGAGCCGGTGCTGAAGCAGATATCGATCTCAGCCTGCGGCGCTTGCGCACGGACCACATCGATCTTCTTCAGATCCATCAACTGTCGCTCACACGGGACTATGAGGCCGTAACCGGGCCAGATGGAGCGATGGAGGCCGTCTTCCGGGCAAAACAGGACGGCAAGATCCGATGCATCGGTGTGACTTCCCACAGCATCGAGATGGCCGTGAAGTTGCTGGAAACCGGCCTTTTCAGCACTGTCCAATTCCCACTGAACTTCATCGAGTCAAAGGCCGTCGAAGAGCTCCATCCCCTTGCCCGCCAAAAGGAAATGGGCATCCTCGCCATGAAACCCTTTGGTGGGGGCCTCCTGGACCGTGCGGATCTTTGTTTCAAATACCTTCGCCAATTCCCTGATGTTATCCCGCTTCCGGGATTTGATGCCGTGGGACAAGTCGATCAGGTTGTCGCCATCTACGAGTCGGAAAATGTGGTCTCCCCCGAAGCTCTGGCTGCCATGGAAGGGTATCGAACGGAGTTGGGGCAGCAGTTTTGCCGTCGATGTGAATACTGCCAGCCTTGTGAGCATGGTGTCATGATCACACCGGCGATGGGCTACCCGATCATTGCCCGCAGGATGTCCGATGCCAAGGCAGCAGGATTTGCGAAAAAGATGATGGAATCCGTCAGGAACTGCGTCGAGTGCGGGGAGTGTGAGGAGCGCTGCCCCTACGGCCTCCCTATCCCTGAGATGCTCAAAAGACACCTGGCACTTTACGAGCAACACGCAAGAGGGATTTGATGCTCCGATCGAAGGACAAGCACTCGGATCGGCTCTATGCCGATAGGCTTTACGGGGTCCTGAAGAGCAACCTCCCGGGTTCTTCCCATCGACGGCGTTAGAAAGTGAAGGAGACAACTTATGTCGTTCAGCCAGAGATTAGAAAAGGTCCTCTCTCTCGGCCAAGCCATCGGGAGGCACCGCGAGACCCTCGTGGAGCTGGCGGTGAAGGATTTGCACTTCACCGTAAGAGACAGCCGGACGGAAGCAGATCTCGCACAGGAGAATCTCAGGAAGTTTCAAGAAACGGAGAATTTACTGTCCGGAAGAGCCCCGCTTGGCGGCAGCGGTTCCTGGGTCTCCCTCATGCTTTCCTACAATGGAAGCGCCTGGCTGAACACCGCCATCACCTCCATCTTCCTGGTCGGAAACCGAGTGAGGGTGAAGTTCTCCTCCAAAGGCAAGAACCTCATGGAGCTCACCGAAAGGATGTATCGGCCGATTTTTGGCGACGATATCGTGTTCTACCGCGGCAGTGGCCGAGCCTTTATTGATGCGTCTCTGAAAGATCCGAAGGTTGCGGCGGTGGTGGTCTTCGGGTTTGATGAAAACATCCTCCCCTACGAAATGGCTTTCAGAACGAGTGGAAAGAAGCTCATATTCGAAGGCCCCGGCTCGGACCCTTTCATCGTCTTCCCTGATGCCGACATGGAGCTTGCACTGAGTGATCTCATGGCGGGGAAGTTCATGTACTCGGGTCAGACATGCACGGCCCCCAAACGGATCTTCATTCACCAGGCCATCTACAATGACTTCCTGGAAATGTTTGTCGACCGGGTAAAGCGGCTCAGGGTGGGAAGCCCTGAAGAAGAAACGACGGATGTTTCACCGGTCGCGAGCGATCTTGCTGTAGGGCAGATCAAGGAGCAGCTCCAGGACGCGGTGCAAAACGGCGCGCGTATACTCACCGGAGGAGACATTGAAGCAAACCTCATCCATCCCACCGTCGTCCGGGACGCCACCGACCAGATGCTCGGCATGCGCGAGGAGGTTTTCGGACCCGTCGCCTTCACTTCGAGCTTCTCCTCGACGAAGGAAGTCCTGGCCCGGGCCAAGAACCATAAGTACGCACTTCGGGCAGCCGTTTTCGGTGGTGAGGAAGCGCGGCAGGCGGCAGAAGCGCTCAGGGGCCGCGATTATTGCCATCCGGTGGACAATTACACGTTTGGCACCTTCGGCACGGTCGCCTGCAATGAGACGAGAGGCACTTCCTGGCGCGGCGCGTTTGTGACCAAACCGGTTGGAGGTTACGGTTATTCGGGGTGGATCTGGGAGACAACTGAAGCCGGGTTTTGCCTGAAGCAAGGCGCCAAGCTCCTGAGCATCGAGACGTCGAATCCACAGCAGGTGGAAGAGTCTCGCTTTCACTGATCTCGCACCCATTGCCGCCCCCCGATGCACTGCTAGGCACAAATGGGATGACTCACCTTGCCCCGGAAATTTCATGCAGCAAGCACTCAACACCTCCAGATCATACTCGTTGTGCTCGACCTATCGACTCGGTGCTCACTTCCTGGCAAGATGCAGACACTCTCCGAATCGCTGCCCGTTAAGGATTTCCAATGGTTTGGTGCGCACTGCCTCGCTTGACAGTCGGCATAGGTTGGAATAGGCTGTCAACCAAGTGTCGCGGACTATCTCCCAATGCTCACTCGATCGCATACTGGCTGCCACGCCAGAAGTCAAGGGACCGCACGGAAGACTTCCCCGAGCAGATCGAGCATAGGCGCAAGCTGTATGAGCATGATATATTCCATCTTTATAGTGATTTGCCTGGTTGGCATCAGCCACTGGACATCTGCGAAGATGAGCGCTGATCTTCTCAAGACCCGTCCACCGCTGCGCATCACAGTGGTTTACAACAACATGAAGCACACGCCTGCCCTCACTACCGCCTGGGGTTTCGCTGCGGTGATAGAGGACGGTGCCGATGTAGTGCTGTTCGATACCGGCGGCGACGGGCCGACGCTGCTGGCCAACATGGAGCGGCTTGGAATCGCTCCGGACTCGATCGGCACGATCATGCTATCCCATTTCCACGGCGATCACACCGGCGGACTTGGCGCTTTTCTCGCGCGTCGGCCTAATGTTACGGTCTATATGCCCCGTTCTTTCCCCGCGGCGTTTCGCCGTTCCGTGGAGCAGCGGGGGGCACGCGTGAAGGTTGTGAGTGGACCACGGCACCTGTCTGCCAACCTGTATTCTACAGGCGAGATGGGCGACGGCACGATCGAGCAGGCGCTGATCGTCGACACCGCCTCCGGTCTGGTCGTGATCACCGGGTGTGCGCACCCAGGTATTGTTAACATTGCTCGTGCTGCGCGCAGGTATCTGGGGAAAGAGATTTGTCTGCTTATGGGCGGGTTTCACTTGCTCAACCACAACCCGGAGCAGATCCGAGAGACCGTCGCGGCGCTGCGCCAGCTCGCCGTGCACAGGGTCGCACCCAGCCACTGCACCGGCGATACCGCGATCGCGCTGTTCCGTGATAAATGGGGAAAGGACTTTATGGAAGGCGGTTGCGGGGCAGTCATCGATGATCTTTGATCTGGCTCCATGAGCGGCTAACCAGCTCTGCACGCGGATCGCCTCCAGCCCTCGGCTTCCGGTCACCGGTGAGGCGCAATGTTCAGTGTTTCCTGATTCTCTCCTGGTTCCAGCATTTCCGAGCCGGCGAAAGCTCAACATGTCCGGATCATTACTCGTTATGCCCCGATGCCCGTCCCTGCTTTCTGGATTGGCAAGCCTTCATGATCAGCGAGCTTGTTCACCCCGTATGATGAAAATGGGGTTCGGCGGCTTTATCATAGAGGTGAACAGACCCGGGAGATGGTCGTCCATAACTTTGGTGGCCTGGTCCCCGTCTGGCAAGCTGACCTGGGTACCTCAGCGCGCACCCCGGATTGCACCGTTTTGTCCATATTTAGTGGGACCATCTTCATGAACGCACTCTTAATCTATCCCCGTTTCCCTGAGACGTTCTGGAGCCTCAAATACGCCCTTGAGTTCCTTCCAGCCAAGGCCACCATCCCACCACTGGGTTTATTGACTATTGCCGCCATACTTCCTGATACTTGGACAAAGCGTTTGGTGGATATGAATGTCCGGCAGCTTACGGATGCAGATTTGGCTTGGGCCGACATCGCTTTCATCGGCGCCATGAGCATCCAGGCCAAGTCGATGGAAGATGCCAT
>JBFYYO010000253.1:0-5201 GCA_041310025.1 Syntrophobacterales bacterium
CGACGAGCTGGACAACCCGCAACCATCCGCAACCTATACGCAACCAAATCCGAGGCAACCAGGTGATACTCTGCTAAGTAGTTGATTTTATGGAGGGCGATCCGGGGATCGAACCCGGGACCTTTGGTTCCGGAGACCAACGCTCTATCCACTGAGCTAATCGCCCTGCTGGGATGGGTCATGAAGAATGACGCCAATCAGGAAGGTGATTTGATTAGCACAGCGGCAGGGTGTTGTCAATGAAGCAAACATCTGGCTGAATCGAGGAAGAGAGCACCGACTCACTCGTGCAGCAAAGCCGATCACTGATGGGACCGCTTCCACAGGGCATTCCTTCCAGGCTGAACGTTCTATCATCAACGCCGCCCCTGGCTCTGATGCATGGAAATCACCCGCCACCGGAAGAAATATAGATCTGCAAGTTGGCGTGAGAGGCTGCTGCACGTGAAGAATAATGAACCCCCCGAGATCCGATCCGAAGGACTTCAACCGCGGGCGCACGAGGGGGTCATTTCAGATTTGGTGGCTTCCCGGACTTCCTTGATGAGAATATCGAACTCGGCGCACGTCCCTGCTCGAGGGTCGTTGAAATCAGCCACAATCACGTCATCGCGCAACTCTTTGACCAGGAACTGCACCAGACACTTCTTTTTCATCTCCCGGTAGATCTTTCCTTCCTTGAGTCGCGGTTCCTTGTAGTCCTCCCGGGGGAGGTCGCGAATCAGATCATCATCAAGGTGCCCGTAGAGCTCCTCGGGGGGCACATAAACCGTCACTCGATCGCCGGGCTGAAGGTTCTGGATCGCGCTCTCAACCGAAGGCAGCTGCACATCGACGCCATAGACGAAGCTGCAGGCCTGGTCAGGCAATACCGACTCCTCGCCGTTGGGGTGTGAGGTGCGGATGGTGTACTCCATGGTGACCAACATGCATTCCTTGACTCGCTGCATATCCCAATACTCCTTCTCATCTCGCGCACTCTGCAGGAGGAATTCGACTCATGCCGCTTCTCGGGTTGTTTCGAGCGTTCCCAGACGAACCGTTCAGACGAATCGGCGGGCCCATCATCAACGTCCCTAAAGCTAACACGCGGCTGGACGATGTCAATAAAGCTTGCCCAAACCCTGTTTTGACGATAAGCAAAAACCGGATGCCGGAGTCAGGATGATTCGTTTTGCCGCCGCCGCCACCTCCCCGTTCAGGAGGCCGGCGACCATTCAACACTGAATCGCCGCAATGAGCGGTCTCCGCGCCTGCTCTCTCCGGAATCCATCCGGAGTCCGTGTGGGAGGGGAACCCCATGACCGGCAAATGATTATCGCTGAAGGCCTTGGAAGCGCATGAACCCATTGATCGTCCATAAGTTCCAGCTGCTGGAGCAGGTGCCGGGGCTGGTCCACGGGGTGTACACCCGCCGTGGCGGGGTGAGCCTCCCCCCCTACGAAAGTCTCAACGTGGCCTGGAACAACGGCGATGATGCGGCGGCGGTGCGGGAAAACCTCTCGCGTGTTCGCGAATCCCTGGGAGCACGCTTCCTGGCATCCTCCCTTCAGGTTCACGGGGACACCATCCAGGTGCTGGAACGAGGTCCTCTCGAAAACGCCGACTCCGACGCCTTTCTCATTCGGGCTCCCTCCGGCGATGCCCTGGTGACCAGCGTCGAAGACCTGGGGCTCATGATCAAGATCGCGGACTGCCAGGCGGTGTTTCTAGTGGACCCCGAGCGTAAGGTCGTCGCCAATGTGCACTGCGGCTGGCGCGGGAGCGTGCAGAACGTTGCGGGCAAAACCGTGGCCCTCATGCGGAAAAGATATGAATCCCGCCCCGAGAGCCTGCTCGCGGCTGTGAGCCCGTCCCTCGGTCCCTGCTGCGCAGAATTCCGGAATTATCGCGACGAACTGCCGCCGGTCTTTTGGGAATACCAGGTGAAGCCCACCTATTTCGACTTCTGGGAGATCACGCGACGGCAGCTCATGGAGGCAGGGCTCAGACCGGATCATATCGAAATCGCCGGGCGCTGCACGGTTTGCCACAAGGTGGACTATTTCTCGTACCGGGGAGAGAAGATCACGGGACGCATGGCGGCCGTGATCGGCTGGGAAAGGGACCGGGCGGCTCCCCAAAAACCTTGATTCGGCTTTGTTGAACCAGGAATCATTCAGCCCATCATCGGGGACGACACGGAATGGCGAAACAACAAGAGGCAGCGCGGCTCCTGGAGCAGGAAGCCGTGGCCCACCAGACCTACCGCATGAAGCTGCACAGCCCGACCATAGCCGGTGAGGCGCGGGCGGGGCAGTTTCTCATGCTCCAGGTCCGTGACGGGAACGATCCCCTCCTGCGCAGGCCCTTTTCGTTCCACCGCATCCAACGGGAAGAAGGCGCGGTGGAGATCCTCTACCGCGTTGTGGGACGCGGCACGTGGCTCATGTCGCAGATGGATCCGGGATCGACCATCAGCCTCATCGGCCCCCTGGGAAACGGCTTCGATCTTTCGAATTCCGGCGCCGGTCCCGTGTTCCTGGCGGCCGGGGGCGTCGGCATCGCACCGCTCAAGGAGTTGGTGGATCGACTTCTGAGCGATCCATCGCGAAGCGCGGGAGAAGAAGTCCACCTGTTCTACGGTGCCCGGACCGCTGCAGAGCTTCTGGATGCCAGTCTTCTGGCGGCACCCGCGCTTCGCATCCACTGGAGCACCGATGACGGCACCATGGGGTTTCGCGGCACCGTGACACAAGTCATCGAGCAGGTGGTCCGCGACGAGGGAGTCCGCCCGACTCGGCTTTATGCCTGCGGCCCTCTCGCCATGCAGCATCGGCTGGGGCTCTGGGCGCTCCGCGAAGGCATCGACACCCAGCTCTCCCTCGAATCGCTCATGGCCTGCGGTTTCGGGGCCTGTCTCGGGTGCGCCCTTCCGGCCGCCAATCCCGACCATCCCACCTCAGACCATTATCTCCATGTGTGCAAGGACGGACCCATCTTCTCGGCAGGATCCATTCAATGGGACAGAATACGACAGCAGCAGATCGCTCCCCCGATCTTTCGGTGCATCTAGGCCCCCTGCGCCTGAAAAACCCCGTGATGGTAGCATCGGGGACCTTCGGCTACGGGCAGGAATACGAGGATTTTCTGGACATCCGGGAGATCGGCGCCATTGTCGTGAAAGGGATCTCGCTGGCTCCGCGGTCGGGGAATCCTCCTCCGCGCATCGTGGAAACCCCCGCGGGCATGATCAATGCCATCGGGCTCGAGAATGTGGGCCTGGAGGTTTTCCTCGACGCCAAGCTCCCCCACCTGCGTGACCTGGGGATCCCCACCATCGTCAACATCTTTGGAAACACGGTCGAAGAGTACGCGGAACTGGCGCGAAGGCTGGATGGACAACCGGGAGTGGCCGCCCTGGAGATCAACATCAGCTGTCCCAACGTCAAGCAGGGCGGAATGGTCTTCGGAACCGACCCGACGCTGGCCTGCGAGGTCGTGGGAGCGGTGCGGCACCGCACCAGTCTCCCCCTCATCACCAAGCTCACCCCCAACGTGACCCGCATTGGGGAGGTCGCCCGGGCCGCAGTGGACGCGGGAAGCGACATGCTCTCATGCATCAACACGGTGGCGGCACTCGCCGTCGACATCTACTCGCGCCGGCCCAAGCTCGCCAATGTCATCGGGGGCCTGTCGGGCCCCGCCATCAAGCCCATCGCCCTGCGATGCACCTACGAGGTTCTCCAGGCCGTCCGCTGCCCGGTCATCGGCATCGGGGGCATCGCATCGGCCACGGATGCCCTGGAATTCCTGCTCCTGGGAGCGCGGGCGGTACAGATCGGAACGGCCAATTTCACCGACCCGGCCGTCGCCCGCCGCGTGGTGGAGGGGATCGAGCGGTTTCTTGAGGTGGAAGGATTCCGAAGCATCGAGGAGTTCATAGGGGCTCTCGACCTGGAGTGCACCTTCCCCTTCGCCGAAGCTTCCTGCCAAAGCCTGGATCTCGATGGATGATGAGATCATCTGGTTTTTCGCTCACCGCAAAGACGCGAAGGACGCGAAGAAAAAACACCTATTGGGTCCTTTGCGATCTTTGCGCCTTTGCGGTGCAACACAAGGCCCCGGTATTCAACCAGTAACCGTTACGCAGCCGGCGGCAGAACGAACTCGCGTCCCGCCCGCCGGCAGTCGTCCAGGGCCAGCGGCTGCAGGAGGATCGCACCCTTTTCGTCCAGCTCCCTCAGGCACAACTCACCGATATAATTATAATTGAGGGCATCGAAGAAATATCGCACCGTGAGCACGGTGCATTCGAAGAGGCGTTTGCCGCGCGTGGCGCCGGCGGCAAGCAGGTAGCCGCTCCCCGCGGTTCCGGCGCCGGGATCCTTCCCCTGCTTTTTATCCAGCTCCCGCTTCATGAAGCAGGCCTGGGAGCGGTCGATGAGCAGCTTGAGCTGGCCTGTCACCCCATAGAAGTAGACGGGCGAAGCCACGACGATGTGGGTCGCCTTCTCCATGAGGGGATAGACGAGGTTCATGTCATCCTTCTGGATGCATGTCCCCTTCCGGTCGCAGTGGCCACACGCCAGACAGCCGTGGATATCCAGATCGCGCACACAAACGCGCTCGATTTCGGAAGCCGTCTCGGAGGCTCCCTCCAGAAATGCATCGAGCATCAGGTCCGTATTTCCGCCTTTTCGAGGAGAACCGTAGATCCCCAGAACCATCATTTCATCAGGCTCCTTTCGCGTCGTCATACCCCGGGGGCCATCCTTTACAGTGTCAGCCATCTTTGTTAGTTTAATATTCAATCCGGCGTCACCGCAACTCATTGTTTTGCCGCTGTGCAAATCCCGGGAGGCGTTCGACCGCTGGAATCAGAGCAGAGATCCGGAATGTCGCGAATCGTGAGCCAGGGGAGGGGAAATCCATGTCGGAATGCATCTTTTGCAGCATCATCAGAGGGGAGATACCTTGCGCGAAAATCCTGGAGGACGAACGGGTCCTCTGCTTTGTGGACATCAACCCCATCAATCCGGGCCATGCCCTGGTCGTTCCCAAAACACACTACCACACCTTGTTCGACATGGACCCGGCGGACCTTCAGGCCTGCATCCTGACGGCACAGAAGGTGGGGAAGGCGGTCTACCGGGGCGTTTCCGCAGAGGGGCTCAATTTGGTGCAGAACAACTATCGGGCCGCAGGCCAGCTCATCGATC
>JBFYYO010000254.1:0-5179 GCA_041310025.1 Syntrophobacterales bacterium
CCCATCGCCTTCCGGGGGGTTCACCCAGCCGGCGGTCATCACGTCCAGGCCGAAAATCCGGATCACGTTGCGGCTCAGGCTGCCCCTGTAGGAAACCCGTCGGCCTGCCATGTTCATGCCGGCGATGCGCCCCTGTTGGACGGCTTCGGGCCAGATGGCGTTCACCCAGCGGGTCTTTCGTGCGATATCCACCGATTCGGCCACGTCTCCCGCTGCGAATATGCCGGGGATCCACGTCTGCATGTGCTCGTCCACCAGGATTCCGAGGTCCACGGGGATGCGATCCCGCGGCACGAAACCGAGGGATGGAAGCACGCCCTTCCCAATGACGACCATGTCGCAGTCCACCGTGCTGCCGTCCGAGAGTCGCGCAGCCTTCACGGCGCCGTTTCCCTCAAAGGCCGTGACCCCGATTCCCACTCGGACTTCCAAGCCGCTGCGGATGAGCTCATCTCGAATGAGGGTGCCGGCGATTTCGTCCACCTGGAGAGAAAGCGGGTAGTCTGAGCGGATCAGCATGGTCACCTGGAGACCACGCTTGAGAAGTCCATAGGCTGCCTTGAAGCCCACCAGGCCGCCTCCCAGCACCAGGGCCCGCCGGGCGCGCGGCAGTACATCGAGCATCCCCCGCACGTGGTTTTCGGTTCGCATGAAGAAAATGCCGCCGAGATCATTGCCTGGGGCTCTTACCGGTCGAGGGTCTGCCCCCGTCGCAATGAGGAGACGGTCGTAGCCATATTCACGACCGTCCTCCAGGAAAACGCGCCTGCCAACCACGTCAAGAGATGTGACCCGATCTCCCAGAACCGGGTCGATCCCGAGATTCCGATAGAAGCCGGGCCCCCGGATGGGCAGCAGCTCGGGCGCCACGGCGCCCTCGAGAACCATGCTGATCATGGGTCGGCAGTAGGGGTCGAGCACCTCATCGGAGATCATGGTGATGGGACCATGAGCATCCAGGCTCCGTATGGCCTCGGCCGCGTGGATGGCTGCCACCCCGTTTCCGAGAATGACGTATTGCATGCGCGTCTCCTCCGCTCGCAGCAGTTTCGGCTTTCAGGTTTTGGAGGTGTACTCTTGCTTTCTCCGCGTCCTCTGCGGTTATTCGTCACCTCACGTCCCAACGGGACCTTCCCGCTCGATGCCGACCTGGCCGGACAGCTCTTCGCTTTCTCCAAGCTCCCCCGAAACCTGGAACTTTCGCATGAATCGAAGATCGACGAAGTTCTTCAGCCTGAAAACCATCTCCCCCGCGACGGTGAATCCCTTTTTCCACAGGATTCCCGTCCCGTCTCCCATGTTGAGGATGAGCATGGGGGAGCTCCCCGCGGAAAATCGTCTGCAGGGGGTCCCTTCGAGGGCTGCCATGCTGTTGTGATAGAGAATGGGGTTCTGCCTCACGGCATAGACACCCACCTTGGCCAGCCGCATCCCCTCGACGGCGATGCAGTCCCCTCCGCCCAGCAGGAATGGATAATCGGGCGAGCGCAAAGTTCGATCGACCCAGAGCTCTCCGCGGTGCCCCACGGGAATGCCCGAATTGACGAACAGCTGGGAGGGGGTGACGCCGACGGCGATGAACGCGAAGTCGCAGGCGAGAGTGGTTCCGTCTGACAGGAGCATTTCGCCGCCCCGGAAAGCCTTGAGGTGCACCCCTTCGAGCAGCTCCAATCCCCGCCGGACCAGCGATTGGCGAGCCAGGTCGCTGGCTCTCGCAGGAACCCCGCGCAGGAGGCGGCTCCCTGCCACAAGGGTGATGCGCGCATCCCCTTGAGCATCCCGGACGAGCCGCCACAGATTTCCGGCGATCTCTACGCCCGCTGCCCCGCCCCCGACGACAACCAGGCGCAATGGCCCCCGCTTGAGGAGGGCGTGAACTTCGCGACGGGCGAGATACAGGTTGAGGACTGGCTTCGCGGGCACGAGCCTCTCCAGCGAGCCCCCCGTCCAGGCGACGGGCACATGGCTCCCGGTGTTGAAGGAAGCCACGTCGAAAGGAATCCGAGCATCGTTGGAGAGCCACAGCAGCCGGTTGGGCGCATCGATGCGGACCGCCCGGGCGGCCACAAAGGCACCCCCCGCATCCTCGACCATTCTTCGGATGTGGAAACGCGCCTCCTGGGGGCGATACATCCCGGAGAGCATGCCGGGACCCATTCCCGAATAGTATTGGTAAGGAGCTGGACTGACGAGCGTTACGCGGTGGCCCTTCCGAATGAAGTCGCGAAGACGGACGAGTACCGTCATGTGTGCATGCCCGCCGCCTACGAGTACCAGGTGCTTCCCCATGGCAATGGTCCCGATTCGTAGAGAGGAGGTTCCGTATGACAGAATCGCTTTACACTGGCAGGTTGATCGATTCTCATGATATTTGAGCTCATTGTCAAACATTTCGGATCGCTTGAAACTGAGATTCGGGCTTTTCGCCCAATGGTCCGAGGACCGGGGACAAAATCGGACTTCCGATTCCCTTCGATCAGCAGCCCCCATAGAGGCGTTCAGGCTCCGCCGGAAGCCTGAACATGGAGGTGGTCATGCCGAGCTTGCGCGAGCAGCAAGTCATCGAGGAATTCCAGCAGAGAAGAAAACGACTGATGCACTCGTTTGGTTTCTGCATTCTCCTCATCGCCCTTGGACTGCTCATTCTGCAGATCATTGACAACCGACCGACTTTCCTGGGAGTCAGGCTGATGGCCTGGAAGTCCTTTGCCGCGATCCAGCTGGTTTTTGGGGTCCTGCTGGCGCTCAGGGGTTTCTGGCAGTACCGGTGCCCCGTGTGCGACGAGATCGTCAAGGGCCACGACAAGTTCTATTTCGGCGTCCTGACGGATCCCGACCGCTGCCCCAACTGCCGCAGCAGATTGCGTTAGCTCTGGACGCGCAAATCGGCCCCTCGCCCCATCCTGGCGGAGCCAGCAGGGCGCTGGGAGCATTTCAGTCCTCGGACAAGGGGGCATCCCGCCACAACGTGGGGCCGCAAAACCCTGAAAAGCAAACATTCCCGCCTTTGCGGGGAGAACAATCCGCGATGATCGAGTTTTTTGAGGCAGCAGTGTTGGCCTGTGGCCGTCAGAACCCGAAGGAGCGTCCAGAATGAATCGAAGTTCCCGCATTCTTTTGCTGGCAGTATGGTGTGTTTTGGCGTGGGCGATCCCCGGCAACCTCCAGGCATCTCAGGCCGTGCCCATCACCATCCTCCACATGAACGACCTTCACGGCCATATCCTCCCTTACCTCGACAAGACCATTCGCGAAGACAAAAAGGTCAGCGGCGCCGCCACCTTCGCTGCCATCATCCAGCAGGAGCGAGCCAGGAACCCGGCAGGGACTCTTTTGTTGTCCGCGGGGGACATGTTCCAGGGCACACCGATCTCCAACGTGTTCAAGGGAGAACCCGTCATCGAGGTCATGAATGCGCTCCAGTTCGATGCTATGGCTCTCGGCAACCATGAGCTCGACTGGGGGCGGGATGCGCTTCAGCAATTGAGAACAGCCGCCAGGTTCCCCTTCCTCGCGGCCAACATCTCGTCCACCGGCGGCGGCGGTCTCGAGGGTGCGAGGCCTTACGTCCTGGTGAGCCGCCATGGCGTCAAGATGGCCGTCATCGGCCTGATCACCGCGGAAGCGGCCTATTCGACGAAACCGACTCACGTGGCCGACCTGAGTTTTCTGGAGCCTGCAGCCGTCCTGCCGGAGCTGATCAAGAGAGCTCGGGGCGAGGGGGCGGGCCTGGTCATCGTGCTGTCCCACCTCGGTCTGGACGCGGATGAGGAACTGGCGCGAAAAGTGTCGGGCATCGACGTCATCGTCGGAGGGCACAGCCACACGGCGGTGACGGACCCCGTCCGAATCAACAGCACGATCATCGTTCAGGCCGGCTATTACGGCATTTATGTGGGGGTTCTGGGCTTGGAAGTGGATCCCAAAACCTCGAAGATCGTGCGATACACGACCAGGGATGTCCTGCGCCCGGTGGTGGCCGATGAGCACGCGCCGGCCGACAGCAACATTGCAGCCCTGGTGGAACGTTACAACAACGAAATCAAAGCGGAATTTGCCAGGGTGGTCGGGAAGTCCGAGGTCGATCTGGTGCGGCAGCCAATGGCCGAATCCAACGTGGGGAACCTCATTGCCGATGCCATCCGGGAAGCCGGAGCTGCCGACATCGGCTTTCAGAACGGTGGCGGGATCCGGGCGGATCTTCCGGCGGGCGACGTTACCCTGGAGGAGCTGTACACGCTGCTCCCCTTCGACAACGTGGTGGTCACCATGACGCTCAAGGGGGAACAGGTGCTGGAGCTCCTCGAGGCGAGCGGCGACCAGCACACAAGGATCCTTCAAGTGTCGGGACTCACCGTGGTCTACGACATGAGCCGGCCTGCGGGATCACGGGTCGTGCAGGCGATCGTCCAAGGCGAGAAGCTGAGGCCCGAAGCTCAGTACCGTGTGGCCACCAACGATTTCCTCGCTGCGGGTGGAGACCGGTTCACCACTTTCAAGGAGGGGTCCAATCTGGTCTGTGGGGACACGCTGCGCGACGTCGTCTCCGACTACCTGAGCAAGCACTCGCGGGTGAAGCCGGAGGTGGAAGACCGCATGGCATTCAAGAACTGAGATGGACGAACAAATCACGGTATTCGTCAACGGCGCTCCCGTCCAGATCCACCGGGGGATGAAGGTCAAGCACGCCCTGATCGCCTTCGACCAGAAAATCTACGCGGCAGCGATGGATGGCAGGATCATCGTCGAGGACTCCCGGGGCTTTCGAATCGGCTTGGAAGGCGCCCTCTCAACTGGCGCCAGGATTCTGACCCGACCCCGAAACAGCCCTCATTGCTACGACGAGAAATGATGCCAGATGCTGTTTCAGGGCAGAGTGGTCAAGGGCCGGCCTTATCTTGTCCACCGGAGGGTGAAGCCGCACCTCTCGGTGGGCAACGCTGCCGCTTTTGCCCACCCTACCTGAGAAACCCCGTTGCCGTATGAGGCGGTTGTCCAGAGAAATCCATCGACGGCTCAACTGACCCCAAAATACTTACGAAACGACACGCCGCCGGGCCCTCGGCATGGTAGGGACGGGGGCGGATGTCCGTCCGGGTTTCCCCTCCATCAGTGCTTAACGTCATGTCTCATGCGTGGCCGCACGTTCGCCGAGTTGAGTGCTCTTCACGCTGATTTG
>JBFYYO010000255.1:0-5439 GCA_041310025.1 Syntrophobacterales bacterium
ATAGATTCTCACTCACCAAGTTCGGATGAATGGTGGGATAACCTATGAAAATTGTTGAGCTAATACCTAACAGCTAAGAGCTAATCGCTCAATTTAGGTACAAGAAAAAATGAGGCTGGATGCACTTTCAGGGTAGGCTGGGCAACGGCGCGACCGAGGGAGCGATGCGTTGCGGAGATGCAGCCGCCAGGTCTCACTCCCCGCATCCGCCCTTTCGAGTCAGTTCGTTCAGGTGGTTGTGCAGGCAGTCCTCGGAGCGAAGGCCCTGGATGCGGGCCAGGTTGACCAGCTGGAAGAGGAGCTCGCCGAACCGCGCGGCTGCAGGTGATGTGCCGTCGAGCAGGTCCTGAGCCAGGTCTTGGGAGCTCTTCAGGAAATCGTGTGCCTGCGACTCCATGGAATTCCAGGCGTCTCCGTTCTGTTGAGCAAGCCGTGACTGAATTCTATAGGCGCGGATGAGGGCCGGAAGCGATGCGGGAATGGAGTCGGTGGCGTTGCCCTCACCGGTCTTTTTCGCAGCAGCCTGCTTCTCAGCGGCCTTGATCTTTTCCCAGTTGTCGCGAACCTGCTGAGCCGACTCCACCGAGGTGTCGCCGAAAACGTGGGGGTGCCTCCGGATCATCTTGGTGTTGATGAGCTCGCAGACATCCTCGAGGCCAAACCGCGACTCCTCCTCATACAGGTGAATGAGGAAGAGGACCATGAAGAGGACGTCCCCAAGCTCCTCGGCGGCTTCCTCCGGGTCCCCCGCCCGGACGGCCGCTGCCGCCTCGTGCGCCTCCTCGACCAGGTAGGTCTGCACACTGGCCGGCGTTTGCTTTTTGTCCCAGGGGCAGCCCGGCTCGCCGCGCAGTTGATCGATGATTTCCCATATCTTGCGAACGCCATTCCATCGAGACCTCGGTTCTTCTCCCATCAAACGGGTTGTCCCTCCTTCTTCCGGGGAGCGCTCTGCTCCTTACCCTTGGAGTCCTCATCGAGGCGGAATCGTTTCATCTCCGCGCCCTTTTTCTCGAGCAGCGACCGCAGGTTATCAGGGGCGACGCGCATCAGCCACTGGGCGGCTTCGAGCGCGTAGGGCGCGACGAGCGAATCCTTCAGGAGCGAATTCTGTGTGGAAACCATCACCGTCAGAAAGGAAACGAGAACTACGGTGAACAGGAAAGCCTTCCCGGCTCCCAGAATTCCCCCCCAGGCTCGATCCCAGAACGCCAAGCCGCTGAGCCGAACCAGTCGGGACACCCAGAAACCGCCGATGGCGATACAGAGCCAGCTCAGTAAGAAGAGGGTCCCGAAGCTCACGGCCTGAGCGGCAGGCAGCTGCGGGAAGGTTTGCGCCAGCTTCAAAGCGACTCCTTCGTAGAAGTTCGAAGCCAGGACAAAACCGGCCAGCAGTCCGGCGATGCCGAAAACCTGCGAGACGACACCGCGCATCACGCCTCGAATGAGGCAGAAGACCGCGAAAACCACGATGACCCAGTCAAGGGTGTTCAGCGCCATCATCCCAGTCCTCACTCACCGTCCCAGTCACTGACCAAAACCGCCCATCCATTCCTTGCCCATTGCTCGGACAAGATGCAGTATATATGTTTTGCGGGTATTCAACAAAGACCTCATATGGCATCTCGATTACCGATGAAGGAGGATGGGTGTGGCGAAAAGCAGTTTTTACGATGTCATCATTGTGGGCGGAGGCCCGGCGGGACTGAGTGCGGGGATCTATGCCAAGCGCGCGGCCCTGGACACGGTGCTCGTCGAAAAAGGCGTTCCGGGGGGCCAGGTGGCCCTGACCAAAGGCGTCGAGAACTACCCGGGCTACCTCGAAATCAGCGGGTTCGACCTGTGCGAGAAGTTCATCCAGCACGCCAAGTCCTACGACCTGGAAATCGTCCAGCAGGAGGTCGTGGGCGTCGATCCCGGCCTGCAGTATCATACCGTGCGGCTGGCCGATGGGACGGCTTTGATGACCCATGCGGTGATCCTTGCCGCCGGCGGTACAGCCCGGAAGCTCAATGTTCCGGGTGAAGACGACAATTTCGGAAAGGGTGTCTCCTATTGTGCGACCTGCGACGGATTCTTTTTCCGAGACAAGACGGTCATTGTCGTCGGAGGCGGCGATACGGCCCTGGAGGATGCGCTCTACCTCGCGAAGATCACCAAACATGTCTACCTGGCCCACCGCCGGGACGAGTTTCGTGGCAGTCGCATTCTCCAGCAGCGGGTGATGAACGATCCCAAGATCGAGATCCTTTTCAACACCATCATGACGGAGATCAAGTCCGACGCCACGGGAGTGGTCGGGGCGGGTCTGAAAGACACCAAAACGGGCGAAGAGAAAGAAATCCCCCTGGATGGCGTCTTCATCTTCGTCGGCTTCTCCCCCAACAACCAGCTCGTGCCGGCCGGCACCAAGACCGACTCCAACGGCTATGTGGTCACGGACCACAAATGCGAAACAAGCATCCCGGGCATTTTCGCCGTTGGGGATCTCAGACAGAAGTACGCCAACCAGATCGTCATCGCGGCCGCCGACGGCTGCGTGGCTTCTCTGGCTTCGGCCCACTACGTGGAGCTGAAGAAGGCCAACGCCGAATGCCGGCTCACTGCCGAATAATCATCACGACCAGGCGGCGAAAAGTTGAGAATACGCCACCTTCTTGTTGTGTGACAGCCGATCGGCACGTTGCGGAGGTGATCGGCAATGACTGGAGCCCCAAGGAGCGGCAGAAGAGCAACAGGCATGCCTTGGATTGTGCCCTGTGCGCAATAATCGTAACCTGCTCCGAGCAAATTTCGTAATCGGAGGAATCCCCTGGATTTGCCTGAGTCAGGCAGCGGGCATGAAACACTCATCCATCAGCAAGGGGGACTTCAAACGTCATTCATGCAAGCTTCTGGCGGCAATCCAGACTCTTTCAAAGGCCTGGATCCCCGCCAAAGAAATGCGGGGATAACGAGCCCGGAGTGTTCCTGAGGAGGTCTGATTCTTGCCTTGCACCTTATTACTCCAACGAGAAATGAACCCGGATGCTATTCCGGCATAGGGTGGGCAAGGGTTCTATCTTGCCCACCGTGGTCGTGAAACCGCATTTTTCGGTGGGCAACGCTACCGCTTTTGCCCACCCTGCGAAGAAATCTCGTTATATTATTATGCGCGGTGTGCCTGAAATGGTGCTCATGCATCGGCCCCCTGCCCGTCGGCCCTTGCGGCTAGAAGCAAGGGGGCATCTCCCACCACCGTCTTCCTCCCATACCAAAGTGGCATGCAAATCGCTTATAATCCGAACTGTGGAGATCAGAAGACACCCTCGGGAGTCGTTTCAGAATGAGTGAACTCAAGAAGCAAGTCCAAGGAGAGACCATGAAACCGTTCAGACGCATCACCGGACTGGCAGTGGTTGTCCTGATGACCGTGATGGCACCATTTCCATCCGGTTCAAGAGCTGCCTCTCAAAAGGAGGGACCCGTGGTCGTGGGACGGGTCTCCCACATTGAAGGAGAGCTCCTGAGCTACGTTTATGAGGAAAAGGACTGGGTACCCATCCTCAAGGATGTTCCCTTTGGCCTTGAAGATACCCTTTATTCCGACCAGGATGCCAGGGCGGAGATCATCTTTCCCAACGGCACGTGGATTCGAATCGGCGGAAACACCCAGATCCAGGCGATCGCCCTGGACGACGACGTCACGGAAATCGATGTGGCTTCGGGTATTGCGCGCTTCTACAATCGTGGAAGCCAGAGCGTCATCCAGGCGACCACCCCCTTCGGGTATGTGCTGGCTCCGGCCGGGACCATGTTCGACCTCTATGTGGGGGACGAATCGGCGGAGGTGATCGCGCTGAAAGGGACCGTGGACTTCGTTCATGCTCGCAACGAATCCCGCTATGAGGTGCAGTCGGGCTCGTCCTCCCTGGTGGTCGACGATCGAGCGATGGCGTCGGGACAGGGACTGGTGGACGCCGGTTTCGATGACTGGAACGGGCAGCGCGACAGCCTCTGGGCCAAGCGGCTGGAAGTCAAAGGGGATTCCACCCGCTATCTGCCGTCTCAGCTCCATGACGACGCCTATGAGCTCGAGGAAAACGGGCGCTGGGACCGCGTCCAATACGAGGGCGAGTATCGGCAGCTCTGGCGTCCCACCAGGGTGGGGCCCGAGTGGGCGCCCTACACCAACGGAAGATGGACCACCTACTACGGGGATCAGTGCTGGGTGCCCGCCGAACCCTTCGGCTACACCACCCATCACTACGGCAGTTGGGTCTTCATCGACAGCTGCCGCTGCTGGTACTGGGCTCCGCCGGTGGCCACCCCCGTCGTTGCCGCTCGTCCCTGGACCGTCGGATACGGCTGGTACCCCGGCCGCGTCTCCTGGATCTACGGTGCCGATAATGTCGGCTGGGCGCCCCTGGCTCCCTACGAACCGTATTATGCGACTCGCTACTGGGGCCCGAGCTCCGTGGCCGTCGCCAGCCTGGGCCTCGCTACGGCCGTGGTGAACCTGGCCACTCTCCACAACCTGGATCACGCCTATTTCGTGGGACGTCGGGACTTCTGGGGAGTCGACAACTACCACCGGCACGGCGTGCGAAACATCAACAGGACCACCATCATCAACAACTACTACGGCTCGCATGTCGTGGACCGGAGGGTGATCCGGGACTTCGACTCCCGGCGGGATCGCTTCAACTTCGTCAACCGGGAGGTGAGATTCAAACCGCACCGGACCGTGGTGGAGAGGATCGACCGAAATCAGCGGCTGGCGGCCCGGCAGGAAAGAATCGAGGCCCGTACGCTCCTGAAAGATACCCGGAACGTGCGGCAGGGAAGCCTGGATCGAAGTGTGAAGGTCGAGCGTCCGCGGGTGACCAATCGACTGGTCTCAGCGGACAACGTCAACAAGCCCGCATCCGAGGTCAAGTTCCAGCAGCGTGAGCTGAAGAAGCAGGAGCGCCAGCAGAGGGCTGTGGAACAGAGGGTTCTCCGACAGCAGGGGCAACAAGATCGTCTGCAGCAGCGCGAGGACCGACAGCAACAGCAGAAGGATGACGGTTTGCAGCGTCGGGAGCAGCGACAGCAGGAGCTGCAGGAAAGGCGCGAGGGAAGGGAACGCGTCAGGCCTGAAAAGCCCAGCCGCGAGGAAGCAGCAGCTGGACGAGCGCAGACAGCAGCGGGAGGAAAAGCAGCAGACCCGTCCCGAGCGCCCCGATGCCGGGCAGCGGCAACAGATGAAAGAGGACAGACAGCAGCAGATGCAGGAGCGCCAGCAGCGACAGCAGCAGGAACGGGAGCAGCAACAGCAGTTGCAGAGACAGCAGCAACAGAAGGAACGGCAACAGCAGCAGGAGCGACAGCAACAACAGCAGCTGCAGAGGCAGCAGCAGCAACAGGAACGACAGCAACAACAGCAGATGCAGCGGCAGCAGGAAATCCAGCAACGCC
>JBFYYO010000256.1:0-5123 GCA_041310025.1 Syntrophobacterales bacterium
CATCCGTGTAATCCCACTTGAGATTCACGATGGGATCCGGGAAAGCCCCCTTTTCCTTCTTGTAGAGCTCTTTCAGCTTGGCCACGATGCGGATGACGATGTCACCCGTCGACACGGCATCTCCCGGAGGCTTGGAAGCCGCGTATTTCCAGTGGACCCACCTGCCACTGTTGGTCTGACTCCCCTCCTTTTCAACGGATGCCGCCGCCGGCAGCAGGAAGACCTCCGTCTTGATCTTCTTGGGGTCCATTCCCGGTCCCTTCCAGAAGGAGGCCGTCTCGTTGTCAAAGATGTTCACGTTGACAAACCATTCCAGGTTGGTCAGTGCCTCCCGCACCTTGTTGGCATTGGGCAGGCTGCAGGCCGGGTTCTGGGCAACAACGAAGAGCCCCTTGATCTGCTTTTCGTACATCCTGTCGACCATGTTCAGAATGGTGCAGTCCTGTCCGTCGTCCAGTTTGGGCACCCACGAATACCCGAAGTCGTTCTCTTTGGTGGCTTTGTCCCCAAACCAGGCCTTGAGCAGGCTCACCTTGTACTTGGGATAGTTCTGCCACCAATTGGCTGAACGCGCATCGGCGGATTTAGGAGTGAGGCGTTGGAGATATTCATCCAGGGATTTCATGGATGCACGGGGGGCTGCGAGGTAGCCGGGAAGGATGTGGGAAAGGATGGCGTAATCCGTCGATCCCTGAACATTGGGCTCACCCCGGAGCGCGTTGACACCGCCACCGCAGATCCCCATGTTGCCGAGCAGAAGCTGAATCATGCAAAGCGCCCGGATATTCTGTACTCCTGTTGTGTGCTGGGTCTGGCCGAGCGCATACATGACCGTTCCCGCCCTGTCCTTGACGCCGGTGGACGAGTACAGCTCATAAACCTTCTTGAGATCTTCCACCGGGGTACCGGTGGTTGTGGACACGGTTTCCAGGTCGTAACGGGAGTAGTGCTCCTTGAGCAGCTGGAGCACGCAATGCGGGTTCTGGAGGGTGGGGTCCCTCTCCGGGACTCCGCTGGAATCCTTCATATAGCTCCAGGTGGCTTTGTCATACTTGCGCGTGGAGGGATCGTAGCCTGAGAACACACCATCTTTGAAGTCGAATTTCTCATCCACGATGAAGGAAGCGTTCGTGTAGTTTTCCACGTACTCCCTGAAGTACGTTCCATTGTCCAGAATGTACTTGATCATCCCTCCGAAGAACGCGATGTCGGTTCCGGATCGAAGCGCAGTATAAAAATCCGCCCGGGCCGAAGTCCGCGTGAACCTCGGGTCCACGTGAATGACCTTCGCCCCTTTCTCCTTGGCCCGCATGACCCACTTGAAGGAGATGGGATGGTTCTCGGCGGCATTGCTGCCTTGGATGAGGATGACATCGCTGTGCTGGAGGTCGATCCAGTGATTGGTCATGGCGCCACGTCCGAACGACTCTCCCAGAGCCGCAACGGTGGGGGCGTGTCAGACCCTTGCCTGGTGGTCGATATAGACCAGACCCATGGAGCGTGCCATGGCCGTGATGAGCCAGCACTCCTCGTTGTCCACGTTGGAGCTCCCCATGTGGGCAATGTTTTCGAGCCGGTTCACCGTCTGGCCCTTGCTGTTCACGGTCATGAAGCCGGCGTCACGGGTCTTCTTGATGCGCCTGGCGATCTGGGTTATGGCCCAGTCCCAGGTCTTGCTCTGCCACTTGTCGCTGCCCGGGGCCCGGTAGAGCACCTTGGTCAAGCGATGCGGGTTGGCAGCGGTGGTCTGGAAAATCCCGGCACCCTTGGCGCACAGGGAACCTTCGTTGACGGGGTGCTCGGGGTCGCCCTCGATGTTGATGACTTTTCCCGTTTTCTCGTCCGTGCTGCAGATCAGTCCACACCCGACCGCACAATAGCAGCAGGTCGAAAAGGACTGCCTGGCCGTCTTGAGCTTGTCGATCTTGCTGATCTCTTCGGCGTAGGCGTTCAGCGGCCCCGTATCG
Source organism: Syntrophobacterales bacterium (assembly GCA_041310025.1). Classification (GTDB taxonomy): domain Bacteria; phylum Desulfobacterota; class Syntrophobacteria; order Syntrophobacterales; family Syntrophobacteraceae; genus JALOOX01. The sequence continues at coordinate 1,968 of JBFYYO010000256.1, forward strand.
ATGCCCAGAGATGACAGGGCGAGGCCGGCGCCTAACGCGCCAGAGACCGCCAGAAATTCCCGGCGACTCACTCCCATGGCGGTTCCTCCCTTTTTCGGACCGATGAGCTGGTCCTTGGCAATGGATATGGTGGATTCCAGAAACGAGGATGATTTCTGACTAGACCTTATCAATAATTAATTCAACATGTTAAATATAGCATATAACCGTGCCCTGCCGGTTGGCGCCTCCCCAAAAAGCCGCAGTCCTTTTGCGAAATTCTTCCATCGCCTTTACCGTTGACATTCAAGAGACCAGCTGGTAGTTGCGTTATGCCAGTCATGGCATAATGAAGATCCTGGTCTGAATTCATGGTACGGGAGAGACCCTGATGAGCATGGTGAAGCTGACGATCAACGGGATGGAGGTTTCAGCTCTGGAGGGGAGCACCATCCTCAAGGCGGCCCAAAGCGCTGGAATCAGGATTCCAACGCTTTGCTTTCATGAACGATTGAAACCCATCGGGTCCTGCGGCCTGTGCGTCGTGGAAATCGATGGGAGCCCAACACCCGTGCAATCCTGCGAGACGCCGGTGTCGGACGGCATGTCGGTGACAACGCATTCCGAGCGCCTCTTTTCCGTTCGGCAGGAAATACTGAAAACAATCCTCGTCCACCACCCGCTGGATTGTCCCGTTTGCGACAAAGCCGGCGAGTGCCAGCTTCAGGACCTGGTGGTGGAGCATGGCATAACGGGAGTTGAAGCACCGGCGCCGACTTCGAAGTTCATCGCTCCGTACTCCACGACTTTTCTCAAGTCCTGGCCGGAGCGGTGCGTGTTGTGCGAGCGCTGCGTGAGAGCCTGCACGGAGCTCCAGGGGCATTACGCACTCTCGGTGCAGGAAGGACCGGATGGACGGCGCATCTCGTACGACAGGAACAAATGCGTTTCATGCGGCGAGTGCATCCAGCTCTGCCCGACGGGGGCTCTGGTTGAAAAGAAGACAGAGCTGCGATGGCGCAGCTGGCAGGAGGAGAAAAAGATCCGAACCACGTGTCCTTACTGTGGCGTCGGATGCCAGCAACTGCTTCACGTCAACAATGGAAGGATCATCAAGGTTTCCGGTGTCGAGGACGCCGAGCCCAACCAGGGCCGCCTTTGTGTCAAGGGAAGATACGGGTATGATTTCATCTATTCGGATGAGCGGTTGAAAACGCCTCTCATCCGGGAGAATGGCCGTTTCAGGGAAGCCTCCTTTGATGAGGCCATCCGGCTGGTCGTCAAGAAATTCAGGCAGATCATCGCGGAGAGCGGCCCTGATGCCATCGCCGGGGTGAGCTGCTCCCGAAGCATCAACGAAGATTCCTACCAGATGCAGAAACTTTTCCGCGCGGTTATCGGTACGAACAACATCGATAACTGCGCCCGTACCTGACACGCCCCAACGGTCGCCGGGTTGGCGACCTCGTTCGGCTCGGGTGCCATGACCAATTCGTTCAGTGAATTTCCGAAGGCGAAGATGTTCATGGTCATCGGGTCCAATATGACGGAAGCGCATCCCGTGGCATCGACGTACGTCAAGAACGCCGTGGCCAGCGGGGCTGAGCTGATCGTCGTCGATCCCCGCAAGCACAAGCTTTGCGATTTCGCATCCCTTCATGTTCCGCTGAGGGTGGGCAGCGACATCGCCCTCCTGAACGCGATCATGCACGTTTTGATCACGGAAAACCTCCATGACCGGAAGTTCGTGGAATCCTGCACCATGGGCTTCGACGAGATGAAGGAGGTGGTCATGCGGTATCCGCCCGAGCGGGCGGCGGAGATCTGCGGGATCGACGCCGCACTCATCCGGGAGACCGCACGGCGTCTCGCCTCCGTCAAGCCCGTCATGCTTTGTTACACTCTGGGGATTACCGAGCACACCTGCGGGGTGAACAACGTCCTCACCGTAGCCAATCTCCAGATGCTGCTCGGGAACATGGGGATGGAGAGCGGCGGCGTCAACCCCCTGCGCGGGCAGAACAACGTCCAGGGGGCCTGTGACATGGGCGCTCTGCCGAATATCTTTCCGGGATACCAGGCTGTCGCCAACCCGGACGCCCGTGGGAAATTTGAAAAGGCATGGGGTGTGACGGGACTCTCCGGGAAGCCTGGCCTGATGATCCCGCAGATGATGGACGGCCTCGTCAGCAAGCAGGTGCGGGCGTTTTACGTCTTCGGCGAGAATCTGGCCAACACGGAGCCCGACATCCGGAAAGTCGAGCACGAGCTTTCTTCCGCCGAGTTTCTCATCTGTCAGGACATTTTTGAAACAGAAACCACGCGGTTTGCCCACGTGGTGTTCCCGGCTGCGGCGTGGAGCGAGAACGACGGCACCTTCACCAACAGCGAGCGCCGCGTCAACCGGGTTCGGACCGCCAGCCCGCCGCCTGGACTCGCAAAGCCCAACTGGTGGATTTTCAGGGAAATCGCCAAACGCATGGGCCACGAATGGGCATCGAACAGCGCTCAGGAAATCTGGGATAACGAAGTTTCGGTCCTGGCTCCGAGCCTCATGGGCGTCAAATACCATCGGCTGGAGGGCGACGGGCTCCAGTGGCCCTGCACGAATGAGGATCACCCGGGGACCTGCTTTCTGCACCAGGGTGGAGAGTTCACGTGCGGTCTGGGCCGGTTTTCCGCCGTGGAATGGACTCCTCCCGCCGAGGTCCCCGACAAGGATTACCCCTTCGTCCTGAGCACGGGCAGGAGACTCTACCACTATCACACCCGGACCCAGACGGGACGTTCCGTCGGTCTGAACGAGCTTCTGGGAGAAGAGACCGCCGACCTCTCCCCGGCTGATGCCGAAGCCAGGGGCATCCGGGATGGAGAGATCATCCGTGTCCGCTCCCGGCGGGGAGAGGTGAAGGTGAAAGCCCGACTGACCAGTGAGGTCTATCCGGGCAATGTCTGGATGGCCTTCCATTTCCGCGAGACCTGCGCCAACTGGCTGACCAACCCGGCTTTCGATCCGGTCAGCCAGACCGCCGAGTACAAAGCCTGTGCCGTCCAGGTCGAGAAGCTGTGATCGACGCCTGGAAAGGGGATGCGGATCCGCATCCCCTTTCATCGCATCAATCGCCGGGCAGCTCATCCCCGTTCAGGCTGAATTCTTCCTTTTTTTTGACTCGCGCA
>JBFYYO010000257.1:0-8624 GCA_041310025.1 Syntrophobacterales bacterium
ACGCCTCTATTTTGATCGAAAGGACTACGAGCTCCTCAACATCGTCAACGATGTCCTGAGCCGCGAGGACCCCCGCAGTCTGAAGCAGCTGCTGATTCCCTATCTGCATCCCCACGGGATCAAGGAGATGGCGGCCTCCACCGGTTTGCGCATCGCGTACGCCGTGATCAAATTGTTCCACTCATTGGAGAGGAAGAGCGCCGAAGACCGGCTGCGCACCTTGCGGGCCCTGCGGGACGAAGTGTTTGTCGGTTCCGGGACGGAGCTGCGCAAGAACAGGGCCAGGGTGCTCCTCCAGATCATGAAGGACCTGGTTCGCGCCGAGGACGAGGAGATCAACCTTCAACTGGCCCGGGATTTCAGGGAGGCCGCCACCGGCAGACCGAGGGCCATCCGCCGCCAGCTGCGCAAGTACCATCTCGTGGAAATGCCCGAGGAATGGAACCAGATCGCCTTTGACGACCATGTCCACGATGCCAACACCAAGGGCCGCAAATCGGCGACACACCTCATCATGGACGCATGGATCAAGGGTATTCGGCGCCTGAGGGTGATCTATTACAACCACGTGCCTCCCGAAGTGGTCCAGGAGCTGTCGGAGGCGGCCGAGATCATGGACGTCGATGTGCGGGTGGGTATCGAGTACTGTGCCCGTTTTCGGGGAAGGTATGTCCGCTTCATCTGGACGCCGCGCGGATTCAATGACGCCAGGGATTTTGTGGAATTCCTCAACGACCCGAAGGTCAGCGGGTTCATGGAGGAAGGCCGTGAGGTCTCCCGGTACCAGCAGGCTTACACGTTTTCCGTCCTGGAGGCGTTCAACCGCGTCCACCGGGAGGCCATCAACCGGGAGTTTGGGGTGGATCTGCCCATGCTGGCCACTTCCGAGCTTCTGGCTCTGGTGGGAACGGGGCAGCCCTCCCTGCATCACCTCTCCAAGCTCATTCACGATCATCTCCTGCCGTTGTTTCAACGGAAGCTGGAGGACCTTCGGGAATGCTGCATCCCGGGCAGCGAGCAGCAGTATCGGGAAGCCCTGGAGCTCGTGGAGCGGATGAACGAACTGGACATCGAGGCCATTTCGGATCGGTATCTGCGTCCAGCCAGAAACCCGGACATCCACAACCCCTTCATTCCATCGGAAGACGACGGAGCCCCCTCCCTGCTCCAGCTCGGCCCCCGCGCCCTGCTGCAGCGCCTGGAGACTCTGCATGTCGGGTACCGCATCACCCTCAACCTGAGCGGCTTGAAGGCCGAGGACGTGCTGGAGCTTCTTCATGACTGTGAGGGAGGCATCACGCGCCTCGAGATCTTCAATTTCAAGGATGAGGTGTTCGGCAGCCCCAAAGACACTCCCCGCATCATGGAACTGCAGGCTGCCATCAATTCCGGCAATGCGGTGCGGCTCAAGCGCTGCGTGAGGGGGATCGTGGGGGACCTGGGAGACGGCCGTGATGAACAGAAACAGAAACTGTCCTTCATTCTCGACCATCTTCACGACCTGCGTGACTATTACCGGAACACACCGCTCAAATCCAGGATTGGCACCGATTCCACGGGCGGTTCGTCCAGAGTTCCGGGCATGGGCCTGGTGGTGGTGGACACTCTTCCGGCCAGGTGCCGCAGGGAGATGAACCGGGCTTCGTATTTTTCAGCGAGAATACCCGTGCGGATTCAGGTTTTTCGCCGGCGGACCTATGGCGACGATAACGGATACGAAGCCCATGGCAATGGGTCCCGGCCGGGTCTCCCGTGGCTATTCTTCCGAAAATACAAGGACGAGTGGGTGGTCGGCGACTATCAGGCCGTCGCTCCGGAACGCAGCAACCTCCGCGCCCTGGGGGGGGTGTCCGGCCGGGAGGGGAACAACCTGCGCCTGAAGTGTCCCGAAAAGGCACCCGTTCGTGGCACTCCCCATTTACGGTACGTGAACACGCACATCAAGAACTGCCTGAAGGTGCTGCTCGGCTTCGCACCTGCCTTCGCCACCTTCGCCCTGACCAAGGACTGGTGGTTGCTGGCCTATTTCGGGGCATTCATCTGGTTTGGCATCACGGGGCTGAGAAACATCATTCAGTCCGTGCTCGGGGCCGGGGGCCTGCGCCGCTCCCCCTTGATGCGCTGGACGGAATACGTCAGCTGGAACCGCCTGGCCGACTCCCTCATGTACACGGGTTTTTCCGTGCCGCTGCTGGATTACCTGGTCAAGTCGATGGTTTTGCAGCAAGGGTTTGATGTGACCGTCCAAACGAGCCCCGTCGCTCTGTACAGCGCCATGGCCGTCGTCAATGGGCTTTACCTCGCCAGCCACAATCTCTTCAGGGGGCTGCCCAGAACAATGGCCATGGGGAACCTCTTTCGGACGGTGCTCTCCATTCCCCTGGCTCTCCTGCTCAGCGCCGCCATGGGGGCCGCACTCGGTGCCGCAGGCGTTCCAGCCGTCGCCGCGGTGCTGCAGAAGTGGGCGGCCATCATCTCCAAGCTGGCCTCGGACATCGTGGCCGCCTTCATTGAGGGGTATGCGGACCGGCTTGTGAACTTTCGTGAACGCTACCTGGACTACCGGGCCAAGATCCAGCAGGTCTACGACACGTATGCGCAGCTGGAGCTCCAGCATCCCCAGGAGGAGATCTTCAGAGTCCTGGAATCCTCCGAGCGGCTGCTCTGTGCCGTGTCCCTCAAGGAGGAGAGTCTCAATCTGGCGGTCATCGTCAACGCATTGGATTTGATGTACTTCTGGATGTACCAGCCCCGCTCCAGGGATGTCCTGAGGAGGCTGATGCGCCAGATGAACCCCGAGGATCGCAGGGTCTTTCTGCTCTCCCAGTCTGTGCTGCAGCGGGAGCGTGAAATATCCCAGCTCTTCCTGGACGGTTTGGTGGGCAAGAACTTTTCGAGGGCCCTCTCATTCTACCTGGCCCGCTGGCGCAGCTACCTGGACGACCTCGACCGAATGGACTCACGCCTTGCCGCCGCCGAGGTGAAATCATCCCTGCCGGCCCAAACGCGCCCGAGTGGCAAGAAGGGACGCCCTTAACTTATTAACTTAAGCCAGGCCCAGCTCATCCATTATCGAGATCTCTGCGTTAACGGGGTCACACCTACACATTTGACATTGTCAAGTATGTAGGTGTGACCCCATTCCTCCTGCGGCACGGAAACGACGCTTTCCACCGCGCACCCATCAGCACGGCAACCCAACTTGCCACCCAGCGTGGGCCATCCCCCTGCGATTGCATGGGGCATCAGAGAGGGGATTTCGCACCCCGCTTGAGCAGGGTGAACCTACTGAAGTGCCTGAATTTGCCACTTGGTAACCACCGGCACGGACAGCGTTAAGGGGTCACACCTACATATTTCACATTGTCAAGTGTGTAGGTGTGACCCCATTCCCGCGGAGAAATCGCGGCAAGCAACACAGGAACCCCATACATCTTTGCCAGATCAGCGTGCAGGGAGTCGCTCACATTTTTCCCTCAGGTTCGTTGGACCTTAGACCGATCCCTCACTTCAGAATTTGATCATTCTTCCTCGCAGCGGGTCATGCGCTCCGGCACATGGCCAGAACACAGGGTGGGTTAAGGTTTTCACGGACGTGGGCAGATCTTTGCACGAGTCGATTCCATTTCGTGCGGGCCTGTTCATCCCTCTTGTTCATGGAGCCGTCACAGTCGCCGGGGTTGCTTCGGCCCTGGGTGAAAACCCCTCGCCGCTCCTCCTGGCTGATGCTCATGAATTCGGCACCGCAAAGGTCGGGGATGAGGCCGGGCAAACCTTTCTGGTCCGAGACCGGCATCCTCAAGCTGCTCAACGATCCCGGAAACAGGAGATTCCCCCGGTCTGGGCTGCCAGAGTCCTGAAAAAGACCGATCCCCTGCTGCTCATGTCTGTGGATTCCCTGGAGAGGGAGCTCAGGGAAGGACGTCCGCTGTGGCTGGTCGATGTGCGCAGCCCCGAGGATTACGACAAGGCCCGAATCCCCGGCGCAGTTCGAATCCCGATGTTCGCGCTGAAGTCCAAAGAGATCCTGAAGGCTCAGCCCATTGTCCTTTTGGGTGCGGGCTACGATTACAGCCTGTTGGAGCCGGAATGCAGGAAGCTTCGGGAGCAAGGCTTCATGGTTTCCATCCTGGAGGGTGGTCTCTGCGCTTGGAAAGCGCGGGGGTTGCCCCTGGAAGGGCTGGGAACGGAGGATCTATCGCTGCAGACCCTTTCCCCTGCGGAGCTCTTCCGCGAAAGACATCTGGACCACTGGGTATTCCTGAATGTCTGCGCGTCTGCAGAGGAGTTGGCCAGCGATCTCATCCCAGCGGCTGTTTCCCTCTCCCCTTCTGGGAAGCCCCAAGAGCTTGCCGGCCGTCTGGATGGGTTTCTCAGAAATAACATAGAGATTACAAATAAATACCTGCTCATCTTCGACGAAGATGGAACGTCTTACCCGAGCATCCAGTCCGAACTGCGCAAGACCCAGGCGGGGCATGCATTCTACCTCGATGGAGGAATCCAGGGTTACCGCGCTTTCATCCGACAGCAGATTGCCCTGAGCCCATCCGGGCCGAAGTCCGGTCCAGGAACGGAAAGATCATGTCCCAGCTGCCCCCGACAAGAGTAGCGGCTGCCCTCTGCGCAGCCACGCTGGCGGTGGGGCTGGTGCTGCTGAGTGCATGCTCTGAACCGCACCGGAGCTCGGGCCGGGAGCGGGCCGAGGGTCGGACGCCAAGGCGGCACGTCGCATACGGTTTCACCCTTCAGAATGAAACCGATCGCCCCATCGAAAGAGTGGAATTCTGGACCTACGGTCCTGTTAAGCAGACAGCTACGCAGCGCTGCGATCGTCTGCAGGCATCCCATCCCTGCAAGCTGATCTCAGACCGCTTCGGCAACCAGATCCTCCATTTCACCTTCCTCGATTTTCCTCCCCTCGGATCGAAGATCATCTCCATTGGAGCGACGGTTTCGCTCTCCGAATCACCCCTCCCAACGGATGACGGGAATCTTGAAGCTTATGTCCCGGCCGGCAAATACATGGAATCCCAGTCGCTGCCTGTTGTGGAACTGGCTGGGAGCATCATCCAAAAGAAGGATGCTCGCGCTCCCGAGGCCTTCTTTCGCTGGATCACCGAGAATATCCGCAATGATGCATACACGCGGCAAGAACGAGGTGCCTTGACCTGTCTCAAGACCCGAAGGGGAGACTGCACGGAGCAGATGGCCCTCTTCGTGGCCCTGTGTCGGGCGGCAGGAATCCCGGCGCGGGGATTGGGGGGATATGTCTGCGACGGAGACCGGATGCTCAAGGCCGATGACTACCACAACTGGGCCGAGTTTCAGACACACGGACTCTGGAGATTGGCGGATCCTCAGAAGCGGGTTTTCGCTCAGAACCCCTCCCGCTACATCGCTTTTCGCGTGATCACCGGCACGGCCGACGAGGCGGACAGCCCCATGGGTGCGGCCCACCGTTTCCGGTTCGAAGGGGAGGGTCTCAGAGTCAGGATGAACCCGTAGCTCGGATCGGGGTGCGTTGAAAGGTGCAGGATGAGGTGTTCATGGATATCGGGGGACGGGTTTCGAGTTTCGAGTTTCGGGTTTCGAGTTGGAAGGGCCGGTATCGGGCGCAGGAGATGCTCGACGTCGTGAAGCATCCCGGCGGGCTCTGTGGGATGGATTGAAGCAGATCGAGTGCATGCAGGCAGAAGTCTGTTCTCGTTTTCGGTGGGCACAAAAAGACGTGCCCACCGTATAGAACCACCGAACCTCGCAGTTTGCGGAAAGGTAGGGTGGGCAAACGTCCATCGTGCCCACCACAGCGGGTCAGGTGCTTACGCCCAGCTGTAATAGCGAAGGATCATCGATGCGGCTTCGGTACTTGTTGGAGTGGAGACAGTGAGGGTCAAGTCTAAAACCTGGATTCCGGTGTTGCTCGGGGTGCTTTCCATCCTGAACGTCTTCACGATAGCCCTTGCTGCCACCACCAGCGGCAGTTTGGAGCAGGATGAGGTCTGGTCGGGAGAGGTCGAGATCATTGGGGATGTCACGATTCCCCATGGGATTTCGCTGACCATCGAGCCCGGAACGGTCGTCAGATTTGCCGACGGCACGGGGCTCCAAGTTCAGGGGGTCTTCCATTCAACGGGTAATGCTCAGTCCCCGGTCATCTTTACTTCACGATCGGCGACTCCTTCTCCGGGCATGTGGAAGGGCATTGAATTTGGCTATTGGAGCGGTGACACAGGTTCCATCAGCCACTCCATCATTGAATACGCCGAGACGGGGATTTCCTGCAACAGCGGCAATCCGACCATTCTTGAGTCCACGCTGAAGCGAAACGGCACGGGCATTCATCTGAGCCAATCGTATTCTTTGCAGGTGAGAGGATGCGTCATCATAGAGAATGATGAGTGTGGCATCTACGGATTCCTGCCCTCCAGCGGTCAGCCCGTCATCGAGAACAATCACATCGCACGATGCGGCACGGGAATCTTCATCTCGGGCGGCTACGGCTACTCGGATCCGATCATCCGCGGCAATATCGTGAGAGACAGTGCAGGGGTGGGCATTCATCTCGACTATGTCCACGGTGCGGATGTGAGCTTCAACACCGTGGTCGGCAACAGCCTTGGGCTGGAGATCCTGTCGATCCAGTCGACCGCCGTGGTCTCGTCTAATATCGTGACTTCCAATGTAACCGGCATCAACTTCTCGTCGTACCTGGGGATGTGCAGTCTCAGCACCAATGATTTCTGGAATAATGACGAAGACTACTCGAAGCTTTCAGCCGGAGAGGGTGACATCTCATCGGATCCGCTCTTTGTGGGCAGGGACGATTTCCACCTGCAGCCGGGCTCACCCTGTATCGACGCAGGCGATCCCGCCCTCTCCGATCCCGACGGAAGCCGATCGGACATGGGAGCCTACGGCGGGGGAGGCAGCCCGCCGCCGGAATCGGGTGATGCTCCTCCGAATACCCCGGCAAACACCTTCCCGGCTGACGGCGCATACCTGATTCCTTCCGCCGGACTTCTTGGAGCCAGCCCATTCGCGGACCCAGATCCCGAGGATACTCATGCCACCTCCAGATGGCTGGTGCGAGCGGAATCCGGGACTTATGCCGATCCGGCCTATGACAGCGGAGAGACCGGCGCCCATCTCACCACCCTCTCCATCCCCCTCGGTACCCTGGATCCAGCCAGGACCTATTTCTGGCGGGTCCGCTTCAAGGACAGTAGAAGCGGCTGGTCAGCTTACTCGCAGGAGACGTCTTTCACGACACCCGAAGATTTGGATCCTCCCGACACCCTCATCACCTGCGGGCCTGCCGAGGGGAGCATCATCGCTCGCAGCAGCCTTGACCTTTGCTGGCAAGGCCAGGACGACTTCCGGGGCCCATGGGCATTCTCATACTCCCTGGACTCCACGGGAAGCTGGTCGTCTTATGGGACTGCCACCTATCGTTACTTCAGCGGGCTGCCCGATGGTCCCCACACGGTCTTCGTGCGGGCCAGGGACCCCAGCGGAAATGTGGACCCCACGCCGGCTGCCCGCAGCTTCACGGTGGATACCGTCACCCCCGCAATCACCAACGTGAGGGTCTCTCAGATCACTTACTCCAGTGCGGTCATTTCCTGGGAGACCAGTGAGCCTGCCACGTCACAGATTCGCTATGGACTCAATACCGGCTACGGCAACACCACACCCCTGGACGGCCAGTTCCTCAGTGATCACAGTGTCATGCTGGAAAACCTGTATTACAATACAACGTATCATTTTACCGTGCAGTCCAGGGACCCGGCCGGCAATCATTCAGCCTCCCAGGACTTCACCTTCAAAACGGTCCCGGCCAATGATGTCCATCCACCCGATACCAGCATTTCCGGGGGTTTTCTCGATGGCGCGCTCGTCAATACGCGAGATGTGCTGATCGGCTGGCGGGGATGGGACGACATCACCCCGTCTGCCAATCTCACCTACTCCACGAATTGGGATTCAGCGGGCTGGTCGACCTATACCAGCATAACCTCCCGGAGTTTCACGAACCTTCCCGACGGTCTCCACACCCTCCAGGTCAGGGCGCGCGACCAGTCGGGAAAGGTGGATCCCACTCCGGTGTCCAGGAGCTTCACCGTCGATGGAACCGCCCCGGAGCCGGCCTCCGATTTCACGGCACAGATTCGGTTGACGGGTGCGGACCTGGAGTGGGAGCACTCCCCGTCTTCGGACGTCCAGGCTTACCGGATCTACTGGGATGGAGGGCAGGGGACCATTGATTATTCGGCGCCCCATGCCGTTGTCTCGCATCCGAGCCGTATGCTTTCCGCCACTCTGCCGGAAAGGGGCATCTACCGGTTCGGCATTCGAGCCGTCGATCGGGCTGGAAACGAAGAGCCGAACGCGCACCTGGTGGTCTCGGCCGCCCTCACCCGACCCGACGCCCCCGGGCTCCAGGTTATTTCCAGTCCAACGACCGCGCCCACTCAACTCCTCTCGGGCACCAAGGATTCCGGAACATCGCTCTGGATCAACAGCCAGGAGGTGATACCGCTCGATTCCTCGACAGCCTGGGCCTGCGTGGTGGACCTCGCACGGGGTGTCAATCGTTTCGAGATCGGGTGCAAGAATGCGTC
>JBFYYO010000258.1:0-5102 GCA_041310025.1 Syntrophobacterales bacterium
CGGCTTCATGTCGCTTTTCGCCTGGGCCATGATGAATCTGACCGTGGCCCCCACCCTGCTTCAGCTCTTCATCTTCTGGGAGCTGGTGGGGCTGGCTTCATATCTCCTCATCGGCTTCTGGGTGGAGAAATTCAGCGCCACGCAGGCGGGGAAGAAGGCGTTCGTCATGACCCGCACGGGGGACGTGCTGTTTTTTCTGGGGTTCCTGGTGGTGCTGCTCGGCCTGGGAAACCTTTCCATCCTGGAGATGAACGGACCTCGAGTGACCGGGCTCATGGCTCCCTCGGCACTCACCCTGGCGTCCCTCCTCATTTTCGGGGGGATCGTGGGCAAGAGCGCGCAATTCCCGTTGCTCACCTGGCTTCCCGACGCCATGGAGGGCCCGACGCCCGTGAGCGCCCTCCTCCATTCGGCGACCATGGTGGCGGCAGGAGTCTACCTGTTCGCCCGGCTCTTTCCGTTTTTCAGCCTGTCGCCGACGGCCATGTCCGTTTTCCTCGCCGTCGGCACCCTCAGCATGCTGCTGGCTTCCACCATGGCCCTGGTGAGCCGGGATATCAAGAAGATCTGGGCCTATTCCACCATCAGCCAGCTGGGGCTCATGATCATGGCCCTGGCGGCCGGAGGCTACTTCTCGGGCGTTTTCCACCTGACGACGCATGCGGCCTTCAAGGCGCTGCTCTTTCTTTGCTCGGGGGTCTTCATCCACCTGTATCACACCAACGACATTTTCGAGCTCTCCGAGCTGGACTGCCGCGGACTCAGGATTCCGGCCACCTGCATGGTGGTGGCGGCTGCGGCGCTGGCGGGGCTGCCTCCCCTGGCCGGTTTTTTCAGCAAGGAGGTCATCATGGCGGACCTGGCCGCCCTCGCCAATCCCGTGTGGTTCACGGCGGGAGTGCTGGGGGTCTTCCTCACGGCGTATTATGCATTTCGGCTGGTTTTCGTTGTCTTCCTCCCCCCGCCCGGATCTCATGAAACCGCACCCTTGGGCGGCCGTTCGGACCATGGCACAGACCGCCACGAAGCGGAATACCGGGCCATGGCCTGGCCGCTCGTGGCTCTCGCCGGGCTCACGGTGGTCCTGGGCTTTTTCGAGCATCCCCTGAAGGGCTTTCTGGTCGGCCACCCGGCGGGTTCAGCGGCACACAAAGCCGGCCCCGCCATCTGGGTGACCCTGGTGCCCCTGGGGATGGCCGCAGCAGGCGTCGGGCTGGCCTGGCTCGAGTTCGGCCGCCGTGGCGCCCCGCGCGTGGGATTCGTGGACCGGATTCCCTGGCTCCGGAGGCTGTTCGAGGAGCGGTGGTACCTGGACCACGCGTACCGGTTCCTGCTGGACCGGGTCGTCGATCGCGGGATCTCCGCATTGTGCTTCCAGACCGACAACAAAGTCATCGACGGCGGCATAGACGGCATGAGTCGGGGAACCGTCGACGGCGGCCGCTTCCTGGCCTTTCTCCACACGGGCGGCATCCAGGCGCGGCTCCTCGTGACTTTCGCCGTCATGGTCTTCCTGTCGCTGTATTACTTCTTCGGCTGACTGAATGGAACAGGCTGAAGGCAAAAGGCAAAAGGCAAAAGGCAAAAGGCAAAAGGCCAGGGACGATAGATAGAGCCAGGAACCGGAAAGCAGGAGCTCAGAATTTGAAACCCGAAACTCGAAACTCGAAACCCAAGGTCTTTGAGCCATGCCCATAGAACACGCCGGTCTGCCAGTCCTGTCCGCCATCCTGGTGAGCTGTGTGCTGGGGCTCCTGGTCATCGTCTTTCTTCCCGAAGACCGCGAGAAGCTGGTCAAGCAGGTGAGCGCGCTGTTCTCGGGCATCACCCTCCTGTTGTCGGTCTATCTGTTCGTGGCCTACGACCGCGTGCTCGGGGGGCTCCAGTTCGTCGAGCGGGTGGCCTGGATTCCCTCCCTCGGGATTCACTACTTCAACGGCGTGGACGGCTTCAGCCTGCCGAACCTGCTCCTGACCGGCATCGTCTTCTTCACGGGTGTGCTCACCATGTGGGAGCTCAAGACGAGGGTGAAGGAGTTCTATGCCCTCTACTTCCTGCTGGTGACCGGTGTGTTCGGGCTCTTCATGAGCCTGGATCTTTTCTTCATCTTCGTCTGGTACGACGTTTCCCTCTTTCCCATGTACCTGCTCATCGCCGTCTGGGGCACCACGCGCAAGGAATACGGGGCCATGAAGCTGACCCTTTACCTCCTGGCCGGGAGCGCCCTGATTCTGCCGGCCATCATTTACCTTTACGTGGGCTCGGGGCTTCACACCTTCGACGTGGTCGCCCTGATGCAGCCGGGGGCCTTGTCCGGCGATCAGCAGAAGTTTGCGTTCCTCCCGATCTTTCTGGGATTCGGCATCCTGGCTGCGGTCTGGCCGTTTCACACCTGGTCGCCCGTGGGCCATGTGGCGGCGCCCCATGCGGTGAGCATGGTGCACGCGGGCGTTCTCATGAAGATCGGAGCCTTCGGCGTGCTGCGCGTGGGGATCATGCTCTGCCCCGAGGGCTGGCGGCATTGGGCCGACCTCATGGCCATCCTGGCCGCCATCGGCATCGTTTACGGGGCGCTGGCGGGCTTGAGGCAGACGGACCTCAAGTACGTCATCGGCTACTCCAGCGTGTCGCACATGGGCATCGTGGGCCTGGGGCTCGCCACGGTCACGGCCGAGGGGCTCAACGGAGCCGTGTTCCAGATGTTCGCCCACGGGATCATGACGGCCCTCCTCTTCTCTTCCGTGGGCTACATCTACGACCGGACTCACACCAAGCTGATCCCCGAGCTCGGGGGGCTGAGCCAGACCATGCCCGTTGCTTCGGGCTATTTCATCCTGGCCGCCCTGGCCGGCATGGGGGTCCCGGGGCTCGCCAGCTTCTGGGGTGAGTTGACGGTCCTCATCGCCGCCTTCAAAGTGTATCCCATCCAGGGCATCGTATCCGTCTTAGCCCTGGTGGTGACGGCCCTTTTCATGCTGCGCGTGATCCAGAGGACTTTTTACGGACCTGCCAATGAGAAGTTCGCGGAGCTGCCCGATGTCTCCCTTTTTCTGGGCATTCCCCGGATGATCCTGGCCGTGGTCCTGGTCATCTTCGGCTTTTTCCCGGGCATCATTTTCGACGTGATCCAAACCGCATCAATCCCCTTCATGAGTGGACTGGCCCAATGAACTGGATGATCGCCGCCCCCGAGATCTTCACCTTCCTGGCCGCCATGTGGTTCCTGCTGCTCTCCCTGGCAGCGCGTCCCGACCCCCGGCGGGAGCACCTGACGGCGCTGCTGCTGTCGGCTGTGGGTGTGGCGGTCTGCCTGGTCTCGGTCAACTCCGACGGGTACCTGTTCGTCAAGGCCTTTCGGGCGGATCTCTTCTCGCAGGTCTTCAAGGTGATGCTCGCCCTGGGGCTTTTTCTCATCGTCTGCCTCTGCGGGGAGATGCGGGATATCGAGGACCGCAACCGGCACGACTTCTACGTGCTGCTGTTCGTGTGCACCCTGGCCCTGATGCTGCTCGTGAGCGGGGACCACCTGTTTGCCGTCTACCTTTCGCTGGAGCTTTCGAGCTACTCCCTGTACATTCTCGTGGGCCTGCGGCGAAACCAGGACCTGGCCCTGGAAGCGAGCATCAAGTATTTCCTGGTGGGGATCCTGTCATCGGCCCTGATGCTGTTCGGGCTGGCCCTGCTTTACGGCGCGGCGCAGGCGACCACTCTGAGCGAAATGGCTCCGGTGCTGCCCGGAATGATCCAGCAGCCGTCGGTGCTCATCGGGCTGCTGTTGACCCTCGGAGGCTTATTCTTCAAGCTGGCCGTATTTCCGTTCCACTTCTGGGCTCCGGACACCTACCAGGGAGCCATGAACCAGGTGGCGGCCTACATCGCGACGGCATCCAAGGTGGCGGCTATCGGGGTGCTTTTGCGGGTGGTGGCTCTGGCGGGGCAGGGAAGCATCTATTTGGTGCACGTCCTGGTGGGGCTCGCCATTGTCTCCATGACCGTGGGGAATCTTGCGGCCATCGCCCAGAAGGACGTGAAACGTCTCTTTGCGTTCTCCACCATGGCCCATTCCGGGTACGTGCTCATCGGAATCCTGAGTATGAACGCCGCCGGCTATGCGGCGACCATATTCTACGCCCTGTCGATCCTGGTGATGAAGTTCACGGCGTTTCTGGTGGTGGTGGCCATCAGTCCCGAGGGGGAGAACCCGCAGATCAGGCACCTGGCGGGACTGCACCGGAGGTCGCCCATCCTGGCGCTGGCCTTCATGGTATCCCTCTTCAGCCTGGCCGGCATTCCGCCGACCATCGGGTTCACCAGCAAGTTCCTGGTCTTCGTCGCCGCCATGGAGAAGGGATTCTTCACTCTGGTCCTCATTGCCATGATCAACGTCCTGATATCCCTGTATTATTATCTGCTGCTCATCAAGGCCGCCTATCAGGCGGAACCGGCCTACGAGCCGAAGCCCCTGGTCCTTTCACCCTCCCTCAAGCTGCTCTCGGGAGTCCTCATCGCCGTCATAGTGGTCGCCGGCTTCTTCCCCTACCCCCTCATCGAGCTCGCCAACGCCGCCGCCCGCATCCTGGCTCCCTGACCTGTCAGGTTAGGGACGTTGTTGACTCATTGCACTTGCCGATGAGTGAGGCTTCCATCCGCTTTTCCTCTCACACCAATCAATCCATCGATCCGGATCAGGCCGATAGACCGCAACCAGTACCACCAAAAGGCTTTGTTCATTGTAAGCCCCACAAGAGCGCACAGGATCTCCCCTGAAAGCCATGCTCAATATTTGGCCAGTTTGTCCTTGCTTCACCGTGAATTGTGCATTTGACAGTCAATATTTTGTTACTACGATTAGCTCCATGAGAATAGAATTCGACCCCAAAAAGAGCGCCAGAAACGAGGCGGAGAGGCAATTGCGCTTTGAGCGTGCAGCTGGTTTCGACTGGTCTGACGCTGCTATCATCTCTGACGACCGGAACGACTATTCGGAGCCTCGTTTTATAGCCATTGGATATCTGGATGAACGGTTGCACATCCTGTGCTTCACGCCCATCCAAGGGGGGATTCGGGTTATCATCTCGCATCCCGGCTGCTGGTTTTTCGAT
>JBFYYO010000259.1:0-5220 GCA_041310025.1 Syntrophobacterales bacterium
GATGACCCTCAAAGCGGGCATCGAACGGATCGTGAAGCAGGAAGTCCCCCAGGTGACGGAAGTGGTCGCCGTTTTGTGACAATCGAGATCCGAGGGTGATCGCAGGTGGACATGTGCTGTCGCCAAGCGGTTGGATGGAGAGGGTTTTCTCATTACCGCCTATCTTACCGACGCCATCAAGGAAGGAGAGCGCATATGGCCAAGGTAAAGGTTTTTTATGACGAAACGGGCAATACACTGACCGTGTGGTTTGGCGACCCGCAGGATGAAGTCATCAGCGAGGAAACCGGCGAGGAAGTCGTGCTGATGAAGGACAAAGCGGGCAAGGTGATCGGTTTTGAGAAAGCTCCACCAGGATGAGGCGGGTCAGGTCATGCGGGAAGGTCATTTTGGAGAGGGCCAGTATTTGGTTGGCATGCTCCAGGACCTTTTTGGAGTGGCCCACGGGCCCGCCGATGGCCATCCAAACCTTTGACACACTCCCCCTGTTCAGCTCATCCAGGTAACCGGCCAGGCCTTCGGAATCCAGCTGGATGCCCTGCCGATCCAGTGGAACGAGGACATCCCCGCTTCCCACCAGCTTGAGAATCCGCTCACCCTCCCGCTTGCTCACCGCTTCATCCTGCCCCTTGGCCCCAATCTTCTCTGCTTTCACCACATGGACATCGACCGACACATAGTGGCGCAGCCGATCCAGGTAGCGCTGGATGGCCTGGTCCATCTCAGGAAATGCCGTCTTGCCGACGTAGACGAGGTGAAGCTGGATCATGCCGGTACCGTCTTTGTTCTGGATGCGTGGCAAACGGCCGCCAGGAGAAATTCCCGGTTTCCCTTGGGTCCAAGAATCGGGGATGGAGTCACCCCGATGACGGAGCATCCCAGCGATTCGGCGAGCTCGACGATGGAGCGGCACACCTGCTCGTGAACAAAGGGGTCGCGGACCACGCCGCCTTTCCCGACCTGAGCGCGCCCGGCCTCGAACTGGGGCTTGATGAGCGCCACCAGGGTGGCCCCGTCGGCCAGAAAAGGGAATACGGCCGGCAAAACCAGCTTCAAAGAGATGAACGACGTGTCGACGGTGGCGATCTGGATTCTCTCGGGAATGAGATCAGGGGGGAGTAATCGGATGTTCTGGCGTTCGATGGCCACGACCCGCGGGTCCTGCCTCAGCTTCCAGGCGAGCTGCCCGTAGCCGACATCGACGGCGTAGACCCGGATCGCCCCGCGCTGCAGCAGGCAGTCGGTGAAACCGCCCGTGGATGCTCCCACATCCAGGGCCACCAGGCCTTCCACCGAAAGCTGGAATTCGTCCAGGGCGTGCTCGAGCTTCAAGCCGCCCCGGCTCACATAGGGGAGATCCTCGCCCGTGAGCGTGATGACGCTCTCGACGGGCACCATGCGGCCGGCCTTGGTGACCCGCTCGCCGTCTACCTGGACCTTGGCCGCCAGGATCAGCGCCTGGGCCCGTTCTCGGCTGGGCGCCAGTCCCTTATCGACGAGCAGTTTGTCCAATCGCGCGGAGGTGCTGGCCATGGTGCGTGTTCATGAGGGCCAGGGCGGCCCGCTCGATGCCTTCGGCGTCGATTCCGTAAAGGTTCCTCAGGGTGGACTGGCCGCCATGGGGAACGAAGGTGTCGGGAATGCCGAGGCGCGTGAATCCTGCCGGTGTGAACAGCGCCTCCTGGAACATTTCGAGCACGGCGCTTCCAAACCCGCCCTGCAGAACATTCTCCTCGATGGTGATCACGCGCTCCGTCTTCCTCGCCCAGCTGAGGATCAGTTCCTGATCCAGCGGTTTGACGAAGCGGGCGTTGATGACGGCAGCCTGGACTCCCAGCTGCTCCAGTCGCTCCGCAGCTTCCATGGCTGCAGCAACGGTCTGGCCGATGCCGACCAGCACCAGGTCCCCCCCCTCGCGAAGGAGCTCCCCCTTGCCGATGGGCAGGCTTTGCGGCGTTACGTCCATGGGGACCCCCAGGCCATTCCCCCGGGGATACCTCAGGGCGGCGGGACCGTTGTGCTCCAGGGCCGTCTTCAGCATGTGCTGAAGCTCGTTTTCGTCCTTGGGGGCCATGAGGACCATATTCGGGACGGGACGGAGAAACGAGAGGTCGAACAACCCATGGTGGGTGGGGCCGTCCTCCCCGACGATGCCTCCCCGGTCCATGGCAAAGACCACGGGGAGGTCCTGGAGGCAGACGTCATGGATGATCTGGTCGTAGGCGCGCTGCAGGAACGTGGAATAGACCGCCACGACGGGCCGGAATCCCTCGGTGGCGAGGCCTGCCGCGAAGGTCACCGCATGCTGCTCGGCGATGCCCACGTCGAAGAAGCGATCGGGAAAGCGCGCTGCAAAAGCATCCAGACCGGTTCCCTGAGGCATGGCCGCGGTGATGCCGATGACATTGGTGCTCTCCTCGCCCAGCTTGATCATGGATTGGCCGAACACCTGGGTGTAGGAAGGAGGGCAGGGCTTGCCCGAGTTGGATCCGCAGCTTTTGCCCGTCGCGATGTCGAAGGATCCCACCCCATGGAAGCTCGTGGGATCGCACTCGGCAGGCTTGTAGCCGCGCCCCTTTTGGGTCATGACATGCACCAGGACGGGGCCTTCCAGCTGCTTGGCCGTTTCGAAGGTCTCGATCAACCGGTCCAGCCGGTGTCCCTTGATGGGTCCGATATAGTGAAAATCGAGGGCCTGGAAAAGCATTCCGGGTGTGAAGAAACTGACCAGCGAATCCTCGCTGCGCTTGAGAATCTGAATGATGTTGGGTCCGAGGCTGGGAATCGAGCGCAGTACATTCTCGACTTCGCGCTTCAGGTTCACGAGCGTACGGTTGGAGAGCTTGCGGCTCAGAAATGACGACAGGGCCCCCACATTGGGCGAAATGGACATCTCGTTGTCGTTGAGGACAACGATGAGATTTTTGTTCAAATCGCCCGCCTGGTTGAGTGCCTCGAAGGCCAGTCCCCCCGTCATGCTGCCGTCGCCGATGACGGCGATGGCTCGATTGGGGGCACCCTTGAGGGCATTACCCACAGCGATTCCCAGGGCCGCCGATATGGACGTGCTGGAATGGCCCGTCCCGAACGCGTCGTATTTGCTCTCGGACCGCTTGGGGAAACCGCTCAGGCCCCCGTACTGGCGGATGGTCTGGAACTGGGCTCGACGCCCCGTGAGGAGCTTGTGAGCATAGGCCTGGTGGCCCACATCCCAGATGATGCGGTCCAGAGGGGCTTCGAAAACATGATGAAGAGCCAGGGTGAGCTCTACGACACCCAGATTGGGAGCCAGGTGGCCCCCGTTTTCCGCCACGGTGCAGATGATGGTGTCACGGATTTCCTGGGCGAGCTGCTGAAGCTGCGGGATCGAGAGCTTCTTGAGCTGACCGGGGCCGTCAATCTGAGAGAGCAACGATTTACCTTGATTCTCTTTCAAAGTTCAACCTCACTAGGGAAGCGGAATACTCATGTATGCTTCAATGCCAATGTAACATGACAAACCTGCTTCGACAAAAGGGTGGCCGCCTGGTGCGGCATTCCCTTTGACGAACTGCCGAGGTTCTCTGTCACGCCCGGCGCAAGAGCAGGTACCGCGCCAGGGCCCTCAAGGGCTCTGCGGCCTCTCCAAACGACGCGAGCTGATGCAAGGCCTGTTCCACGTGCTCGCGCGCGGACTCCTTCGATCCAGCCAAGCCCAAAAGAGCGGGGTAGGTCTTCTTGTTCCTGGCAATATCGGATCCGGGCTGTTTGCCCATCTCCTCGGCATCCCCTTCAATATCCAGCAAATCGTCGGTAATCTGGAAGGCCAGGCCGAAGTGATGGCCATAGCGCTTCAGGCTGCGGGTCTGTTCATCCGAGCCGCCTCCGAGCAGTGCCCCGATTTCGAGGGATGCCGAAAGGAGTGCCCCGGTTTTGTGAATATGCATGTATTCAACCGTGGCGATATCGGTTTCCAGATTCTCACATTCCAGATCGATCGCCTGCCCGCCGATCATGCCCCGATATCCCGCCGCCTTGACCAGGATGCGGATGGCCTGAAGGACGCGGTCGGCTGACTGCCCGGGCATGTCCAGCATCCGGGCCACAAAATCGAATGCCTCTGTGAGGAGCGCGTCTCCAGCCAGGATGGCGATGGCTTCACCAAAAACCTTGTGGCTGGTGAGCTGCCCACGGCGGTAGTCGTCGTTGTCCATGGCCGGCAGGTCGTCGTGAATGAGCGAATAGGTATGAATCATCTCCAGGGCGCATGCGGCGGGCATGATGGGCTGGGCCGATCCGCCGACTACCTCGGCGGCGGTCATGCAGAGGATGGGGCGCAGCCGCTTGCCACCGGCAAAAAGGCTGTAGCGAGCCGCTTCGATGACGCTCTTTTGAAGCCCCACAGGAGCCGGGAAGGATGCCTCGAGGGCGGCTTCCACCTCTCGTTTCCGCTCGGCCAGGTAGAGTTTCAGATCAAAAGATTCCTGCATGTTCATCTCGTTGGATGGTGAATGGCTCACCCTCGCTGAAATCCGGCTCCAATGTCAAAAGGCCAACAAGCAGACTGCAGGACGAGACTCCGGGTGAGCACTCCAGCCGATCGTTCGCACATGGATCGTGAATCCAGCTGTTCATAAGAGAGTGTGGGCGCATTTGCAACCCTCATCGAATCCCTATATCATCCCGAGAGGCTCAGATCCATCAATTTGATCATTTCAACTCTCGTCGCCGCTCCCGGGCGAGGCTTCGAAGGGAGCCGTCTTCCACTCACCGTCCAGGTCCTTCATGAGCGTCTGCACCTTGGCTTCCGCTTCCTCGAGCTTCTGGTGGCAATACTGAGCCAGCTTGATGCCTTCCGTGTAAGATTCGACGGCGTCTTCCAGGGGAAGGTCTCCACGCTCCATCTTCTCGACGATGGCCTGGAGCTTCTTCAGCGATTCCTCAAAAGGGTCTGCTTTCTTCTTTGCCATGTTTTTCCTTCCCATCCGTATAGGGAACAGCTCTGCGTTCAGGCGTGCGCATGGGTCACACCCCCCCTTGAGGGGGGTCAAGGGGGGGTGTGCTTCCTCGGGCGCAGAAGAGAACACCCCCCAGCCCCCCTCAAGGGGGGAGCTCAAACCACCATTCGTCCTTCGGTCATTCATGCCCCGCTGCGCTCATCGCTCGACTCGACGGACGTCACCGTGCACTCGATGAAGCCTTCGCCCAGGCGGACGCGGACGGCGTCGTCCACTTTCACCT
>JBFYYO010000260.1:0-5010 GCA_041310025.1 Syntrophobacterales bacterium
GAACGATGCGATGGGGGATGAGCCCAATGGTCCTTCTGTCCAAGGAGGGAGCTCCTCGTATGTTGAAGCTTTTCAGGGCAAACTGGTTTGCCCATTGAAACGGCCGGTGTTCATGTATTTTAAGGGGACGGTCAGCAAAGTCCGTGTGCACGAGGGACAGCGTGTGAAAAAGGGAGAGGTGCTGGCCGAATACCGGCTTTCGAGCGAGATGGTACCGGGCCTGAAAAAGCGAATCGCGGGCGTGCACATCAGGGATATGGAGATTCAGCTTACGGATTTTGAGAAAAATCTGGCCAATCTGCACCGCAGGGGCGCGGAACTGCAGCAGTTGGCTGCTCAAGATCTGGCGCCTGCTCAGGGTCTGATCCAGGTGGAGAAGGAAATCCAGATCGCCGAAAGGCAAAGGGCATCGCTGGTGCAAAAGCTCCGCTTGGAGAAGGATGCTTTCAGAGACGATCTGGAGCTTTTGCGTGAAAATATGGGAGGGACTCTCAAGGCGGTAGAGACTGGGGAGCCTGTCCGCATCGTCGCTCCCATAGCCGGGCAGATCATCTGGATTGCTCCTGAAATGAGAGAGGACGCCGAACTGCCTCCCGGCACACAGGCATTCATGATCGGGGTCATGGAGCCCATGCTCATGAGAGCGCAGGTTCACGAGCTCGAGGCGGTGAAGATTTCGGTGGGGGACCTTGCAGATGTGACCTTCGATTCTTTTCCCAACCGGGTGTTCGAGGCCAAAGTATCAAGACTCTCATGGGCGCCGCTGACGCCTGCTGTGGAGCAGCCGACCTACTACAGTTTGGAGCTTTCGGTGGCCAACCCCGATTTGGATTTGAGGGAGGGGCTGAAAGGCCAGGTGACGCTTCGTAAACAGATTGGGCGTTGAGATGATGCTCCGTGTGGCCTTCGGAAGCGCGTGTGAGGTCGATCAGCCATTTCTGGGTCAACGAGAGTTTTGCACGGAAGGGTGATGGAATCACTGCAAGCCAGGTTCTCCACGAATGAAGTCAAGGTGATTCCCATTGATTTCAACACGGGATTTGCCGATTTTCTGAATCTCCCAAGGTCCGTTCAAGAGAAAGACCCACTCTGGGTTGCTCCCATTGTCTCAGAGCAAAGACGCATCCTCAATCCGAGGAGCGGGCCATTTTTTGAGTATGGAACCGCTCAGTATTACCTGGCTTTGAGAGACGGCAAGCCGGTGGGCCGCATTTCTGCCCACGTGAATCCGCGGTACGAAGAGCGGCATGATCCGGGAACCGGGTTTTTCGGGTTTTTTGAGTGTGTCGACGATCCCCGCGTGTCCGGTGCGCTCTTCGACGCAGCTGCGTCCTGGCTCAAGTCAAGGGGGAAAGGGCGCATTCTTGGCCCGCTGAGCTTCTCCATCTACGACGAAGTCGGACTTCTGGTGGATGGATTCGATTCACTCCCGGTCATCCTCCATGCTCATAACCCTCCCTACTATCAGGATCTTCTCCTTCAATGGGGGTTCCGCAAGGCCATCGACTGGTATGCGTTCAGGGTTACCCAGCGCGACATTGATGCGGAGGCCATGGAAAAGCGCCTGCAGACCATCATGAAGGGGCAGAACCTCGTTCTCACCTCCCCGACGGTTCGGGATTTCACAAGCCGTGCAGACGAGGTGATGGAAATCTTCAACGAATCCTGGGATGACAACTGGGGCCATGTACCTTTCACCAGGAAGGAATTCCATCACATCTTCCGGCAGCTCAGGCCCATTCTGAAAGCTGATATGATCCACCTGGTTCTGGATGGCGGCCGCATTGTGGCCTTCGTGGTCAACATCCCGGATTTGAATCCTGCGGTTCAAAAGCTCAAGGGCAGAATGACCCCATGGGGAATGCTCCGCCTCCTTTATGAGGCGAGATTCAAAGCACTCAAGAAAGCCCGCGTGCTGCTGCTGGGCGTTCGACGCCCTTACCAAGGTAAACTGCTGCATCACGCACTGATACTCCGGACCTACCTCCACATGGTCAAGACCACGTCTTGCGAGGTGTGCGACTGCTCGCTCATCGTCGAGTCCCTCGCGCACTTCATTCGCACTGTCGAGCGTTTCGGGGGCAAGCGCTATAAGACGTTCCGCATTTTTGAACGGGAGATCTGATGCGAGTTTTGCTCATTTCCATGCCGGATACGGCGGATGTCATTGATTACGTGGCCCGGCTTCCCAACCTGGCGGTTGTCTCCCTGGCAGGAAATTTGGGCGGCCACGAGGTCAAGGTACTGGACCTCGTCCTCTACAAGCCCCGGATTCGCCGGGTTCTCGAGGAGACGCTGAATGATTTCAGGCCGCAGGTCGTGGGCTTGAGCAGCATGACGTTCCAGTTCGAGACTTTGCGCCGGGTAGCGGATTTCATCCGGGCATGGGACCCGGCGGTTATGCTGGTGGCCGGCGGGTACCATGCGACACTCATGGCTGAGGAGATCACGGCCAACGGTGAGCATCTTTCGCTGGATTTTCTGGTGAGAGGCGAGGGCGAAGCCACGTTCGCCGAACTGCTTTCGGAGCTCAGCCGGACCGACCCGGATTACGGCAGAGTGCTCGGGCTCAGCTATCGCGATGGAGGCACCTGGCGTCATAACCCCAAGAGACCTCTTATGGATCTTGATCGGGTTTCGATTCCCGATCGCCGGGCAAGGCTCAAGAGTGATTTTTACATGCTCCATCATCCCATGGATGTTGCCGAAACATCCCGCGGATGCCCTTACAACTGCAAGTTCTGCTCGATCACGGGAATGTACGGACGGACGTTCCGCACGTATTCGGAAGACCGAATCCTTGAGGACCTCCACGCCATCAAGGATCGCGGCAGCAAGGCGGTTTTCTTCGTGGACGACAACATCACCCACGACATCGACCACTTCCGGAGGGTATGCAGAAGCATCGTGCGACACGGCTTGAACGACATGCACTATCTGGTTCAGGTGACGGCTGTCGGGATCGCCCAGAACCCCGATTTGGTGGCGGACATGGATCGGGCCAATTTCCGCTATGTGTTTGTCGGCTTCGAAGCCATGACGCCCCAGGCGCTCAAAGGGGTGAACAAACCCACGAACCCCGAGATCAACCGTCGGGCCGCAGCCCTTCTGCGGCAGCATGGCATGGCCATCATCGCAGGGTGCATCGTTGGCTATCCGGAGGATACGGCAGCCAGTGTGAGAGAGAACATTCGACTGATTCGATCCCTTAAGCCGGACATGATCTATGCGCAGTACCTCACCCCCTATCCCAAGACCGTCCTGCGCGAAGAGATGCTTGCCGCCGGTCTGGTCACCAACCTCAACGACTACGGCAGGTACGACGGCTTCTCGTGCAATATTCGGACACACCATCTCGAGACCCGGGAGCTCTATCGCATTCTCAAGGGGGAGATGGTGCTGAGCCACTTCGATCCCTCCCTCATCAAGGCCAACTTTTTCCTCCGCAAGTGTCCGCGGTCCTTTCTCAAGAGC
This sequence comes from Syntrophobacterales bacterium, assembly GCA_041310025.1. Taxonomy (GTDB): domain Bacteria; phylum Desulfobacterota; class Syntrophobacteria; order Syntrophobacterales; family Syntrophobacteraceae; genus JALOOX01. Next base: position 3,475 of record JBFYYO010000260.1, read on the forward strand.
GTATTCAAGTCCATTGGCACGACCCTCTACAACATCATGGCCTCCCGTCAGCTCACTCAATCCATCGATCTCGATCATGGGCCGACTGAAGGGAGCCGCGGGGCGTCCTGTCGAGCGATTGGGGGCTCTCTTTGAGTTGAGTCCCCTATGCGTCATAGGCCCGGAGCTTCTCCTCTTTCGTGCACTGGCAAGGCTGAGATGAGATCGAGGAAAGTGCTCGTCACCACCTATTATCTGCAGATGACGGCGCGGGATCAGCTGAATCGGAGCCTCTCGTCCCTGAATGGGCTGGCGCTTTCGCAGGTCAGTCCGCCGAAGCCGGAGCTGAACCGATTCTTCTACACGACCATCGGGGCCGATTGGCACTGGGTTGACCGTTCGTCCTGGACCGTTGGTGACTGGCTGAAATACCTGATGCAGCCGGAGATCGAAACCTGGTTGCTCTCGGCCGGGGGATTGCCGGCGGGCTATTTTGAGCTGGATGCTCAATCCGACGGGGATGTCGAGATCGTCTACTTTGGTCTCCTGCGAAGGTTCACGGGAATGGGCCTGGGAGGCCATCTTCTGACTTGTGCCATTGAACGGGCCTGGTATCTGGGCGCTCAGAGAGTGTGGCTTCACACCTGCTCCCTGGATGATCCGAGGGCTTTATCGCATTATCTGTCAAGGGGTTTTGAGCTCTACAGGCAGGAGGAATCCCAAAGGGAGTTGACGCTGGACTCCGGCAGCCCATGACCTGATCGTGATCGTCGTCTCACCTCTTCGCAGAGCCCAAACATCCACCTGATCTTGAGATTCGAAGTTCAAGGAAGCTCCTTTTATTCTCAGCTCGTGATTCGAGCAACCCTCCCTTCCACAAGCGTTGAACGGCAAGTCCATCCCATCTTCACCTACCTCGATGTACGGTCATGAGCTCTGGACCGGGGCGAGCGTGATCCTTAATTTTCACCTAATAGTATAACTCCGATGACCCGATATCCGGTCCATGCATGTCATCAGGCCCCTGAATGATTCAGGGCGATGGGACCCGGTCAGGAATAGAGGGAGGGGAGCCATGTTTTCCACGCAGCTGAGGACTGCTTTTTTAGGGGTGCTGGTACTGTTGCTGTCCATGGGATGCAGCGCCAACAGAGCGATGGTGCAGCAGGATCGACGTTATAACTACCCGGTGCGCGGCATCCAATCATCCACCGTGGCGGCGGTGAAAGCAAAATCTGCTTCGCCCAAACCTGGGCCGAGAGCGCAGATCGATACGGGACTCACGATGAGGATCATCACGAATCAAGAGATCCAGAGGATCAGCGCCAAGGACCCCGAGTTGAGCCCGAGTGTGATCCGGCACATGCTTTCGCGCATCAACGCCAAGGCCGCTTACTATATCGACGAGGACATTCGTGACGGACGGCCGCTGATCGTGCCCAACAACCTGAGAGCCTACAAGAAATGGAGCCCGCTTGACCCTTATATTCCTGAGGTTGCTGAAATTCCGAAATTCATTCTGATCGTCAAGGATGAGTATTTCATCGGGTGGTACGA
>JBFYYO010000261.1:0-4979 GCA_041310025.1 Syntrophobacterales bacterium
ATTCATCGGCGTTTGGTCCGGCCAGCGGGTTTTGGCCGGTGAGGTTGATATGATCCGACACCAGCATGAGGTCGCCGGCGCGGTAGTTGGGGTTCAGACCGCCGGCGGCATTGGATACAATGAGAAACCGGATTCCCAGCTGCGCCATGATGCGGATGGGAAATGAAATCTGCAGCGGGCTGTATCCTTCGTAGAGATGAAACCTTCCCTGCATGATGAGGACAGACTGGCCGGCCCATTCTCTGCCAATCAACCGGCCTTCGTGGCTCGGAGCCGTGCTCAGCGGGAAGTGGGGGATTTCGGAGTAGGGGACGACGGCCGACTCCGACACGCTTTCGGCTGCTCCGCCCAGGCCGGTTCCCAGGATGACGCCGATGCGGGGATGGACGGGCAGTCTGGCCGTGAGGTAATGTGCGGCTTCATTCACTTGTTGGAGGAACGATTCCATGAGATATCCTTCTTCTCGAGCTCTCTGTGCCGGGTGGAGCGGTCCCGGTGTACGGCTGCTGCCTGGGATTGGACCCGTGGAGGATAGCAGAGTTCCCCACACGGAGCAAAAAGAACGGCGGTTTGAAGACAGGCCCAGTGTTTGCGGTCAGCTGGCCAACGCGTCCTCATCCGCCACGACCTCTCACTGCTTCGCAGCAATGGAGCCCTTGCCACCCAAGCCCGGGAGCTGGGACTCGAAACCCGTGGCTCGCCATTTCGAGCCCTGAACCTGGAACTTGACACCTGAGACTTGAGACTTCAGACCAGGAACCAGGAACCAGAAACCAGAAACCAGGAACTGGAAACGAACTGGAAACCAGAATCCACCCCCATCATCACGCTTCATGGTCCATGCATGAAATGAAATCCTCTCCCGCGACTATTCCCCTGGCCTACCCAGCTGAGCTTCCCATTACCGAGAGGCGTGCGGAGATCGTCGAGGCCCTTCGTGCGAACCAGGTGCTGGTCATCACCGGCGAGACGGGCTCCGGAAAGAGCACGCAGATCCCCAAGATGTGCCTGGAGGCCGGGCAGGGCGCCGACCGGCTCATCGGCTGCACTCAACCGCGCAGGATCGCGGCCGTCACCCTGGCCCAGCGCGTGGCGGAGGAGATGGGTCCTTCCGGGGCGCGGTTGGTCGGCTACAAGATTCGCTTTCAGGATCGGACGGCCCGGTCCACCCGGATCAAGTTCATGACCGACGGCATCCTGCTGGCGGAAGCTCAGCGCGACCGGCAGTTCCGGGCTTATGACACGATCATCGTGGACGAGGCTCACGAGCGCACCCTGAACATCGATTTCCTGCTCGGGCTGCTCCAGAGGCTTCTGCCCGCCAGGCCGGACCTCAAGGTCATCGTGACTTCGGCCACCATCGATCCCGAGCGCTTTTCGGCGGCGTTTGGGGGAGCTCCCATCATCGAGGTGTCGGGGAGAACCTACCCGGTGGAAGTGCGGTACCGGCCCCTGGAATTGTCCGAAGACAAGGAAGGCGAGGTCGGCCCCGTGGACCAGGCCGTGGACGCCATCCATGAGCTGAGGGCCGGGTGGAGCCTCGGGGATCGGGGGGACATCCTGGTCTTCATGCCCACCGAGAGCGACATTCGCGAGACGGCTCTGCGGCTGGAGGAAAGGCGTTATCCCCATACCCTGGTGCTTCCGCTTTTCGGGCGCATGGCGGCTTCCGAGCAGCAGCGCGTCTTCCAGCTGACCCCCGAAGACCGCATCATCGTGGCCACCAACGTGGCCGAGACCTCCATCACGATTCCACGGATCCGCTATGTCATCGACACCGGGCTTGCCCGGATTTCCCAGTACAACGCACGCTCGAGGACCCAGGGGCTCCCCGTCGCCCCCATATCCCAGGCCAGCGCGGACCAGCGTAAAGGCCGCTGCGGCCGCGTGGAGGCGGGCATCTGCATTCGGCTCTACCCGCGTGAGGACTATGAGGGCCGCCCGCTCTTCACGCCGCCTGAGATCCTGCGGTCCAACCTGGCGGAAGTCATCCTCAGGATGCTCTACCTGAAGCTGGGGAGCATCCAGGATTTTCCGTTCATCGATGCGCCGTCGCCTGCAGCCATCAAGGATGGCTTCGCCGTTCTCAAGGAGCTGGGGGCCGTGGATGACAACCGCGGGCTGACTCAGAGGGGCAGGATCATGGCGAGACTGCCGCTGGACCCGCGGCTCGGCCGCATGCTGCTCCAGGCGCGGGATGAAGGCGGGTTGAAGGAGTTGAAAGTCCTGGTGGCGGCCCTCAGCATTCAGGATCCGAGGGAGCGTCCCCTGGAGCTCGAGGCCCAGGCCGATGCCGCCCATGCCGCTTTCCGGGATCGCCGGTCGGATTTCCTGACGCTTCTCAACATCTGGAGCACGGTGTGGGGAGAATCTGCGGAGAAGCGGAGCCAGAGCCAGCTTCGTCGCTACTGCAAGAACCATTTCCTGTCTTACCGCCGCTTGCGGGAGTGGAAGGACATCCACGATGAAATCACGGATATCCTGGAGGAACTGGGGGGCTTTCGGCCACAAGACGAGCCTCCGGGCTACGATGCCATCCACCGGGCGGTTTTGAGCGGGTACCTCAGCCACGTCTGCATGCGCAAGGAGAAGAACCAGTATATGTGCAGCAAGGGAAGGCAGGCCATGCTCTTCCCCGGCTCCGGGCTCTTCAACAGGGGCGGGGGTTGGGTGGTGGCGGCCGAGCTGGTGCAGACCAACCGGCTCTACGCCCGAACGGCGGCCGACATCGAAGCTTCCTGGGCGGAAGAGCTGGGACGCCACCTCTGCCGGTATTCCTATTCGGACCCACACTGGGAGAAGGACAGAGGACAGGTGGTGGCCTGCGAGCGCGTGACCTTGTATGGGCTGCCGGTGGTGGAGCGACGGAAGGTGAATTACGGCCGAATCAAGCCCGAGGAGGCTCGGGCGATTTTGATCCGGTCCGCACTCGTCAGGCGGGAGCTCCCGCGGAGCTTTCCCTTCATGGATCACAACCGGGAGCTGATCCGCCGCATCGAGGACCTGGAGAACAAAGCCAGGCGCCGGGATCTCCTGGTGGACGAGGAGACCCTTTTCCACTTCTACGATCGTCGCCTGCCCGCCATTTCGGATGCGCGGTCCCTCGAGCGCTTCGTGCGCCACCAGGGGGGGGATGAGGCATTGAGAATGCGCGAGGAGGACCTGCTGCAGACCACGCCGGACTTTGATGTTCTCCATCGCTATCCCGACAGCCTGCACTACGGAGAGCTCAGACTGCCTCTGGCCTATACGTTCAGGCCTGGCGAGTCGCAGGACGGGGTCACCGTCAAGGTGCCGGTGCACGCCCTCCATCGACTCTCCCCCGAACCTTTTGACTGGGGGGTTCCCGGAGGTTTGGAGGAGAGAATCCTGGCACTCCTCAAGGGTTTGCCCAAGGGGCTTCGAAGGCAGTTCGTCCCGGCGGGTGAGACGGCGAGACAGGTCGCCGGGCGGCTCCCCTTTGGCAAAGGGGACTTTTTGACCGAGCTGAGCCGTGCGCTTGAGGAGCTCACCGGAGCCCGCGTCGCGACCGACCAGTGGGACGTGCTGTCCTTGCCCGAACATCTGCGCATGAGATACTCGGTCGTGGATTCCGAAGGCAAAGTCCTGGCCGAGGGAAGGGATTTGCACGGGCTTCGGGATACAGCCACCGGCAGGCACCAGGATGAGCTCTGGGAAAATGCCCGAAAGCGCTGGGAAAAGGATGACCTTCCCCTCTGGGATTTTGGCGAGATTCCCCCCTCCGTCGAATTGGGCGAGGATGCCCTGGGGCTCATGAGGCATGCCTACCCGGCTCTCATCGTGGATGGGCGCCAGCTTTCCGTGCGTCTCTTTCCAGACCCTGAGACTGCCGGTGAGAAGACGCGGGAGGCGCTGCGGGCGCTCTACCAGTTGGCCTTCGAAGCCGAGCTCAAGCAGCTTCGGCGCGATTGGGTGTTTCAGGGGGAGCTGGCTTCTGCGGTGTTCTTCATGGGCCACATCCGGGACGCCAATGGACAGCTCCTTGACTACGCTCTGCGCGAGCTTTTTGAGCTGCATGGTCCTCAGCCGCCGGATCGGCACCGGTTCCAGGAGACTGTCCGCCGCTACAAAGGCTGTTTGGCGGCCAGGGGACAGGAGCTGGTCTCGGAGGTCTGGGAAGTGGTTCGGGAAAGAGAAGAGACTCGAAAGGAACTGGATCGATTCCGGCGGCTGGCGCAGGACAACGGCAAGGTGGTCGAGGGGCTGCGGGGGCTGCAGCGGGAATTGGAGGAACTGGTCCCGCCCGGCTTTCTGGATCTCTACACGCGATCCGTTATCCAGACGCTGCCCCACTACCTCAAGGCCCTCCGAATCCGAGGTTCGCGCTTCTACGCTTCTCCGGAGAAAGACCAGCAGAAGCGGGAGCAGATCAAGGTCTACCAGGCCAGGCTGAAGGAGCTGGAAGCGGCGGCCCGCGTTACGGGATGCGGAGCGGACAGGCAGTACCTGGAGGACTTCCGCTGGATGCTGGAGGAATTCAAGGTGGCGGTTTTTGCTCCGGAGATGAAGACGCGCTTTCGGGTTTCGGGAAAGCGGCTGGACGAGAAATGGCGAGCATGGTTGGAGCATTGCAGGGGGCATCAGGGCAGCAGAGGCTTCTGAGCGATCCCGTCCTGTTTCGGGGGCATCTTCTGCGGAAGCTCGATGGGGCCGATGCCCGTTGGGGCCTGTTCCCCGATCAGTCATGGGAGGATCAGGCGCCGTCGAGCGTCATGCTCCTCCTGGCCAGGATGCCCCGCCGGAGACGCGGGGTTTGCCCGGAGGCTCCAGGTCTGGGTGAAATCTGCATCGTTCTGAACAAACGTTCCAGGAGAGTCCGCCAGGCGGGCGATCTGTGCTGTCCCGGAGGCACCGTGGAGCAGGAGCTGGATCCATGGTTGGCCAGGATTCTCCTGCTTCCCGGCTCACCGCTCCGGATGTGGCCTCACTGGGCTCGGTTCAGGAGGCAATCGCCTCAG
>JBFYYO010000262.1:0-4900 GCA_041310025.1 Syntrophobacterales bacterium
TCGATTTTGTCGTGCTAGACCTCGCCATGCCCCGCATGAGCGGCGAAGAGACGTTTCATGCCCTGAAGGCCATCGATCCGAACATCCCCATCATCATTTCCAGCGGCTACAGTGAAGAAGAGGTGGAGAGCCATTTCAGCGGTGCAGAACTGGCGGGTTTGATCCCGAAGCCTTTCTCGTTCCAGAATCTGAGGGATGTGTTGGGCAGAGTGTTGGCGAGGGAGGAGGGAATTTGAGATCTCCCGTATCGAGCTGCTGACCGCAGCGACCACCAGGAAGGAGAGGGAAATGCTCAAAGCCTTCAAAGTGCTTCTGATTGTGCTTGGGTTGATCGTGGTCATCTTTGCCGCAGTCATCGGCTATGTTGCCGCGACGTTCGATCCGAACCAGTACAAGCAGCAGGCCATCGATGCCGTGAGGGAGAAGACGGAGCGCACCCTCAGGCTCGAGGGGGATATACAGCTCTCCTTCTTTCCAAGCCTCGGGATGGCTGTTTCCAAGGTCTCGCTGTCCGAACCGAGGAGCGACAAGGTATTCATTCGGGCTGATGAAGCGCGGGTTTCCCTCAAACTGGTCCCGCTCCTGTCCAGGCGGGTGGAGGTGGACAAAGTGCAGCTCAAGGGAGTGGCGGCCAACGTGGTCCGATCCAAAGAGGGGAAGTTCAATTTTGATGACCTGACGGGGGCCGGTGCTGCCAGGCCGGCGGCGAAGGAGGCTGCCCCGGCTCCGCCCGAAAAGCCTGCTGCGCCGAAGCCGGCCGAGTCCCGGGGAGAGGAGATCGCCGTCGAGATCGCGGGCGTGGCACTGGAAGGATCCTCGATCGATTACACCGATGAGCTCACCGGGAAACGACTGGCCTTCTCCAATGTGAACATCGATACGGGACCCATCGCCGAGGGAGCTCGAAGCCCGGTCAAGCTGGCCTTTGCGCTCAAGGCCAATGAGCCGCCCCTGGATCTCACGGTGGACCTCAAAACCTCCATACTGGCAGAGCTCAAGAAACAGCGCATCAGCTTGACGGCTTTCGACCTGGGTCTCAAGGGCAATGCTGCAGAAATCACGAACCTCGATGCAGCCGTGAGAGGAGATCTCGATTTTCAGTCGGCAGCATCGGAGGTGATTGTTTCGACGCTGAGCGTCACCGCCGAGGGCAAACACAAGGGGGGCGACCTTGATGTGAAGCTCGACATTCCCAAACTCGCTCTGACGCGGGAAAAGGTGAGCGGGGATCAGGTCAGTCTGTCGGCGGCGATCCACAGCGCCCAACAGAAGCTGGGGGTGAAAATCAAGATCCCGGGGATCGAAGGGTCTCAGAAGTCGTTTTCGACGGGACCCATGGAGGCCGCATTGGAGCTGGAGGGGGAAGGGCGTTCGGTGAAGTCCGCCCTGGCATCCAAAATCAGCGGCAGCATCGAGGACAAAACCTACGAGCTTCCCCACTTCAGCGCCACGGTCAATGTGAACGATCCTTCGCTTCCCAAAAGTCCCGTTGATGCCAGGATCGAGGGATCGGCGCGGCTGAATCTGGCCAAGGAAACCCTTGAAGTCGAGCTCGTGACTCAATTGGATGAGAGCCGAATCGAGGGCAAGGCGGGGATGACCCGTTTCGCTTCGCCGGCGTACACTTTCGATGTGAAAGTGGACAAACTGGATGTCGACCGCTACGCGGCCCGGTCCGGACCCAGAGGGAGTGGAGAGAGCGGCAAAGAGGGCATGGGCGGCGGGAAGTCGGCCGGGAAGGAAGCGGAAAAGCCCATCGACCTCTCGGGGCTCAAGGGAATCACCCTGGATGGCACCGTCCGCGTCGGGCAGCTCAAGGCATCCAGCATCCGGTGCTCACAGCTCCGGGCGGACATCAAGGTGGCCAACGGCAGGCTGGACGTGAATCCCCTGACCGCCGGCCTTTATGGCGGCAGCCTCGATGGGGCGTTTTCAGCCCAGTCGGCGTCGGCGCCTTCGTTCAGCGTCAAGCAAAAGCTTGCGGGGGTGGACATGGGCCCGCTCCTGAGAGATGCCGCCGGCAACGACCGGTTCGAAGGAAAAGGGAACATTTCCGTTGACGTGACAACCCAGGGGGCGACGGAAAGTGCGCTGAAGAGAGGCCTTAACGGCAGTGCCGTCCTTTTCATCACCAATGGCTCCATCAAAGGCATCGACCTCGCCGGCATGGTCCGCGATGCCAAAAACAAGCTGCGCGATCTCCAGGGACAAAAGACCGTTGCCGAAAACAAATCCGAGAAGACAGATTTCACAGAGCTCAAAGCCACCTTCAACATCAGGAACGGCGTGGCGCGCAACAACGATCTCATGATGAAATCGCCCCTGTTGCGGGTCACGGGCGAAGGCGACATCGACATCGGAAACGATCGGGTCGATTACCTGGTGAAACCCACGGTGGTCGCCACCTCCAAAGGGCAGGGAGGGCATGAGCTGGGGGAGCTTTCCGGTGTCACGATCCCGGTGAGGGTCCATGGGCCGAGAGCGGAGCCGAAGTACACCATCGACTACAGCGGGTTGGCCATGGAATATGGGAAGGGGCTTCTGGATCGCGCCAAAGAGGATGCCAAGGGCCAGGGCGGCAAAAAGCTCGGCGACAAGCTCAAAGGCTTCTTCGGACGTTGATTGACACAGAAGGCAGGCGTCTCGCAACTGCATGCTCGACCGGGATCGAGAAGGCGCGTCAGTGTTGATCTCGGCGCAATGATCTGAGCGCGGCCAACTCGGTCAGCTCCCGGATGGCCTGATCGATTTCTTCTTCCGTCGTGGTTCGCCCCACCGAAAAACGGAGTGTCCCCATGGCGAGCTCCATGGGGACACCCATGGCTTTCAGCACATGGGAAACGGACACGTGATCGCTGTGGCACGCCGCCCCAGCTGATGCGGCGACGCCGGTCAAATGCGAAAGGATTTCGTTCGCCCTCATGCCCCTGAAACCGACGCTCGACGTGTTGGGCAGCCGAACCCCGCCGCTTCCGTGAATGCGGAGACCGCTGAAGATGAGCTGGAGGCCGGATTCCAGCCGGTCCCTCATCCTTTGCATGTGAGCCGCATAACCGGTGAGGTTTGCGTCGATCAAAGCGCAGGCCTCCCCCAACCCCACGGCCAGGATCACATTCTCGGTTCCGGCCCGCCATCCCCGCTCCTGCCCGGCACCGTGGATCAGCTTTTCGAGCCTCACCCCCTCCCGCATGTAGAGTGCGCCGATGCCTTTGGGGGCATACAGTTTGTGGCCCGCTACCGACAGCAGGTCGACATTCAGCGCGTCGACGCGCACGGGGATCTTCCCCACCGACTGGGCCGCATCGGTATGCATCAGGATGCCATGCCCACGGGCCAGGTCTGCAATCTCTCGAATGGAGTTGACCGTCCCCACCTCGTTGTTGGCATGCATGACGGTGATGAGGACCGTTTCCGGTGTGATGGCTCGCTCGATGGCCTCGGGATGCACTCTGCCGTCTCCATCCACCGGCACATAGGTCGTTCGGAATCCCTCCCGCTCCAGGTCGGCACAGACCTCTGTCACCGCGGGATGCTCCACCGTCGAGGTGATGATGTGGCTGCCTCTGGACCGGCAGGCCCGGGCGGCGCCCATGATCGCATGATTGTTGGATTCCGTGCCGCCGCTCGTGAAGATGATTTCGTGCGGCTGCGCGCCGAGGAGAGCGGACACCTGCTCCCTGGCCTTTTCGACCGCTCTCCGTGGGATCACTCCATAGGCATGGCTGCTCGACGGGTTTCCGAAATGCTCGTGAATGAACGGCAGCATGGCATCGGCCACCCGCGGGTCGATGGGAGTCGTGGCGTTGTAATCCAGGTAAACAACTTTCACGGTCATCCGCCTCCTGGCTGAGTCAACAAGCCTGAATGGAAAGCTTCTTCAGCTAATCGACAATCCGCAGTCCGGGTTTGGCTGATACCGCCACCTGCCCGATTTTCCTCGCTGAAGCAACGCCCCCCGTATGCAGTTCCACCACCAGATCTTCGGCCTGGTCCGGTGGAACGGACAGCAGCAGTCCTCCGGAGGTCTGCGGGTCAAAGAGGAGCTCCTGCTGCCTGGACGTCATTTTTGCCTCAATGGCCAAAACCCCCTGGACCAACTCACGGTTTGCCCGGTTGCTGCCGGTGGTTTCACCCCGCTCATACATCTCGAGGGCGTTGGGGTAAAAGGGGAGCGCCGAATAGCTCAGCTCAACCCGCAAACCGCTTCCCTGCGCCATCTCCAGACTGTGGCCCAAAATGCCGAACCCGGTCACGTCCGTGCAGGCGTGGATATCATAGCGGAGGGCGATCTCCAGGGCGCGCCCGTTCAAAGCCGCCACCTCCGGGAGGATGCGCTCCAGCTCGGCCCAGGGCAGTTTCCTGGCCCGGCGCGCGTTGAAGAGCACCCCGGTTCCCAACGGCTTGGTCAAGATCAGGTGATCGCCCGGCCTGGCCCCGGTGTTCCTGAGAACCCGGTCGGGCGAAACCACGCCCGTGACAGCCAGGCCGTATTTGGGCTCCTCGTCCTCCACTGAGTGGCCCCCAGCGAGGGATGCGCCTGCTTCAGACACCTTTTCGTGTCCTCCCTGGAGAATGCCTCTCAGCAGCTCGGTGCCGAGCTTCCTGGCCGGGAACATGACCAGGTTGAGCGCCGTCAATGGCCTTCCGCCCATGGCGTAGATATCGGACAGGGAGTTGGCGGCCGCAATCCTGCCGAACCAAACGGGATCGTCCACCGGCGGTGTGATGAAATCCACCGTCGAGATGACCGCCATGGTGTCACTGAGGCGGTACACGGCGGCGTCGTCACTCGTCTCAAAGCCAACCAGGAGGTTGGGATCCGAAGGCTGCGGGAAGCTGCGAAGCGTGTCCGACAGAACCGTCGGACCGATTTTGGCCGCTCAGCCGCACGTGCGCGCCA
>JBFYYO010000263.1:0-6394 GCA_041310025.1 Syntrophobacterales bacterium
TCTCACTCCACGACTACGAAGGCATGATGCCCGAAATGGAACCGGATACCCTGGTCATCGACGACATCAGCCAGTTCGAAACCGAGAAGCTCATCGAGATCTACAAGCCCGACCTCGTCTGTGCAGGCATCAAGGAGAAATTCGCCGTCCAGAAGAGCGGCATTCCCATGAAACAGCTCCACAGCTACGATTCGGGAGGCCCTTACGCAGGATTCAAAGGAGCCGTCAATTTCTACAGGGAAATCGACCGCATGGTGAACAGCAAGGTTTGGAGCTACCTCAAGGCCCCCTGGCAGGAGAACCCCGAGCTCATGGCCACCTACGCCTGCGACTGAGAGACGGAGGTCGGAGGTCGGAGGTCAGTAACCAGAAACTAGAAACTAGAAACCCGAAACGAGAAACTCGAAACCGTCCCCACGGACCGAGGATAGAACCATGTTGCTGAGACACACACCCGATGAAGTCGTCGAAAGGCGGGCCCTGGTCATCAACCCGGCCAAGACTTGCCAGCCCATAGGAGCCATGTACGCCGCCCTAGGCATCCATCGATGCCTGCCGCACAGCCACGGCTCCCAGGGATGCTGCGCCTATCACCGCAGCACCCTGACCAGGCATTACAAGGAACCCATCATGGCCGGAACGAGCTCCTTCACCGAAGGCTCCTCGGTCTTCGGCGGTCAGGCGAACCTGATCCAGGCCATTCACAACATCTTCACCATCTACGACCCCGATGTGATCGCCGTCCACACGACGTGCCTTTCGGAGACCATCGGGGATGACATCCCCCAGATCGCCTCCAAGGCAGCGGACGAGGGGAAAGTCCCGGCGGGGAAATACGTCATCCATGCCAACACGCCCAGTTATGTCGGGACCCATGTGACCGGGTTCTCCAACATGACCAAGGCCATGGTGGACTACTTCGGGTCGCCGGACACCCGCCGGGAGCATCGCGTCAACATCATTCCGGGCTACGTCGAACCGTCGGACATGGCCGAGATCAAGCGAATCGCCGCCGAACTGGGCATTCCGGCGACCGTGTTCCCGGATACGTCCAATGTCCTCAACGGTCCGCAGACAGGGAAGTTCGAAATGTTCCCCAGGGGCGGGGTCACCCTTCAGGATCTCATGCGGACGGGGGCCGCCATGGGCACCATCGCCCTGGGTGAAACGGCCTCGGGGGCTGCAGCCCGCTCCCTGGACGCCCGCTGCAAGGTCCCCTGCGAGGTCCTCGACCTGCCCATCGGACTCCACGGAACCGACGTCTTCATCGACCATCTGCGCCGAATGGCCGGGGTGCCCGTCCCCGACTCGCTCAACATCGAGCGGGGACAGCTCCTCGACGTGATGGCGGACATGCACCAGTACTTCTACGGCAAGAAGGTGGGGCTGGTGGGCGACCCGGATCAGCTCATCGCCCTGACCGAATTCCTGGTCTCCATTGACATGTGGCCCATTCATATCGTCACGGGGACGCCGGGCAAGAAGTTCGAGAAGCGGATCCAGGAAATCACCCGGTCGGTTCCGCACCCCGTCAACGTGCGCAGCTCGGGGGATATGTTCCTCTTCCACCAGTGGATCCGGAACGACCCCGTGGATCTCATGATCGGAAACACCTACCTCAAGTACATTTCGCGGGACGAGGACATTCCTTTCCTGCGGTTCGGCTTCCCGATCCTCGACCGGGTCGGCCACAGCTACATGCCCACCGTGGGCTATCGCGGCGGGCTGCGCCTCCTGGAGAAGATCCTGGACGCCCTCCTCGACCGGCCGACCGAAACCAGAAACCAGAAACCAGAAACCAGAGACTCGAAACTCGAAACCGACAAGGAGCCTACCCATGCAGAAACCCGACTATCATCTTTTCGTCTGCGCCAGCTTCAGGGGCACTGAAGCCAAAGGCAAGTGCATCAAGAAGGATTCCATGCAACTGGTGTCGTACCTCGAGGAAGAGCTCGCCGACAGGGGGATCAATGCCATGGTATCGACCACCGGCTGCCTCAAGCTCTGTGAGGAAGGGCCCATCGTCCTCGTCTATCCCCAGGGCCACTGGTACAAGGGCATCAGCAGCGAGGACGCCGTGGACGCCATCCTGGATTCCCTGGAAAACGGCGGGGGACCGGTGAAGGAGTACCTCCTGGCGTAGGAACCAACAGGCCGGGGCGCAACCCGGCCCTACCACTCGATTCTCCAGGGTCTCAGCATCGCAGGCCTGAATCCCCCGATCAGGAGCCGCGAGCCTGGAGCCCGGAGCCAATACGGCCAATAACTCGAAACCAGGAGCGCGCACCAATCACCAATGGCCAGGAACCAGGAACTAGGAACTAGGAACTAGGAACTAGGAACTAGGAACTAGGAACCAGGAACCAGGAACCAGGAACCCAGGGAGAGTCACCCATGGAAGATCTCATTTTCGAAGAGCGAGCGAATCAGATTCACCGCAAGGGCGAGCAGCCTTACCAGATGGCCTGCGACCGGGAGAGCCTGGCAGGCGCGGTGAGCCAGCGGGCCTGCGTGTTCTGCGGCTCCCGTGTGGTGCTCTACCCCATCGCCGACGCCGTGCACCTCGTTCACGGCCCCATCGGCTGCGCCGCCTACACCTGGGACATCCGGGGAGCGCTTTCCTCCGGACCGGAGCTCCATCGCCTGAGCTTCTCCACGGACCTGCAGGAGAAGGATGTCATCTTCGGGGGCGAGGAGAAGCTCTACCGGGCCCTGACCGAGCTCATCGACCGGCACCGGCCTAACGCGGCCTTTGTCTATTCCACCTGCATCGTGGGGCTCATCGGGGACGACCTCAAGTCGGTCTGCCGGAGAGTGAGCGAGGAAAAGTCCCTCCCGGTGATTCCCGTGGAATCCGAGGGATTCAAGGGAAACAAGCGGGCGGGATACAACGCCGCCTGCCAGGCCATGTTCCAGCTCATGGGGGTGGGCAGCACGGAAGGCATTTCGCCGCTCAGCATCAACATTCTCGGGGATTTCAACCTGGCCGGCGAGATCTGGATCATCCGCGACTATTTCCACAAGATGGGCGTCGAGGTCGTGGCCAACATAACGGGAGACGGGCGTGTGGCCGATCTCCAGCGCGCCCACGGGGCTGCCCTGAATGTCGTCCAATGCTCGGGTGCGACCATGGACCTGGCCAAGATGATGAAAGAGTCTTTCGGCACCCCGTTCCTGCGCGTCTCGTATTTCGGCGTCGAAGACATGGCCGAGGCCCTCTACAGCGTGGCCCGGTTCTTCGAAGACAAGGACCCGGACATCATGAAACGTACTCAGGAGCTTGTGCGGCAGGAGCTCTCGGTGCTGTACCCTAAGCTCCAGGAGTATCGTAAGGCTCTACAGGGCAAAAAGGCCGCTATCTACGTGGGTGGGGCCTTCAAGGCCTTCTCCCTGGTCAAGGCCTTCCGGCTCATCGGCATGCAGGTGGTCCTCGTGGGCTCCCAGACCGGGACCGAGGAAGACTACCAGGAGCTCCACGAGATCACCGACGAGGGCACCATCATCGTGGACGATTCGAACCCTTTGGAGCTCTCCTCGTTCCTCAAGGAGAAGGACGTCGACATCTTCGTCGGCGGCGTCAAGGAGCGCCCCATCGCCTACAAGCTGGGCGTCGGCTTTTGCGACCACAACCACGAGCGCAAGGAGCCCCTGGAGGGATTCGTGGGCATGCTGAATTTCGCCCACGAGGTCTACACCTCCGTCATGAGTCCCGTCTGGCGCTTCGTGCCGAGGAAGACATCCCGCTCCGGCGGGAGCCTTCCCTCAGATGCCTCGGGGAAGTGCGGGCGACTGGCGGGGTCTTTGGCCTAAGTCCAGCCCCACAGAATATGGTGCTCATATTCCTCGTACGTCATCCCCGCAGGCTTCTGGCGGGGATCCAGACATCTGAACGCCTCTGGGTCTCGCCACGGACATGCGGGAATGACAACGAATACGAGCACGAAAATACCAATGCAAATGAGAGTGAATGAGTGGACTGCCATGGAAACGAACCCGACGACGATCACATTGAAACAGACTGCTTCTCCCTACATATCCACGACCAACGCCTGCAAGCTGTGCAAACCGCTGGGCGCCTGCCTGGCTTTTCGAGGCGTCGAGGGAGCCATCCCCTTCCTCCACGGCTCCCAAGGTTGCGCCACCTACATGCGGCGCTACATCATCAGCCATTTCCGGGAGCCCATGGACATCGCCTCCTCGTCCCTGGGCGAAAAGCACGCCGTCTACGGCGGCGGGGCCAACCTCAAGCAGGGTCTGGTGAACGTCATGAAGAAGTACGGGGCGAGCCTCGTAGGCATCGCCACCACTTGTCTCACGGAGACCATCGGGGACGACGTGCCCATGATCCTGAAGGAGTTTAGAAAGGAGTGGTCGAGCCGCAAGGGAAGCCCGGAGCTGCCCCTCCTGGTGAATGTCTCGACGCCGAGCTACGCCGGAACCCACATGGAAGGCTTCCACGCCGCCGTCCGGGCCATGGCGGATCAGCTGGCCCAGGAAGGGGAAAAACATGACGGCATCAACCTGCTGCCCGGCTTCGTCTCACCGGCGGATCTTCGCTACCTGAAGGAAGTCACGGCGGACTTCGGACTGCGGGCCATCGTACTCCCCGACTATTCCGAAACCCTGGACGGGCCGGCCCTGGAAGACTACGAAAAGATCCCCCGCGGCGGGACTCCCATCCGCGACTTGGTGAGCATGGGCGGATCCCGGGCCACCATGGAGCTCGGGCGAACCCTCACGCGCAGCGCCATGTCTGCCGGAGCGCTTCTGGAGGCACGGTTCGGCGTGCCCCACCACGGTGTGGGGATGCCCATCGGCCTCCGGGAGACCGACCGGTTCTTTGAAGTCCTGGAAGATGCCGCGGGAATCTGCATGCCCGAAAAGCATGCCCAGGAGCGTGGAAGGCTCCTGGATGCCTATGTGGACGGCCACAAGGTCGTTTTCGGAAAGCGGGCGGTGGTTTACGGCGAAGAGGACCTCGTGGTCGGCCTCACGGCCTTCCTCTGCGAAATCGGGGTGAAGCCGGTGCTCTGCGCATCGGGGGGACACGGCAACGGTTTTCGGCAGGCCATCGAGGCTGTTACGAAGGATATCCTGCTCGATCCGCCCGAGACCCGGGAAGGAGTGGATTTCTACGAGATCGCCGAAGAGGCCCGGGGGCTGGCTCCAGACATCCTGGTGGGCCACAGCAAGGGTTACCACCTGGCCCGCCGCTGGAACATTCCCCTGATCCGGGTGGGCTTTCCCATCCACGACCGGTTCGGCGGACAGCGGACGCTCCACTTGGGCTACCGGGGCGCGCTGGCACTCCTGGATCGACTGGTCAACGAAATTCTCGAACGCAAACAGGAAGATTCTCCCGTCGGCTACGGCTACCTGTAGCGCACGATCCCTGCGGAGGTACGCTCATGAGGCTCGAAATCGATCGCCATCCATGCTTCAACGTGAAAGTGAAAGGGGAATGCGGACGCATCCACCTTCCCATCGCGCCAGCGTGCAATATCAAGTGCAACTACTGCAACCGGAAGTACGACTGCGTGAACGAGAGCCGGCCGGGAGTCACCAGCGCGGTGCTCACGCCGGCCCAGGCCCTGAGCTACCTCGAGCGGGTCATGGAGCGGGAGCCGTCCATCACGGTGGTCGGCATTGCCGGACCGGGCGACCCCATGGCCAACGCCGAAGAAACCCTCGAGACCCTGCGCCTGGTGCGGTCGCGGTTTCCGAAAATGCTCTTTTGCCTCGCCAGCAACGGCCTTGGGCTCCCGGCCCACGTGGATGACCTGGCCGGGCTCGGCGTCACCCACGTGACCGTGACCATCAACGCTGTGGACTCCACCATCGCCGGAAAGATTTACAGCTGGGTGCGGGACGGCAAGGTCATCTATCGGGGGGCAAAGGCCGCGGAGCTCCTGCTGAGCCGCCAGCTGGAAGCCGTCAAGGCCCTCAAGGCCAAAGGCATCCAGGTCAAGGTGAACACCATCGTGATCCCCGGCATCAACGACGAGCACGTGATCGATGTGGCCCGCACCGTGGCGGATCTTGGGGTGGACATTCTCAACTGCATGCCCGTCTACCCCAATGCGGACACGCCCTTCGAAAACGTTCCGGAGCCGACTCACGATCAGATGGCCGCCATTCGTAGTGCAGCCGGAGAGCTCCTGCCGCAGATGCACCACTGCACGCGCTGCCGCGCCGACGCCGTGGGGCTCCTCGATGACGACCGCACCGCCGATTTCCAGGAGACCATGGCTGAATGCGCAGCCGAGCAGCCATTCCTGCCGGAGCGGCCCTACGCCGCGGTGGCCACCCTCGAGGGCATGCTGGTGAACCAGCACCTGGGAGAGGCTTATCGTTTGCAGATCTGGGAGCCGAACGGCGAAGGGTTCCGAATGGT
>JBFYYO010000264.1:0-4849 GCA_041310025.1 Syntrophobacterales bacterium
AGATGAGCGAGAGGAAGTTTCTCTTCGGAGGCCCTGTATTTGACGGGGAATGCCTGTTGGAGAGAGGTACGGTAATTTTCGACGGCAACGGGATCATTGAGGTCAGGGAAGGCACTCATGCGTTTCCCGGCTCCGAAGGGATGGATGTCCGGGGACGGTGGGTCATGCCCGGACTGGTTGATCTCCACTCGGATGCCATTGAGCGGTGTGTCGAAATGCGTCCGGGAGTTCACTTCGATGTGGGTTTCGCGCTCCGCTCCCTGGACCAGAGGCTTGCCGCCTGCGGCATCACAACCTTTTGTCATGCCCTCAGCTTCTCCGATAACGACTTCGGTCTGCGGAATGCAGCTGCAGCCGAGCGGCTCGTTCAAATCATAACCAGCTTTGGCGGGCACCCGCATCGGCGTGTGAACCATCGCATCCATGCGCGCTGCGAAGTGACCTGTCCCGGTGTCATGCCGACTCTGGAGCAGCTCATCCATCGGCGCTCCGTCCACCTCTTTTCGTTGACGGACCACACCCCGGGCCAGGGGCAGTTCAAATCGTTGGAAGCCTACCTCAGGTATCAGGCGGAAATGTACGGGGCGACACGTGATGAAGCCCTCGCAGCGGCAGCATTCAAGGCCCGGCAGAAGACCATGGGGTTGGAGCATATCGGGCCATTTTGCGAGAGAGTGAGACTGGCCGGCATTCCGATGTTGAGTCATGATGATGACACTCCTGAAAAGGTGCATCTGGTGGAGCGGCTCGGGGTCGGCGGTTGCGAGTTTCCGGTGAATATGGAGACCATCAGGGCCGCCAGGGAGAAGGGGATGGAGGTTTACATGGGGGCCCCCAACCTGTTGAGAGATGGCTCGTCCAATGGTCATATCAAGGCTTCCGAGGCGATCCTGAGCGGCCATTGTGACGGTCTGGTCAGCGATTACTATCCCGAGTGTCTCCTCCAGGCCCCTTTTATGGCTCACCGCCGCCATCGCCTGCCCCTGGAAGAGACCCTTAAGCTTGTCACCAGCCGGCCCGGAAGATTTCTCAGTCGCTCTCAGCATTCCGGGCGCCTCGTCCCGGGTGCCCCGGCGGACATCCTGGTCGTCGATCCCGGGGATGACTGGGCGCGAGTGCTTCAGACATGGGTGTCTGGAAGGCTTGTATTCAGTCAAAATACTTGAGTCGAGCCCGGCTTCTTCCCGGCTCACCCGCTGATGGCATCATTTCCCCCATCCTCTTTCCATTGACAGATCCCTCTTATGGACCTACTAAGAATCACGACAGGCTGAGCTTTGCATTGTGTGGAGGCCAGCGTATGCGGTATACATTCCCGCATGAGCTTGGCAGCTTCTCAACAGCTGTTGCCCTGGCTGCCTCGACCAGACGAATCATGAGCACGGATGCGGTCCATGGTTTCTGCCGAGTCCACCTTCTCGAAGCTTTCGACAACCGAGTCTCATGCCTGAATGAACCGCATCTGAATCCGGGAGAGCACATGTCATTCTGGAAGAAGCTTTTTGGCGGCAAGGAGGAGGAGCCATCGATCGATCCCTTCGAAGATCTGGTGCTGTCAAAACTGGCACCCGGTTTTCTCGTGGACTATGACGGTCGCACCTTTGAAGTGGTCGCGAGGCATCACCACGACACGGGGGATGGATACAGGACGGACGACTGGGAATTGCGCTGTGAAGGTGCGATGCACTATCTCAATCGGATCGAGGCAGACGGAGTCTTGTGGACGCTCACGCGCAAGATTCCGCTGGGCATGATCGACGAGCGGCTCAAGAGTCAAATTCAGCAGCACGGCGACCCCCTGGAGTCCATCGATTTCGAGGGGACCACCTTCTTCATGCAGAGCTATGGCGGTGCCCAGTTCTATCGGGACGGTCGAGGGCCCGCTCAGCCTTTCCTTTACTGGGACTACGAGGATGAGCTGAGAGAGCGGGTGCTGACCATCGAACAGTGGGGCGACATCGAATTCGAAGCTTACGTGGGGCAATATGTCGAGGAATATCAGTTCATCCATATCCTTCCGGGAAAACAGCGGTAGGCTCGGCCCGCTGCCTCTGAAGCAGGAGAGGGTGCTCATGGGTGCCTTGCGCTGGCTGCTCATCGGGTTGGTGCTGGTCGTCCTGTCGGGATGTGAAGGGGGCGGTTCGCCCGTGGATGCCATGCGGCGCGGCCTCGAGCGCCACCCGGAGTACAGTGTCATCCTCAACGACATGAGCTCCAAGGGCCTGTTCTTTCACGACTATTTCCATCGCTACCGCATCATCTTTCCTGAGAATGGCAAAAAGCCGGGGGAGGGGGGTAAGGAGAACTTCACCCAGCAGATGACCGACTGGGTGAAGGTGAACGAGGACGTCTACACGAAGTACAAAGACTCCCTCGGTATGGTGATCCTGGCCAAGAAGGCCGACGGGACCATCGACACGGTTCCACAGCCCCCGCTCTTCCAGTTTGTCGGGGATCCGCGATTCGGGAAATGGGAGACCGACGAGAAGGGAAACCAGGGATGGGCCTGGCTGGCCACCGGCATGATTCTCTCCAGTCTCATCGACGAGGCGGGTGACTCGTTCGAGAAGCGGCGCCATGTCGACTACCGGCACTACCAGGATTACAGGAATTCCCGCAGCCAGGGGGCTCCATATTATGGATCGAGAAACCCCCAGGGAAAGCCCCAGTACGGAACCCAGGGGACCGTCACGCAGAAGACGAGCACGGGCTTTTTTGAGCGGCAGCAGGCCAGGATGGCCGATCAGAAGGAGTCCTTCGCCAAGAAAGTCGAGTCCAGGATGGGCCGCTCGCGACCCTCTTCATCCTCGTCGCGCAGTTCTTCCTCCAGCGGGAGAAGCAGCTCCTTCTCAAGCGGGAGGGGGAGAAGATAAGGATTCAGGAGATCCGTTATGTTCTTGGGCACGATCGTTCTCGGTTTTGTCTATCTTTTGTCGGCGCTCATTCTTTTCATGATCGGCAAATTGCTTTTTGATCTCACTCATCGAAAATTCGCCCTCAGGGAACAGCTCATCGACCGGGATAACCTGGCATTCGCTCTGGCTGTGGGAGGGTATGTCCTGGGCTTGACCTTTGCGCTGGGCGGCGCCATGTCAGGCCCTTCCATTTCGTTGACCGTCAATCTCATCGACATCTTCCTCTATGGCGTCATTGCCATTGTGCTGCTCAATATCTCCGTTTGGATCAACGACTGGCTCATTCTGGACCGCTTCAGCGGGGAAAAGGAGATCATCCAGGACCAGAACTGCGGGGTAGGGGCCATCGAGGCGGCCAACCACGTCGCCGTGGGCCTCATCATCTATGGGACCCTTGCGGCGGGCGGACATCTGCTCCAAGTTTGCGTGTTCTGGGCCCTGGGACAGGTGACGCTGATCGCTGCGGCGAAGGTCTACAGCTGGATGGCGCCATTTGATGTCCATGACGCCCTGGAGCGGGACAACGTGGCGGTGGGGACTGCCTTTGCGGGCATGCTCCTCGGCATTGGGAACATTGTCCGCTTCGCCGCACAGGGAGCCTTCGTGTCCTGGAGCCAGAACATTGCTTTTTTCGCCAGTGTCGCCCTGTTCGGGCTTCTGCTTCTCCCGGCGGCAAGGCTTGCTGCAGATCGGATCCTCCTGCCCAGCGGACGGCTGACCCAGGAACTGGTCCATCAGGATAAGCCCAACATAGGAGCGGGAATCATGGAGGCCGTTGTGTATGTGGCCATGTCTTTTCTGATCGGGTGGTCCATAAAATAGGCTCCATTCTCCAGATGAAACCCGAAACTTGAAGCTTTTCGTAGCAGATTCAAGGCGTTTGCATTGTGAGTGTATCCAGGGATTTTGAGCGAGGTTTGTCACGAACTAAGGAGGGTGAAGCCATGGTTGATTGTATGGAGAAGCTCAAGGGTTTTCTGTCTGAGCTGGATATCGCCATCATCGAAGAAGATCCCGAGGAGGATCTGCTCATCGTGGACGACCAGGACAGTGGGGTCACCAACCTGATCCTGGACTGTGAGGATCCCATCCTCATCGTTGAACAACTGATCATGCCCGTGCCGGATGGCGCGGGAGTGTCTTTCTATCGACGCCTCCTCCAAATGAATGCCACCCTGGTGCACGGTGCGTTTCTGCTCGACGAAGAGGCGGCCCATGTGTTCTATCGGGACACGCTGCAGCTCGAGAATCTGGACAAGAATGAACTGGAAGGCTCCATTCGCTCACTGGCTCTTGCCCTGGCTGAACATGGAGATGAGCTGCTTGAAATGAGCAAGCAAGCATAAGGAGAGAAATATGGCAGGAATCTTCAATCGACTGTTCAAGATCAGCCAATCAGAGGCCCACTCCATCGTGGACAAGCTGGAAGACCCCATCAAGATGACGGAGCAGGGCATCCGGGAGCTCAAGATAGACCTTTCAGAAGCCATGCAAAGCCTGGCGGAAATCAAGGGCCTGGCCATCCGGCTCAAGAAACAGGCCGACGATGCCGGCAAGCTGGCTCAGGATTTCGAGCGGAAAGCCATGCTCCTGCTGCAGCGTGGGCAGACCGGGGAGATGGATCCGGCACAGGCCGAGCAGCTGGCCATGGAGGTGCTGAGTGAAAAGGAGTCGGCTGACCGCCGGGCAGCTCAGCTCTTCCAGGATTATCATAATCAGAATGCCATGTCCCAACAGCTTCAGGGCAAAGTGGATGATCTGCGCAAGACCATCTCGACTTATGAAAACGAGCTGATCACGCTGAGGGCTCGCGCCAAAACGGCCACCTCCATGCGCAAAGTCAACCAGCAGCTGGCCAGGATCGACTCCTCGAGCACCATCAACATGCTGGAGAAGATGAAACAGAAGGTCACGGAGGAGGAGTCTCTGGCCAC
>JBFYYO010000265.1:0-4832 GCA_041310025.1 Syntrophobacterales bacterium
TGAAGCTCGAAACCCGAAACTGCACCAAACCCACGCGGCTCAGGCAGGAATCTGCCGGCTCACCTGACGGTCCACACATCGATAGATGTCTTCGTCCGTCCCATACATTTCGACGATGGACTTGTGATCGATGAGCTCCTCGACGATGAAGGCGGTCAGGTACAGGCTGATGAAATTCGGACGGGCAACCAGGGTCCTCAGGTTAGCCGTCTGAAACTGTACTTCGAACTCCTCCGCCGCCAGCAGCTTTTCGAGGCAAATCTGAATCTGTGCCTCCAGGTCCTGAAGGCTCGTGGTTTCGATCAAGCGTTCTTCAATCAGCTTCATGGCCACGCGGTCGCTGAGCGCATCGATGTTCTCACGCAGCAGGTGCATGGCGTTGAGCCGCTGGTTCTCCTTGGCATGATCCAATCTCGAAATGACCGCAGATTCTCTCACGTTCGGCCGGTATTCTCGTCCCATGGTACACCTCATCTGTGGCATGCTCTTTGTGCTGGCCACTGTCAACGTCACTCACGGCTGGAAGCCGGTCCGGATGGACCAGCGGCTGCAAAAACCCGGGGGCACCCCATCATTCG
The DNA here is from genome assembly GCA_041310025.1 of Syntrophobacterales bacterium. Taxonomy (GTDB): domain Bacteria; phylum Desulfobacterota; class Syntrophobacteria; order Syntrophobacterales; family Syntrophobacteraceae; genus JALOOX01. Next base: position 579 of record JBFYYO010000265.1, read on the forward strand.
GCCGGCAACCGAAAAACCTCCACTGTAAAAAACATCGAGCCTACCTGCGGCCCGCCAAGACCGACAGGATCAACCGGACCTGACGCGGCACGACCCCGCCCATCGCCTGAAGGGCTTGACCCGCTCGCTCTCCGTGCCGCCGCAGCATATCCAGGCGGCCGATCCAGCTACTCCAGGTCTCCAGGAGCTCATTGGCATCCCTCACTTCAAAGCTGCCCCCGAAGGATCGCAGCGTCAAGTGCTCATGTTGAACCTTTTGCACGTTGGGTCCATAAAAAACGGCCTTCTGCCAGGCCGCCGGCTCGAGGATATTGTGCCCGCCGATGGGCTCCAGAGTTCCGCCGCAAAAAATGAGATCGCCGAGCCCATAGAGGTCGAACAGGATGCCGATGCGATCCACCAGCAACACGGCATCCCGGAGGGGCTCCCCTCGGGCTTCGATCCTCGAGAGAAGCTGGAACGGGACTCCTTTGTCCTCGAGCCACCCGACCATGTTGGGGATTTGCTCCAGATGGCGCGGCACAAAAAGACCCACAAGGCGCTTCTCGATTTTTCCAAGCTTCAGAAAAACATCGAGAAGCCCCGTGCACTCCGAACGTCGCAAGCTCCCGCCGATGACCACAACCGCGTCTTCGGGCAGCTGCAGCACCTGCTTCCAATGAGCAACCCGGGAGGGATCCGCCCGGGTGCCCAGTCCATCATATTTGGAGCTTCCGAGGATCAGCGCGCGATCCGGGCGGGCTCCCAGCTTCAAAACGTTGCGGCGATCGGCTTCCGAATGCATGGCGAGACACTCAAACTGCTCAAAAATGGGACGGAAAAGCGGTTTCATGAGGCTATACCGATCCATTGAGCGATCCGTCACGCGTCCGTTGAGCAAAACTGAAGGCACCCCGCCATCTCTCAGAAAGGCTGCGAGATTGGGCCAGAACTCGCTTTCGAAGGCCACATAGAGATCAGGCCGGATGGTCCGGAAGGCTTTCCTCAGGGCCCCTCGGAAATCCAGAGGGAAGGGCAGCACGCCAACGGAGCGGGGCGCGCGGCTGCTCGCAGCCCGGTACCCCTGCCAGGTACCCACGGTCAGAAAGACCGCGGCATCCGGCAAAGCCTGCAGAATGCCCTCGATGGTCGGGAGGGCTCCGCTCACCTCACCCACGGAAGCGGCATGGCACCAGATCCTGGGGCTTCCCACGGGAAGATGAGTCGTGCCGCTGTAGTCGCCGAATCTCCCCCTCCAGAAGTCCCGGTCTTCACTGGTCCTGGCTCTCATGGCTTTGACGGCGAGGGATCCCGCCGTACTCAGCAGCACGTTGTAGAGGAGCAGACTCGGTTCCAATCTGAGATCCCCCTGTAGCCTCAATCCCGATATCTCTTCACTCAATCCCGCAGCAGCACCTCCCGAAAAAGCCGAACAGCCAGCAGCAATCGCCGTGCAGAGACGTCCAGGACCGGGGAAAAAATGGCCGACGGGGTGCCAGGGCTCTGCTGCATTGGGTCCTCGGATTTTGGAGTGGACTCCGTTTACAGGGATTTGCGCCGTCGCACAACCCATAACTTCACGCGGGAGGTGCCCGGGCTCCCGCAAGGAGTGTTTGGGGCGCACTCAGACCTCTCTTGTGCTCGAAATGCGAGGCTCTACCGGGGGGTGATTCGGCTGGGGGGGGCATGGACCGGCCCCAGCCTTCAGGCTGTCTCGATTCCAGCCCCATGGGGCTCGTGGATGAGGGGGACGATCCGTTGAGGTTTGGGCAAATCAGGAGGAAGGTGAACGGTACCTGGGAGATGAACTGTCGGATTGATCACAAGCTTGCCGGCAATTCCGAAGCATTCACGAACTCTGCCCCGCCGCCTGTGCTTGCTCCACGTTTGGGGGGCGCTTCGGCGAGCTTGAACATCTTGATGATGCTCACGAGCAGTTTGGAGAGGTTCTGCGCCGATTCCGACTTATGCCGGCAAGCCCTGAGCTCGGCTTTGTCGTCTGAGCCAAGCTGATGAAGCGATCTTTCATGGGTATCGATCTCGGACCTCGTGATTTTCTTAAGCTCCAAAATCGAATCAGCCAGTTCTTCGTCTTTGGCATTTGTGAGACGGTCGATCGCGACAGTCAGTATTTCGATTTTATGTGTTTCGCCTGACTGTTTATAGACTTCCAAGATTTTCGTAAGATGTGGAATAGCGTAGTTTCTGCTGTAGAATGAAAGATCTATCTCTTTCGTTTCAGTGTATGCTTTCAATTCCTCATAAAAATACCCCGTTGACAAGAGATCCTTCAGTAAGGCATTAGGCAATTCTTCCATTGTAATCTCCTGGTGGAGCGCGGTGTCTATCGTCTGTTTAGCGCAAGCAAACCCCCGGAATCACCTTCCTGCTCCCATGGAGTGATCCATGATGGATATCGTCAATGCCAGGTCTCACCTCTTGAGCATTCCCTCATCGACAGGGCGGCTGATTTGCGGCGCATCCTCCCCATCGGCGCCGGCAGGGCTCATTCCGTCTGACGCTCACCCGGTTTTCCGCTCTTGCTCCGGATTCTCTTGACCACCGGTGTTGCCAGCTTGCCAGCCCCAACCGCCTGTGCCCGCTTGATCTCTCCCAGGGCATCCTCCCATTTCTCCAGGTCACAGAGGGCTGCAGCTCTGGCTACCAGCAGGGGGGCGTGGTCAGTGTCCTTCATGCGTTGAGTGGCCTTGAGTGCCTGGGCGGGGCGATTCTGTGCCCTCAGTGAAGAACAAAGGATCTCCGCAGCCGCGCTGTGTCCTGGCTCCAGGTCCAATATCCGTTCTGCAATCAGACCCCTCCTGCGGTGCTGCAGGTCATCTCCGGCCTTTTGCGCCCGAGCCAGAAGATCTCCAACATCTGTAATGGAAAGATCCTCCTCTTCAAGAGCTTTCAGCAGAAGAATATTGAGCTTGATGACATCGACTGTGGGAGGTGTAATAAATGTCTTTGTGTGATACCATCTAATGCCATCCCAACTATAAGTGCCGCGATTAAGATTTATTTGTTTGGGTTCTTCCATAGTGCATTTAGTCCTTTCTGATGATTTTGTAAGCACGAAATCATCTGCTATGTCAGGAACCCCCTGGTTGAGACTTATCTGCTCGAGTCACTTGTAAAGTATTGCTGTTGTTCTCGTATTCTTCAATCAAAATCAATACTTCCATTGCTCTGGCAAGGGTTGTGGACCAGGCCTGATGCCAGCGATATCGGGATCTTCACCGGAGGTACATCCCTCCCGCCTGGATTTGACTTCTTTGGCGGTTGCCCGGCGCTCCTCCTTTTCCTTTTGTTTCTGCTGCCGCCTTCTCTCCTTTTCCAGCTTCAGGGAACTGGGCCTTTGCGCCATCGTCACATCCAATCCATTGAGTGTTTTCAACTCATTTCAGCGTCGCGGGAAGATCCGACCCCAGGACGGGGTCCCTACAGCGACAAAAAAGCCGGAGGTTCACTCCGGCTTTTTCCTTCGTAAGATTCTCTGACTTTCCAGCTGCGTACTACAGTTTCTTTACCTTGAGAGCCTGGGGGCCCTTGGCTCCGCGTTCCTCGTCGAAGGAAACCCGCTCGCCCTCGGCGAGGGATTTGAAGCCATTGTCTTCAATGGCACTGAAGTGAACAAACACGTCATGCCCCTGATCGGCTTCGATGAAGCCATAACCTTTACTGTCATTGAACCATTTCACTCGACCTTCAGCCATTTTGCAGTCCTTTTCTCTTGTTGTAGAACCTCTTACAGGTGCGCTATTTCAGAGCAACTTCTGAACCCTTTCACTGCAAGGCAAAAGATCGATCCCGGAGATGACTCAAAAATATCGAACCACTCTAATTTCCTTGAATCTTACTTCATCCGAATGAAAAGGCAAGGCAATTTTTCGCCGAGATCCTCTGACATTGGCATGGGAAATGTAAAACGTTGACATAGATTTCGCCCTGCATCGGCCCGTGGAGCACTTATACAAACTCTTACCCAACAGCCCCTTGATTTAATTTCCCATTCCATCTAACCTAGACGGCGAAAAGTTTCGATCAACATATGGGGATTTTCGAGTTTCACCAAATCCCGAAAAACCATCCCGTATTCAGGGTATGCTTATAGATTTGATTCAGCTTCAGAATCAGGTGGTGCTCCCATAACAAGTATTGACGGGGTGACTTGCCTGGTTGAATTCGGGTTGAGCATGTCTGAGCATTGATCACCGTCATTCAATCCATGGAAAGGTCGAAGAAAATGGTCAACATTTTCGTCGGGAGCTTGTC
>JBFYYO010000266.1:0-5318 GCA_041310025.1 Syntrophobacterales bacterium
ATCTATCGACTCGAGGATCCCTACCTCGTTTTCACGTCCATCGGTCCGGGACCGCTCTACGAGGACAACGGCGTCATCCCCAAGACCGAGCCAATCCTCAAGGCCAACCTGGGTGAGCTGACCACCGAGGAGTTTTACAACAGCCCCATGCGGGTGAAGAAGGGCGATGCCGCGCGGGACATCCTGAACCGCGAGCTGAACCCCAAGGGAATCAAGGTCGAGCACGTCCTCGTGCGGTACTTCCGGTACAGCGACGAAATCCAGAAGAATATCGAGGAGAAGAAGCTCAAGGACCAACTGGTGTTCAAGAACCAGGCGGAGGCTCGTGCGGCCATTGAGGAGGCCACCCTGAAGAAGATCATCCAGGAGGGGGAGGCCACGGTGTCCGTGCAGCTCGAGGAGGGCAAAGCGTATGTCACGCGAAAGCGGGCCGAGAAGGACCTCTATGCGCGAACCAAGACGGCCGAAGCCGATCTCCAGGTGAAGCTCGCCGAAGCCGAGCGCGTCAAGCTCAAGAACGAAGCCCTGGAAGGGGAGGGCGCCGAGCGCATGGTGGGACTCAAGATGGCCGACGTTTACAGGGGGCTCCAGACCATCGTCCTGCCGAGCGACGGACCAACGGGTGTGAATCCCCTGAACCTTGAAAAGACCCTGGATCTCTTCGACGTCCGGAAAGGGGGAGGCGAGACTGAAGTGGGGGTGAGGACGGTCAAGGTGGGGATCTTTGCTCCCCAGGGTGTGGAAAACAAGGTGTATGCCCCGGGCTCCACCTATTTCTTCCTGCCCTTCGTCAACGACTGGCACACCTTCGACACCAAGCTCCAGAACCTCGAGATGACGGCCCATTCGAGCCGGGGCGACCGCCAGGGCCGGGACGACCTGCTCTTCAAGACCATCGACGGGAACGACATCGGGCTGGATGTCATCATCGCCTACCGGATCGATCCCCAGAAAGCCCCCCACATACTTCAGCACGTGGCCCGGGACAACGGCACGCTGCGGGATGCCATTGTGAGAACGGTGGGGCGCAGCAAGCCGCGGGATATCTTCGGCGAGCTGAAGACGGAGGAGTTCTACGTGGCGGACAAGCGTGAAGCCAAAGCCCAGGCCGCCAAGGAAGTGCTCCAGGAGATGCTGGGTCCAATGGGCATCGTGGTGGAGCGGGTCCTGACCAAGGACTACCGCTTCAACGCGGAATACCAGAAGGCCATCGAAGACAAGAAGGTCGCCGACCAGCGCGTTGAAAAGAACCGATCGGCGCAGCATGCCGCCCTCGAGGAGTACAAGCGGAAGCTCGAGGATGCCCGGGGGGAGGTCAACAAGATGGTGGCCAGCGTGGACGGTGAGTTCCGCATGGCCAGGATCGAGGCTGATGCCTACTTCGAAAAGCAGTCGCGCATCGCCCGGGCCATCCAGGCGGAAGCCGTCGCCGAGGCAGCCTCCATCCGGGAGATGAACCGGGCCCTCGTGGGCACCGGAGGGGAGGCCCTGGTCAAGCTCAGGATCGCCGAAGCTCTCCAGGACAAGAAGATCATCCTGCTCCCCGTTTCCGAGGGCGGCATGAATCTCAAGACCACCGACATGAACCGGCTCATCGAGAGGATGGGCATCAGGTCGCTGGCTCAGTAAGGAGAAAGACACGATCTTCACAACAAGATGCAGACGAATCGTGTTACAATACTCAGCAAACGCATAGGTCATCACAAAGGGTTCCTGCAGTTCCGAGACAGGCTTCCGGAGGAGAGATCATGAGCGAGATTCGAATCATCCCGGATTTCTTCTCGTATCCTGAGGACACGATGCGGACGCTGCGCATTTACACGCCGGACGCCTACGAGGCGGAGCCGGAGCGGCGGTTTCCAGTGCTGTATATGCTGGACGGGCAGAATATTTTCAGCCACCCGAGCTCGGCCATCTATGACACGTGGTGCGCCAACACGACCATGGATCAACTGGTTCATGAGGGCTCGATCCAGCCCTGGATCATCGTGGGGATCGACCACGGCCCCGACCGGTTTGGGGAGTACTCGCCGTGGTGGGAGCAGGCCGTGGGAGGCGGTGGGGGTGGCTGGCAGCTCATGTCATTCATGGTGAACAAGCTGAAGCCTTTTGTGGACGGGGAGTATCGGACCCTGAAGGAGCCTCACTGGACGGGAATCCTGGGAGCCAGCCTGGGGGGCTTGATGGCGCTCACCATGGGGAAATCTCACCCGGAGGTATTCGGCCGCATCGGGGCTGTTTCTCCAACGGTGATGTGGGCCAAAGGCGAGATCTTTCGGCACTGGGATCGCCCGACGGGGGGCTGGTGCAGGCTTTACATGGACGTGGGATCCCTGGAGCGCTACTGGTTCTACGACATCTACCTGGACTACGTCGATGCGACGCATCACTTCCATGAGCATTTGAAGCGCATCGGGGTTCAGGACCACGAAATGCGCTTCGTCGTGGCGCCCGGGCATTTCCACAACGAGGAGGCCTGGCAGACGCGCCTCCCCGATATTTTCCGGTGGCTCCTGGCGGATCCCCAGGGGATCTGAGTACACGTGCACAGGGCGAGGTGACCCTGTTCGTTTCACGTCATCCCCGCGTGCTTCTGGCGGGGATCCAGGTATCTGATAGCCACTGGATTCCCGCCAGGGACACGCGGGAATGACGGTTCGATCGATCAAACGTTGCGTGGAACGGACTAGGCGGTCGCCTCCACCGTCGCAATGGCTTCGAGCAGCTCGTCGAGATCGGGCGATCTCAGGAAATATGCGTAGTTCCCCATGGCATCACTCAGCGCGTCGGGGACATCCCGATGGGCGATAGCCACGGCGCCCAATCGGGCCAGCAGGTCTTCCTGGTCCAGCCGGTAATGGATTCCATGGCGGCGCGCCGCGTGCGCCACGTGATATTTCCGCTCGAACGAAAAATCCCTCCGGTCCCGGACCACCAGGTCGGCCCACCACTGAAAGAGGTCGATGTCGCAGGCGTAGTTCATCATGTCCATGGTGAAGCCTCCCGGGGGGCGCACATTCACCTCCAGGGCGTAATAGCTGCCACCATCCTTCTGAAAGAACTCGATGTGGAAGAACCGCTCCCGAATGTCGAAGGCCGCGACGGCTTTCCTCCCAAGCTCCTCCAGTGTGTCGGGGATTTCCCGCAGCGAATAGTAATGCATAGGGCGACGCTCGGAGACGATCTCCATGATTCCCGAGCTGAAACGATGTACCGTCCAGTGCACGATCTCGCCATGCCGGTTGGTGAGGCCGTCGAAGCTCAGGAGGTCGCCAGTGAGGACGGTCTCCACCATGTATCCAGGAGGAAGGTCGCATAGTGCCGTCTCGAGCTGTTCGCGGTCGATGACCTTGAATGTGCCCGCGGCTCCAACGCCCTGGTCCGGTTTCAAGATGATCGGGAATCCGTGTCGAGCGACGAACTGGCGCACCTCCTCGGGATCGTCCGCCGGGATACCCTCGGCACAGGGGATGCCGGCCCCTTTGAACCGCTGCTTCATGGCCATCTTGCGTCGATTGCTCTCCAGATCAGCGGGCTTCTGCCCGTAGACGTTGAAATCCTCCCGGAGCCGCGCATCGATACCCAGCCAATATTCCGTATGCGACTCGATGCGATCGATCTTCCCATACTCGTGCGTGAAGAAACCGCACGCGCGAAGCATGGCGTCGTAGTTTTCCATGCTCTGGACCCGATAATATCCGTTGAGAGCGACCTGGAGCTCGGGCTGTAGCCCGTCGAAAGAGGCGTCTCCGATGCCGAGGACGGTGGCGCCGGCCGCATGGAGGGCTGTGCAGAAATGATAGAAGGTCGGCGGAAAATTCGGCGAGATGAAGACCACGTTCATGACGTTTACTCCCTGGGTGGGCTGCAAGGGGTCGGTTTCTGGTTTCGAGTTTCAAGTTCTGAAGGCAGAACTCCATGCAACGGCGATGGTGCCGAGCCGGTCAATCGCATGGTGGCCGACATAAGGGCACTGGAGCGCAAAGCCTGAGCCATGGAATCCTTGACTCAGCGCCGTGCAAAGCAGGGAGACGGGCCGTCAGGCCGGCGTCGTAGCGGGCCTGTGGTGATTCCTCTCCGCGGCAACTTTTTGGAGATAACCCAGGAAAGCGGAGCCCAGCGGCGAGATCTGGCGATTCTTGCGCTGAACAAGGTAAAAAGGGCGCAGGAAACGCACTCCCTCCGTCTCCAGGGTCGCGAGGGCGCCTCGCTGGATGTCCTCGGCCACGGCACGGGCGGAGAGGATGGAGATCCCGATGCGCGCCTTGATTCCCTGTCTCACGGCCTCCGTGCTTCCCATCTCGGCCATGCCGTTCAGCCGTGCCGGGTCGAATCCATTGGCTTCGAGAATCTGATGCATCACCATGCGGGTCCCGGAGCCCTTTTCCCGCATGATGAACGGTTCGCCCTCGAGCTCCTCAAGTCGGATGGACTTCCGTGCAGCCCAGGGGTGGTCCGGGTAGACCGTCAGCACCAGCTCGTCCGAAAAGGCCTCTTCGAGCACCACGCGCCGATCGCTCCACCTGGCTCCGACCATTCCGATCTCGAGAGCCCCTTCGCGGATCCTTTCGACGACTTCGCCGCTGCCCGAAATCTTCAGGGTGATCTGGATGGAAGGATACTGAGCTTTGAAGAGGCCGATGATCTCGGGGAGAATGTACGTCCCGGGGATGGTGCTGGCGCCGATGAGGAGGTGCCCCGAAAGCTTACCCTTGTAGCGGTCCAGGGCCTGAATGGCCTCATCCCGCAGGGCGATGATGTTGCGAGCGTATCGGTAGAGGATCTTGCCTGCAGGCGTGGGAAGGACTTCCCTCCCCAGGCGGTCCACAAGCTTTTCGTCCAGAGCTTCCTCAAGGGCACGTATGTGCTCGCTCACGGTCGGCTGAGTCAAAAAGGAGGCCTCTGCGGCCTTGGTGAAACTCTGAAGATCCACGACCCTGCAGAAGACTTCCAGGCGGTGTATGTCCATGCTTCCTCGCTCTCCAGACTATCTGCAAACCACACCATAAGCAGCCCGTTGAGATATGCTCGTGCTCGTAGGCGTAATCGTCATCGAAAAGGCCCGCTGCCCGGAAGTCCCACGGCCGCCACAAAGCTCCGATTGCGAGCACCGCCCCGCAGCGCGGGACTGAGCACGAGCACGAGATGCCGCAGAACGCCCATGGTATTCCGGACGGGCTGCGGTTAGAGCCATAGGGCCAGGAATCATGGAACCCACAGTCATCGTCGACCCCCGACCCCCGAAACCTGAAACCTGAAACCTGAAACCTGACCCCCGAAACCTGAAACCTGAAACCTGAAACCTGACCCCTGAAACC
>JBFYYO010000267.1:0-4815 GCA_041310025.1 Syntrophobacterales bacterium
CGTCGTCCCCTCCGCCGGAGACGGCGAGAAATGAAGCCGGCGGCAGCGGTCCATGATGGCCCGATGCCGCCAGATATGCCTTCTCGCGCTCAAAGGCCTCCAGGCCCATGCGGGTGAAATCGGTCACGGCAAAATCCGCGTGGATGCGAGCATCGGGAATACCCGGTATGACGGCTTCCTTCAGATGCTCGGGCGGCACCGCAGGTTGACGCGGCAAGGTGCCGCAGCCCGCCGAGAGCAAGACGGCCGCGACCAGAACGCAGAACAGAAACCTTGAAAAGCTGAGTTTCAGGCCCATCCTTTTTCCCCTCTCCTTCTCGGATTCGACCTTGCTGCCCACGCAGTGCAGGCAGGCGAAGGTCGGCTCCCGTTTTCGGTGGGCACAGACATCGTCGTTCGCAGACCAGCAGGGTGGGCACAGGTCCATCGTGCCCACCGGAACCGGTCAGGGACGCTGGCCCAATTGTAGATGCTCACATACCGCAAACAACCTCTCCGGGCGATCTTCCACCGGAAATCAATCCCATTATGACAGATCTTCGCTCACCTGCAGAGCCACGATCCTCGCGATGAGGACAGCCGGAAAGAGCTGGCCCGCGAGGGCTTCCATCATGGCGAGGCTTCTGGCGAACGGGTCGACGGCCAGGACATCGCCGTAGCCCACCGTGGTGAGCGTCACGAAGCTGAAATAGATGAAGGAGCTGTTCTGAGCTGCAGATGAAAGTGGTGCGCCGTCCGCCGTTGCAGGAAGCTGAAAGGAGCCCGGCAGGAGAACTTCGACCAGCTGGTAGAGTGCCGCCCACATGATGCCCTGCATGAGGTAAACGGCAATGGCTCCCCGCACCCGATGGCCGGTTTTCGGGCCTCGCTCCAGCACCCTCATCATGAGCGCGACGACGATCATTCCACAGAAAACCGCGTTGAAACCATGGTTCAAGGCCAGCCAGATCCTCCCGGTGGACGTCTCCGGAATCCATTGAAGCAAGACCCCGGGGATGGCCACGAGCAGCATCAGTCGCCGCAACCGAGCGCTGGGGGATGCACTGAAAACACCGGACAGGATTACGAGCACAAAAAGGACGCGCAGGATCTCACCCGTGTTGGTGTGCCTGTAAAGCGGGTTGACGATAAAAGTGTAGAGTATCAAAGAGATCAGAAGAGCGGACAGGCCGGCATCGGTGGACCAGAACCAGGCCGGGTTTCGAATCAGGCGGTGATAGAGGTCATGGATCAAGCTCATGAAATTCGCATTCAGAAGAGTGCATTGGCCAGGCGGAGCTTGTCCATCCGAGCTCAGCTGATCACGGGCAATCCCGCCTGGGGCTTGATCAGCCCGTGCCGCCCCGCAATTCAACAACAGGGGGCCGGGCTGGGCTTCCGCCTGGCCATCAGCCCGCGGAAGGCGCCTTCTTCACACACTCCTCGGCAGGAGGCCCCTCAGGGCCCTTGGGCACGCGATCTTCCGCGGCATCCACCCAGCCGCCCCCCATGGACTTGTAGAGGTTGATGTAGGCGCTGAGCACATCCCCCTGGATGCCGGCACGGACGAGCTCCGCGTTGAAGAGGCTTCGCTCGGCGTCGGTCACCTCGATGTAGCTCGCATAACCTTCGTCGAAGCGCAGCGTGGAAAGTCTGGCATAGGTGCGCAGGGCGTCGACCTGCTCACCCAGGATCTCAAACTGCTCCTTGAATTTGACACGATCGACGAGGGCATCCTCCACCTCCCGGAACCCGTTCTGGATCGCCGCCTGGTAGGAGTACAGGGCCTGCTGCTGGAAGGCCTCGGCCGCCTTCACCTGGCCCTTGATGCGGCCCGCTGTGAAGATCGGCATGGTGAGCGGCGCCGCCAGGCTCCAGATTTTGGTGGATCCCATGAAGAGGTTCGAAAGATCGGTGCTGGAGTTGCCCAGAAGGCCCGTCAGCGAAATCGTCGGGAAATAAAGGGCTTTCGCCTCTCCGATGCGGGCGTTGGCCGCAATGAGGTTCTGTTCGGCCTGGCGGATGTCGGGGCGCCGCTCCAGGAGGTCCGACGGAAGCCCCTCCGGCACTGCGGGAATCCCCAGCTCATCCAGGTGCCGGCCGCGCACGATGTCGCCCGGGTTCCTCCCCAGGAGGATGCTGAGCGCATTTTCCGTCTGGACGATGGCCCTCTCCAGTTCGGGAATCCTCGAGAGGGCGTCCATGTACTCGGCATCCGACTGGCTGAGCACCACTTCCGAGACCACGCCGCCGTCGAAGCGCATCTGGAAGATGTCGAAGCTCTTCTTGCGGCCCTCCACAGTCTTCTCGGTGATCTCGAGCTGCTTGTCGAGCGTCAGGAGGTCCACGTAGGCCGCCGCCACGGACGAGACCAAGGTCAGGATGACGACCCGGCGGGCCTCTTCCGTGGAGAGGAGATCCGCCCGGGCCGCCTCGGTAGCGCGCCTCAGCCGCCCGAAGAAGTCGATCTCCCAGCTCCCGTTCAGAAACACGTCATAGGTGTCGAAGGTCGCCCGGGTGGACGGGATGGGAGAGACACTGTCCTGGGTCACGCGCTGGCGCGCGGCGGTGGCCCCTCCGCCCACCTGCGGGAAGAGGTTGCCGCGCGTCGTGACGTAGCGGCCCATGAACTCCTCGATGCGCGCCGTGGCGATGAGAAGGTCCTTGTTCTCTTCGAGGGCGATCTCGACCAGCTCATTCAAAACGGGATCCCCGAACTGCCCCCACCAGGCCGTGTTGGCAAGCTCCTTCGCTTCCGTCACCTCATAGCGCCAGCCAGCCGGCACATCGACCGCCGGGCGCCTGTAGTCCGGCCCCACAGCGCAGCCCGACAGCATGGCCGCAAGCACACAGGCGAGAACCTGTCTACGCATGCTCCCCTCCCTTTTCTTCGCTCTCCGCCACATGTTCAACCGCTCCCCCCGTGTGTCCTCCCGACGATTCCCCGCGGTGCGCGAGCCGCTCCACCACGTAAAAGGTCACCGGGATGAGAAAGATGGCAATGAATGACGCGGCCAGCATGCCGCCGATGACGCCGATTCCCATCACCTGCCGGGCGATGGCCCCCGCCCCCGAAGCGATGGCCAGCGGCACGCACCCCAGGATGAAGGCGAAGCTCGTCATGAGGATCGGGCGCAGCCGCAGCCGGGCTCCCTCGAGGGCCGCGTCCACGATGCTCTTTCCCTTCTCGAGCTCCACCTTGGCGAACTCGACGATGAGGATGGCGTTCTTGGCCGAAAGGCCGATGAGCATGATGAGCCCGATCTGGGCGTAGAGGTTGAATTCGAGGCGGGTGATGAAGATGCCCGCGAAGGCCCCGAAAACGGCCACAGGCGTTCCGAGGAGCACGCCGAACGGCAGCGACCAGCTCTCGTACTGCGCGGCCAGGATCAGAAACACGAAGAGGAGAGACAGGGCGAAGATGACCGAGACCGGCACCCCTTCCTGGGCCTTCTTCTCCTGGAACGACATGCCGAGGTAGTCGAACCCCATCTCCCGCGGCATGGTCTGGGCGAAGACCTCCTCCAGGGCCTTCATGGCCTGGGCCGAGCTGAACCCCGGCGCCGCCGTCGCATTGATCTGGGCCGACCGATACAGATTGTAGCGCATGGTGAACTCAGGGCCCACCCGGTCCTCGAACCGGATGAGGGTCGAGAGCGGAACCGAGCCACCGGCCTCGTTCCTCACGTAGAACTGCCCCAGCTGCTCGGCCTGGGTGCGGTATTCCCCCTCGGCCTGCAGGTACACCTGCCACTGGCGGCCGAATCGGTTGAAGTAGTTGATGAAGTATCCCCCCATGAAGGCCTGGAGCGTTCCGTACACATCTTTCAGATCCACCCCCTGCTTCAGGACCTTGTCGCGCTCCACATCCACGAAGATCTGGGGGACGGTCGGCAGAAAGGTGGTCGTCGCCCGGGCGATTTCCGGCCGCTTTCCCGCGGCGGCCAGGAACTTCTGGGTGTTCTCCCAGAGGAACGGGATATCTTTACCGGACCGATCCTCCAGGAGGAAGGTGACACCCCCCGAGGTCCCGATCCCCGGAATGGCCGGAGGCGAGAAGGCGAAGGCCGTCCCCTGGGGCAGCTGGCCCATTCGCCGGTTCAGGCTCGCCATGATGGCACCGTACTGCTCCTCGGGCTTCTTGCGCTCGTGCCAGGGCTTGAGCGTGATGAAGAAAAAGCCACTGTACGTGTTGGTGACGCCCGAGAGCATGCTGTAGCCCACGACCGTCGTGCAGTATTCCACGCCGGGGGTCTCCATGATGATCTTCTCCAACTCTCGGGTGGCCTCATCGGTCCTCTGGAGCGAAGCGGCGTTCGGGAGCTGGACCCCGGCATACAAAAACCCCTGGTCTTCCTCCGGAAGGAAGCCGCCGGGGACTTTCCCTCCGATCAGGCCCGTGGCCCCGGTGAAAAGAAGCAGCAGGAGCAGGCTGATCACGAATTTTCGGATGAAAAAGCCGCAGACCTTCACGTAGCCGTTGGTGGCTGCGCCGAAGACGTTGTTGAACCCCCGGTAGAAGGCGCCGAGAGGACCCCGGGCCTGTTTTTTGGGCTTGAGGATCAGGGCCGAAAGGGCCGGGCTCAGCGTGAGTGCGTTGAAGGCCGAAATCAGCACCGAGATGGCGATGGTGACGGCGAACTGCTGGTAGAGCTTGCCCGTGATCCCCGGAATGAAAATCGTCGGGAGGAAGACGGCCGAAAGCACGAGCGCGATGGCCACCACCGGCCCCGAGACCTCCTCCATGGCCTTGAACGTCGCCTCCTTGGGCGTGAGCCCGTGCTCGATGTGGTGCTCCACCGCCTCCACCACCACGATGGCGTCGTCCACCACGAG
>JBFYYO010000268.1:0-4801 GCA_041310025.1 Syntrophobacterales bacterium
CCGGTGGCGCCGGCTATCAGAAGGTGAGGCATCTTGGCCAGGTTGGCGCTGACCGGCTGACCCGTTATGTCCTGGCCCAGGCCGAGTGTGAGCGGGGCAGAGGAGCTCCCGAAGACTTCGGAAGCCAGCACAGCACGCATGGAAACCAGTTCGCGCCGGGGGTTGGGCAGCTCGATGCCGATGGCCGCCTTGCCCGGAATCGGGGCCACCACACGGAGGCTCACGGCTTTGAGAGCCATCGCCAGGTCGTCAGAGAGACCCACAATGCGACTGATCTTGATGCCGGGCGCCGGAGCGTACTCGTACATCGTGATGACAGGGCCCGGCAGGATGCCCGTCACCTTGCCCTGAACTCCGAAGTCACCGAGTTTCTCCTCCAGTGCCCGCGCGTTCTCTTCCAGTTTTCGAACATCCGGTCTGATCCGGTCTTCCTCGTAGGCATCCAGAATGTCAATGGGGGGAAGTGCGTAGGTCCCCTCCGGCGGTGGGCTGAGCTCCGGGGCAGGCAGAGCCTCTCGCTCCCGCTTCTTCCTGGCAAGGGGGGTGCCCTCGGCGGGGAGCACTTCCACGCAGGCGTCCGTCGGCTTCCTTCGGGATCTTCTGATTGCGATGGCCTTTTCCGGCTCGGCCTCAGGCCTCCCACGCCTGAAAATCGTGGTGAGGAAGGAGGCTCCTCGTCCTGCGCATTTGACAGAGCCCCAGCTCATCGAAAGCACCCTGCACATCAGGGTCTGGAGGGGAATGGGCGCCACCAGCACCAGGCCGGCGAGCAGGAGGCCGGTCAACAGAACATGGGCTCCAATGAGGTAAAGGCGGGCTTCTAACGTTCCTGCCAGGGCCACTCCGAGTCTTCCCCCGGCCGCCATTTCCCAGGCCTGCACGCGAAACTGCGGGAAATGAAGAGAGGTGAGACTGACCAGACTCAGGACCAGCAGGCACAATCCGCAGATATGACTCCAAAAACCGGGCTGAGGCCAGCGATTCCGGAAGAAGATCCAGGCGGTCCAAAAACCCCCGACAGTGATTCCATAGGCTCCGAGTCCCAACGTGCTCAGCAGAGCCCAGGCGAGATTGGCTCCAAATGATCCCACCCAGTTCCTGGGTGCGCCGGGGCTCCCGGCATCGTGAAACACGGTGGGATCCGATGCATGGAAAGATATCAGGCTGAAAAAGATGAGCAGCGTAGCGACCAGAGTGGCAAGAGCCAGGATGTCTTGCTTCTTGCTGTGCACTGAAAACCTCGAACTTTCAGAATCCGCTCCATCCTGCGGTGCGGATCCGCGCAGTCTCAACGGATGTCCCTTTTCAAACGGCAGAACCCCTACACTTCCACAACGATCGGGTGGATCACGGGACGCCGATCCAATATGCGGCTGAAAAACCGCTTGAGCTCACGTTTGATCTCATTCTGCAGGTCGCTGCAGTCCATGTCAAAGTCTCCCTGGTGCAGCCGGTCGAAAATTTCCAGAATCACGCACTTGGCCGTGTCCAGGATTTCCGACTGCGCTTCCTCATGGATGAAGCCACGACTCAGGATATCGGGTCCACTGAGAATCTCTTTGGTATCCTGGTCGATGACCACGGAGGCGATGACCAGTCCGTCTTCCGACAGGTGTCTTCGATCCCGCAGAACCAGACCACCCACATCGCCGACCCCTTTGCCATCTACGAATACGCGGCCCGTCTCTGTTCGTCCTTCAATGGAGGCGGCGTCGGGGGAGAGCGACAGGATGTCCCCGTTCTCCACCAACAGACAGTTTTCCGGGGGGATGCCCATGACTGTGGCCAGTTGACGATGCTTCACCAAATGCCTGAATTCGCCGTGAACAGGAATGAAGAAGCGCGGCCGGACGACATTGATCATGGCCTTGAGCTCTTCGCGATAGGCGTGCCCCGAAACATGGATGTCGCGCACCTGTTCGTAGATGACTTCCGCCCCCTGGCGGTAAAGGTGGTTGATGATCTTCTGGATGGTCCGTTCGTTCCCCGGGATGAACTTGGAGGACAAGATGATGGTGTCGCCGGGCTTGACCTTCAGTTTCTTGTGATCGTTGAAAGCCATGCGACTCAGGGCGCTCATGGGCTCGCCCTGGCTACCCGTGCTGAGCATCACCACCTGGTTGTCATTGAGTCGTGGCAGCTCGGGCAGAGAAATCTCCTCCTCCCCAGGAAAATCCAGGTACTTCAGCTCCCTGGCGATGCGAACGTTGGTCAGCATGGACTTGCCGCTGAGGAGCACTCTCCTGCCGAACTCCCGCGCCAGGTGAATCACCTGCTGGATGCGATGCAGGTTGCTGGCGAACACGGCAACGACAATCCTCCCTGAACATCCTTCGAAGATCTCGTGAAGGGTGGCCCCCACATCCTTTTCGGAGAGTGTGTAGCCGGCTCTTTCGACGTTGGTCGAGTCAGAAAAGAGGGCCAGGACGCCTTCCTCGCCGTAGGTGCCGAAACGGGCCATGTCGAATCGCCGCTCATCCACAGGGGTATGGTCGATCTTGAAGTCCCCCGAATGGATCACCACACCGACAGGCGTGCGAATGGCAAGCCCCACACAATCAGGGATGCTGTGGCAAACCTGGATGAATTCAATGTCGAAAACGCCGATGCTGAAGGCGTCTCTCGGCAGGATCTCGTGGATCACGGAGCGCTCGAGCAGGGCGTGCTCTCGAAGCTTCTCCCGAATCAGCGCCGCCGTCAACGGAGTCGCATAGATGGGGGGATTCATCTCTCGAAGCAGAAACGGGATGGCTCCAATGTGATCCTCGTGCCCATGAGTCACGATCAGTGCGCGCACGCGCTCCCGGTTTTTTTTCAGATAGGCGAAGTCCGGGATGACGATGTCGATGCCGAGCATGTCGTCTTCCGGAAACATCAGGCCGGCATCGATGAGCACGATATCCTCATCGAGCTCCACAACCATCATGTTGAGGCCGATCTCGCCAAGGCCTCCCAGGGGAATGAACTTCAATGACGATCGATTGACTGTTTTCATGGAGTGCATCCTTATGGATGAACGGGTTGCCGTAGCTCTACCGGGGTTAGGGGAATGCACGGGGGGGCGGAACAATTCCCCCTTCGCTCGTGGGGAGATGTCTCCTCAAGCTTCCCCGCACCCATCGGATGAGCCGGTCACGATCTTTCGTGGTGAGACCCTCAGTGGGAATCGGGTCGGAAATGTTCATGTGAATCTTCCCCGGACGGATCATCCATTCTCTCCGCTTGGGCAGCACCGTATGAGACCCGGTGATGCTCACCGGAACGATGGGCTGCTGGGATTTGATGGCCAGGATGAACCCTCCTGTCTTGAATTCCTGCAGCACGCCGTCCTGGCTTCGGGTTCCTTCGGGGAAGATGAAAATCGATGCGCCCAAACGGGCACGCTCGGCTGCCTGATTGATGCTGGCAAAAGCCTTGTGGCGATCCCTGCGATCGATGGGAATGGCGCCGCAGGCCTCCATGGCAAACCCCAGAACCGGAATCCTGAAGAGCTCCTCTTTGGCCAGCCAGCGGAAAGGATAGGGCATGGCGGCCAGCAGAGCGAGAATGTCGAACCCGCTCTGGTGGTTTGCCGCATAGATGTAAGGCTGTCCGCGATGGATTCTGTCAACTCCGGTGACACGCACATGGGTGCCCGCCGCCCAAAGGTTCACCCTGGCCCAGAGTTTTGCCACAACATGAGCTTTCTCAGGCAATCCCGTGAGCTGGTAGACGATGAACGCGCACACCCCACAGTAGATGGTGAAGATGAAAAGGACCAGGTAAAAAAAGACGGATCTCACAGCCCTCATTCCGATTCCTTTTTTGGAGCCCGGGCGATATTATGAAAGCAAATCGCGCATGCTGAGCATCATCAGGCCGTATTCCGCGGAAACCAGTTCGGTACCTTTTTTACAATATTTCTTATGAAAACAATATCTTGTAGTTGACCAGCCCAAAAATTTAAACTGTTTCCTGCTTTGAGTCAACAAACCATTTCAGGGGTATGCTATAGGGGATATATTTGCAGAACGATTGGTCGTCAACCTGATTGGGGAGAATGTGCGCCATGGCCAGAGGAGTCAACAAAGTCATTTTGATAGGGAATCTGGGGAGAGATCCCGAGGTCCGTTACTCAGCGAGTGGAGCCCCGGTCACAAAATTGAGCCTCGCAACATCGGAGAACTTCAAGAATGCTGAAGGTAACTGGGAGGAGCGCACGGAATGGCATCGCGTCGTGGTCTTCGGAAAACGCGCTGAACAATGCGGCACTTACCTGAGCAAGGGCCGGCAGGTGTACGTGGAAGGGAGGCTGCGGACGAATCAGTGGGATGACGCTCAGGGCGTCAAGCATTACACGACGGAAGTGGTGGCTTTTGATGTCCAGTTCCTGGGCGGGCCGGGAGGGGAGTCCGGCGCGCAGACTCAAAGCAGTCAGGCCAACTATGCAAGGCCCGATCGGCAGGCTTCGGAAGGCCCCCCGCTGCCCGACTACCTGCCGCCGGATCCCGGTGGGCCGGATGACGACATTCCCTTCTGACGGCCCTCACGGGGCTTTGCCGCCTGTTGTCGAGGCATTGAAGCGCCGGGATTTCCCGTCCCAAACCCCGCGGTCAAATCTCCCCGGTCCCGAAGAGCCGCCTTCTTGGTCCGACATCTTCCGGACTGGGGAACCGCAGGGATACCCTCAGGTTGTTTTTTCCTTGGATTCGGTCTTGGTGTCAATCTGTTCGGGTTTGTCATCGGACAAATCGAGAGGGTCCTGCGTCGCTTTCTTGAAGTTCTTGATTCCCTTCCCAAGACCTGCGCCAATCTCGGGCAG
>JBFYYO010000269.1:0-7173 GCA_041310025.1 Syntrophobacterales bacterium
GCCCTCACCCCGGCGAAAGCCTGCGGCATGGAAGAAAGGGATCTTCCCGCACTGGCCGTTATCCTGCCGTGCAGGCGGATCATCCCGGGTGAAGCTCTATCTTGCGATCCTATTTCGAGGCATTGAGCCATGTCTGAGCAGTCCGGTGAATCAACGCAGCCATCTTCAGACCGTAAGGCGCCCCCCATATTCTCATCGGCATCGCTGCTCCTGGCCCTAGGCTCGCTGGGCATCGTTTACGGTGATATCGGAACGAGCCCGCTCTATGCGATTCGGGAGTGTTTCCATGGGCTCCATGCGATTGCCCTGACCGAGGGCAACATCTTCGGAGTGACCTCCCTCGTCTTCTGGTCGATGACCGTCGTGGTCAGCGTCAAGTATATCGTTTTCGTCATGCGTGCAGACAATCAGGGCATGGGTGGAATTTTCGCCCTGCTGGCCCTGATCCCCTCCACCGAACGAAAAATCTCGCCGATGCTCTACGCGGCCATAGGCTTCATAGCCATGCTGGGTGCAGCGCTGCTCTACGGGGATGCGGTCATCACTCCGGCCATTTCGGTCCTTTCAGCCATCGAGGGGCTCGAGGTCGCGACCGAAGCCGCCAAACCGCTTGTGATACCCATCACCTGCGTCATCCTCTTTCTGCTCTTTCTCGTGCAGAAGCGCGGTACGGGGGATATCGGGAATGTCTTCGGCCCCATCATGCTGGTCTGGTTTGCCGTGATTGCCGTGCTCGGAGGCGCGGCAATCGTCGAAAGGCCGGATATCCTGCGCTCCATCAATCCGGGCTACGCCGTCGAGTTCTTTGCCGCCAACCGGCTTCACGGCATGGTGGTGCTCGGCTCGGTGGTCCTCTGCATCACGGGCGGCGAAGCTCTTTACGCGGATATGGGCCACTTCGGACGCAACCCGATTCGGCTGTCCTGGCTCGGGGTCGCCTTTCCCGCTCTGCTCCTGAACTACTTCGGTCAGGGAGCCCTGCTCCTTGGCGACCCTGGCTTTGCCTTCAATCCCTTTTATGGCCTGGTCCCGAGATCTTTCCTCTACCCGATGGTCTTCCTCTCCACCCTGGCCACCATCATCGCCTCACAGGCGATGATCTCCGGCATTTTCTCCATCACGCAGCAAGCCATTCAGCTCGGGTATCTCCCACGCATGCAGGTTGTCCACACCTCCGGGGAGACGGAGGGGCAGATCTACATCCCCGAAGTGAACTACGCCATGATGATCGCCTGCATCGGGCTGGTGATCCTGTTCGAGAAATCGAGCGGCCTTGCCGGAGCCTATGGAATCGCGGTGACCGCCGACATGATGTTCACCTCCCTCCTCTATTTCTTCGTGATCACCAGAACCTGGTCCTGGTCGCTTTGGAAGGCCATCCCGCTGGTGGCGCTGTTTCTCGCTTTCGATGTTTCCTACTTCGGCGCCAACCTGCTCAAGATCCTCGATGGCGGGTGGGTGACCCTCACCATTGCGGCCATTGTCGCGGTCTGCATGAAGACCTGGAAGGACGGACGGGCCGAGCTGTCCAGGCGGATGCTGAGCTCCCGGCTCCCCGTGGCGCTGTTCCTCGAGGATGTGGCCAGGCACAACCCCCCACGGGTCCGGGGAACGGCCGTCTTCATGTCCGTCTCCCCCGTGGGCGTCCCGAGCTCACTCCTGCACCATTTCAAGCACAATCAGCTTCTGCACGAGAAGGTGGTGCTGCTCTCCATCCGCTCGGTGGATGTCCCCACATTGGAGGACGACCAGAAGCTGAAGATCGAAGACCTTGGGCAAAGCTTTTACCGGATTCTTGCCCTGTATGGCTTCATGGAAAAGCCGGATGTCCCGAGGATCATGCAGCTGGCCTCCCTCCAGGGGCTCTCCACCGAGCCCGCCACGACGACCTACTACCTGAGCCGCGAGTCCCTGCTGACCGGAGGCGATTCGAAAATGATGAGCTGGCGCAAAGCCCTTTTCGCCTTCATGTCGAGAAACGCACGCACCGCAACGGCCTATTTCGACGTCCCCCCCGACCGGGTGGTCGAGCTCGGAATACAGGTGGTTATCTGAGGAAAAGGCCTGATTTCATACCTCTGGAAGATATTCAGACATGAGCGACCCCAGCGCCACTGCCCGCATCCCCCTGTGGACACCATTTCCACGGCAAAATGGGCATTCTAAGCTTGAAAAACACCACCCCAGACAGATGTTTTATAGGTAAACTCAGATACTTGACTGGGTCCGACCCCTTGCGGCGCAGATAATGGAAGAAGAGCGTGAAACTCCTGTCAAGGGAAGAAAGGCGACCCCACCGATAAAGGCGAGCACAGGTCTCTAATCTCCCCTCGAAGGGGGACTTTGGAAATCGGTCGGGCATTTCGCCCCAGGCACACCGGATCTGATCATCGCAGTGCGAGTCTGTGCACGTCAAGCTCCGTAAGGCGACCTAGGAGGTCGGCAATTCGATGGTGACGGCTGTCCCGCTTTCGGTGGAACTGTTCAACGAGATCCGGCCGCCCAACTCCTTGACGATCCTCTTTGGTGGTGAAAAAGGGATCGAACACGAACCTCAGATTCTCCTCGCAAACACCCTTCCCGTCGTCTGTGATCTCAAAGGAATAGGTCCCTCGCGCAGCGCGCCCCATAATGGACAGGTTCACGGGGTCTTGTGCCGTGGATTCGGCAGCATTGGCGAACAGCTCCACCATGGCAGCTGCAAGGGCGGACCGGTCCAAACTCAGCCGGCATGACTCCACGTCGACGTGCCAGCTCAGCTTCCGGTGGAGGTCGGGCAGCGCCAAGGCCATCATTCGAATAGATTCCCGAACGATCTCCTCCGTATCTGCCGGAGCGGATTCTCCCACATGGACTGCCGAATAATCGAAAACGGCGGTGACGATGTCTTCCAGGCGCCTGGCGGCGTCGTTGAGGGCCTTGGCAAACTCCATCTCCCGGGACGAAGGATCCACGTGCCGGGTGAGCAGCTTCGTCATGCCCCCAATGGCCATGACGGGATTGCGGATCTGGTGGGAAACGGACATTGACAGTCTCTGGAGTGCTTCGTAGCGCTCCCTCTGAAGGACGGCCTTTTCTTCAAGTATCCTCGTTTCCCTTTCGTGCATGAGGATAACATCCGAGATATCATTGATTTCCAGGACGATGCCAAACAGCTTGTTTCCGTAGATCAGGGATGAAGCCGAAAGAGCAAAATGGCGGGTATTCCCGTCTTGTCGGACAAACTTCGAATGGATGCTGTGAGGGGGAAGAGGGTCCCCGACGATGATTCTCTCCACCATCTCATCGAGTTGTCCCCGCTTGTCCAGCGCGGGGAACAGCTCTTGCCAGGGTTTACCCATGTACTCGAACAAATCCAGACCGAGAATCTGTGAAGCAGAATTGTTGACGGAATAGATGCTGTGCGTTCTGTTGAAAATGATCACCCCAACAGAGAAATTGTCCAGAAGGTTCTGAAAATATGGCGATCGAATGAGCTCAATCATTATGAATGCTTATGCTTTCGAGCCATGGCAGGATGCATCATTTGATCGTGTCGATGTCCCGTACCCCAAGTTCTCTGACGTGGGTCGGCAGCGTGCAGAACCCCAGGTTTTCCGAGAACTTCTGACCCTGCATGACCCCCAATTTGACGAAGTCCTTCAGGGCGTCTGCCTTCTTCTGATCCGGGTATGTTCCGTACATCAAAATCCAGCTGTAGGTCACGATGGGGTAAGAACCCTCCCCCGGGGGGTCCGGGAAAAACATGCGGCGGTTTTCCGGCATGTCCTGCTGGGTGTTGGCCAGGGTGGCCTGGCCGCAGCCCGGTGAAGGCTCGATGAACTTTCCGGCTTTGTTCTCCAGGGCTGCCATGGCCAGAGCGGCACGTTGGGCATAACCGTATTCCACATAGCCGATGGACCCATCCGTGATCTTGATCCGACCCGCAACGCCCTCGTTCCAGCGCGCCGACATGGAATGGGAAGGCCATCGGACGACCTTGCCGACACCGGGCCCCTTGTCCCGCCAGGTCTTGCTGACGGCACCCAGGTGATTGGTGAAGGCGTAGGTGGTGCCGCTGCCGTCCGCCCGAACGACGGGGATGATGTCGAGAGCCGGCAGATTCAGTCCGGGGTTGGCCTTCTTGATTGCGGGATCATCCCATCTCTTGATCTCACCGGAGAAGATGGCGACGTAAACCTCACGGGGCAGCTTCAAGACGCCAGTGAGGCCTTTGAGATTGTAGGCCAGAACCACCATGCCCGCCGTGGCGGGAATGAGCTTCACCCCCCGATCGACCTGCGCCATCTCTTCGTCGGACATGGCGGCATCGCTGGCTCCGAAATCCACTTCCTGCCTCAGGAACCTCTTGACGCCCTCGCCGCTTCCCACGGCCTCGTAAGAAATACGCACATCCTTATTTGCGTTCTCGTAGTCCTGAATCCAGCTCTTATAAAGGGGGTATGGGAAAGTGGCCCCTGCCCCGACGATTTCAATGACCGGAGGTTTCGTCTCTGTGCCCTGC
Organism: Syntrophobacterales bacterium; assembly: GCA_041310025.1. Lineage (GTDB taxonomy): Bacteria > Desulfobacterota > Syntrophobacteria > Syntrophobacterales > Syntrophobacteraceae > JALOOX01. Next base: position 4,505 of record JBFYYO010000269.1, read on the forward strand.
GAGCCGCAGGAAACCGCCAGACCCGCCAGGGCGATCATCACTGTGAATATGGATACGCGCCTCGTCACCATGAAATCCCCCCGTCGCTTAACTGAATTCACCGCTGATGTATTGCTTGGTCAAATCCTCCTGGGGGTCTGAAAATACCTGGTCGGTGGGTCCGAATTCCACCAGGTAGCCGGTGCGGCCCCCCTTGGAGATGTCCACGGAGAAGAACGCCGTTTCGTCCGCCACGCGGGTTGCCTGCTGCATGTTGTGCGTCACGATGGCGATGGTGTATTTCTCCTTGAGCTCCAGCATGAGCTCTTCGATGATCCGCGTGGCGATGGGGTCGAGAGCCGAGCAGGGCTCATCCATCAGAAGGACCGAAGGCTCGGTGGCGATGGCCCTGGCGATGCAAAGCCGCTGCTGCTGGCCGCCGGAGAGCGACAGGCCGTTGTTCTTGAGCTTGTCCTTGACCTCGTTCCATAAACCGGCCCTCTGCAGGGAGTGCTCCACCTTTTCCGCGAGTTTTCCTTTGAAGCGATTCAGCCGCAGACCAAAGGCGACGTTATCGTAGATGCTCATGGAGAAGGGGTTGGGCTGCTGGAAAACCATCCCGATGTGACGGCGCACCGCCACTGGATCTATGGAGGAGTCATAGATGTTGATGCCCTGGAACAGAAGCTCCCCTTTGAAGCGGAAAGTCCTGATCAGGTCGTTCATGCGGTTGATGCATCGGAGAACCGTGCTCTTTCCGCAGCCCGAAGGACCGATGAAAGCGGTGATTTGTTGCTTCCTGATATTGACTTCGCTGTTCCGTACCGCCAGAAAATCCCCATAGAAAAGCTCTTGGATCCTGCATTGGATGGCCGTCTGGGGAAAGTCGGCTTCGGTCGGGACCGTTCCCCCGGTCTCCATGGTGCTGCTTCCTTCAAGCGTGGTCGTCATTTGCTTTCTCCTTGATCCTTCTTGCTGGTGATCATCTTGCGGATGACCATCACCATGGTCACAACACCCGTGTCACGCTGGCCGATAGCTCTGCTGACCAGATTAAGAACCAGAACCATGAAGACCAGGAAAAGCGACGCCGTCCAAGCCAGTTCTATCTGATTCTCATAAGGCATACCGGAAAAGTTGTAGATCAAGACGGCCAGAGAAGCCGTGGGCTGCATCACGCCCACGTGCCCGCCCTGGAAAAGCCAGTATTCGCTGAAAAGCGCCGTGAAGAGGAGGGGGGCCGTCTCTCCTGCAGCCCGGGCCACGGCCAGGATCACCCCCGTGATGATTCCCGGCATCGCCGTTGGTATGATCACTTTGGTGATGACCTGGGTGTGGGTGCAGCCAATGCCGTGGGCGGCGTCCTTCATGATCCGGGGCACCATCTTCATGGCCTCTTCCGCCGTCAGGATCACCGTCGGCACCATGAGCAGGGACAGGGCTATGCCTCCGGCGGGAGCCGAATAGGTGCCGGTCAGCAAGACCACTGCCGCGTAGGCAAAGACTCCCGCGAGGATGGAAGGGAGCCCCGTGAGGGTTTTGGCGCAGAAACGGGCCGTGGCCGCAATCTTGCTGTCGGGCCCGAGCTCGGCCAGGAACACGGCCGCAAGGATCCCGAAAGGCACGCTCAGAAACATGCCGACGCCGACCATGACCAAGGTTCCCACAATGGCATTGCCAAAACCTCCGCCCATCTCGAAAGCCGTGGGCGGCAGTTCGGTGAAGATGGACCAGGACAGTCTCCGGCTGCCGCGAATGATCAGCATGACCAGAACCGAGAACAGCGGCAAACATGCCAGGACAGCCATGATCCAGGTGAGGATATTGAGGAAGCCGTTGAATAAGGACCTGGGCTCCCAGACGTTCTTCTGCAGTTCCGTAAGGGTGACCTCTTCACGCTCCACCCTGGCGGCGGACGACTGGTTCATGCTAAACCCCCCGATGCTTGCTGGTCAGCGTGATGATGGCCTGCCCGATGACATTGACGACAAGAGTGATCAGCAGCAGCACTATGGCGGCATACATCAGAGCCTGAGTCTCGACCTTGCCCGCTTCAGGGAAATTCAGTGCCAGGAGCGCCGCCAGTGTGTTGGCTGGTGAAAAAAGCGAAAGCGTGATCTGATTCGAGTTGCCGACCAGCATGGCGAGGGCCATGGTTTCTCCCAAAGCTCTCCCAAGCCCGAGGACCAGGGCGCCGAAGATGCCGTGGGAAGCCGTGGGCAGCATGACCTTCAGAATCGCCTCCCAGCGGGTCGTCCCCATGCCGTAGGCCGCTTCCTTCACCTTGTAGGGGATGGCCAGGAGCGAATCCTGGGAGACCGCCGCCACGGTGGGCAGGATCATGATGGCCAGAACCAGGGCAGCCGGAAGCATTCCCGGACCCGCCAGGGAGGTGCTGAAAAACGGGATCCAGCTGAGGTGGGTGTGTATCCATTCACAGAAGGGCCGGATGAGCGGAATCAGGACGAATATTCCCCACAGGCCGTACACGACGCTGGGAATCGCAGCCAGGAGCTCGATGATATTCTTGAAAACGGCCTGAAGAGGTGCCGGCATGAAGTCCTGGGTGAGGAATATTGCCACGGTAACCCCGAAGGTGCCTCCGATGAGAAGGGCCAGAAAAGAGCTGTAGAGGGTACCCCAGATCTGGGGGAGAATGCCGAACTCCCCTTTGTTGGCATCCCAGGATT
>JBFYYO010000270.1:0-4752 GCA_041310025.1 Syntrophobacterales bacterium
GCGGCCAATGCCGAGGAATCCGCCTCCGCCTCCGAGGAGATGAGCGCTCAGGCGCAGAGGATGAAGGACATGATCGAAGAACTCGTGGCGCTCATGGGCCGCACCAGGAGCGTCGCTCAGGTGATGAAGAGAGGAAGACCTCAGTAAGCCTTATTCCTCTCCCGCTTCCATCACTCTCTCTAACTCTGCGGAGAGCTGTTTCAGGGTAAACGGTTTTTGGATAAAGCCCTGGGCCCCCAGGTCCAGGATCTCCTGGACAGGTCCATGGATGGAGTAACCGCTGCAGACCAGGACCTTCAGATGCGGACGGGCCTCCATGAGAAGCAAATACAGCTCCCGCGCCTCCATGTCGGGGAGGACGACGTCCAGAATCGTCAAATCAATGGAGGCCTTTTCGGACCTAGCCGTGTGGAGGGCTTGATTCCCGGTCTCCGCTGTCAGGACCCGGTACCCCAAGCTCTCCAAAAGCACCCGGTTCACCTGCATCACCATGGGCTCGTCCTCTATGAGGAGGATCACTCCGGCATGCTCGGTTTTCTCCGTCCCAGTCCTCTTCTGCAGGGGCTCCGGACCTTTGGCCGCCGGCAGATAGATCCGCACGATCGTTCCCTCTCCCGGCACAGAGTCCACGGATATCCATCCCCCGTGATTTCTCACGACGCCGTAGACCGCCGGCATTCCCATGCCTCTGCCCTGAAACTTGGTGGTGAAGAAAGGCTCGAAAATCCGCTTCCGCGTTTCCTCGCCCATGCCTCGACCGTTGTCCTGCACGGTCAGGCACACGTACGAGCCCGGGCTGAGGGGGAAAGCTCCCGGGGTTGCGTCCGCTGCGATTTGAACATCCGTGCACTCGATTCGGATCTTTCCCTGCCCCTCAATGGCTTCAGAGGCATTCGCCAGAACCGCGGACAGGACCATTTGCATCTGGCTCGTATCCACTTCCACAGGAGTCTGTTCAGCCTTGAACTCGGTTTCGAGAAGAATGGAGGGCTTCAGGGAGGGTTTGAGAAGGGGGAGGGTGTCCATGAGGAATCGGGTCAGGGACAGGGTTTTGGGTTGGTATTTTCCTCCCCTGGCATAGGCCAGCAGATGATCGTTCAGCTGCGCCATGCGCTGAACCGCCTCCCTCATGGGCTCCAGATACCGCGCCGTCTCACCCTTTTCAGAAAAGCCCATTTTCATGAACTCCATATTGCCCACGATAATGGCCAGCGCATTGTTGAACTGATGGGCAATGCCGCCGGCGAGGGTGCCGATGGCCTCCATTTTTTGAGCTTCGAAAAGCTTGGCCTCCATTTGTTTTTGCCGTGTCACATCTTTGAGAATGACGATGGAGGACTCTCCTTTTTCTTCGCGGAGACGGATGACATCGGGAATGAGAAGTTTTTCATTGAGCACAAGGGGCGAGTCGGTGATCACAGGTTCCTGGAAGCGCCGGCCGTTCCGAAGCAGGTCCTTGAGTTTTTGCACATAGGGTTGATGAAAGTGATCGGTCAGGGAAGTGCCCAGGAGTTCCTCTTCCGTGGCCCCGAGCGCGCGGACGGCGGAGGGGTTGGCAAAGACGATTTTCTCATCGGGTGTGAGCTCCAGGATCCCCTCAGCCAGGTGCTCCAGGACCACTTCAAAGTGTCTTTTCACGGACAGGAGTTCCTCGATGATGACTCTCCCTTGAAGGCCCCTGACCCCTATAACTTCAGGGTCCGGAGGCGGCCGCCCGGTTTGCTCGTAGCGCTTCATGACCTCGAGAACATGCTCGGCCATGTCTTGAAACGGCCCCTTCGCGATGCAGGCGTCGGCCCCGAAAGCCGCATGGTCCAAATGCCCTTCGGCGGCAATGGCCGACAGGACGACGATATAGGCGTCGGCCGCCCCGGGCGTGCGCCTTATGATCCGGCAAAGCTTCTCCCCATTGATGTTGGGCATGACCAGATCCACAAAGGCGACCTCCGGGCTGAAGGTCTTCAGGGCGTGAAGAGCTGAGAGGCCGTCCGCCGCCGTGACGATCTCATCCCCTCGCTTTTCCAGCAGGCCGCTCATGAACTTCAGGATCACGGGGTGGTTGTCCACCACCAGGACCTTTTTACCCATGGCTTCGTTTCCTCCGCATGGTCGTTCCTCCTTTTCCGATTCTGCTCACCCAGACCGCGTTTCGACCGGTCCGCTTGGCGCTCAGAAGACACTGGTCCGCTTCATTCAGCAAGGCGTCGGAGCTGAGGCTTTCCTGGAAACGATCGGGATCCAATCCGGAGATTCCCCAGCTCGCAGTGACGCGGATCCCCTTTCCCTGGATCCGAAATCGTTTTTGTGCCACCGCCTGTCGCATTCTTTCAGCCACGGCGTAGGCGCCGTTCGCGTCCGTCTCAGGAAGGACGATAACGAACTCCTCCCCGCCGTAACGCGCCACCCAGTCCAGGTTCTGCCGAATGGAGCCTTTCAGAAGCGCGGCAAACCCCCGGAGCACCTCATCCCCTGTCTGGTGACCATAGAGGTCATTCACGCTCTTGAAGTGATCGATGTCGCACATGATGATCTGGAGAGGGTGTTCGTACCGCACCGATCGTTTGACTTCATGAGGGAGACGCTCATTGAGATACCCTCTGTTGTAAATGCCCGTCAGGGCATCCGTAAAGGACAGCAACTTGATTTCTTCGTTGGCCTTCCTCAGGGATCTCTCCAGATCCAGAATACGGATCCCTGTCTTGATCCGAGCCAAGAGCTCCTCCCGATGAAAAGGCTTCGTGATGTAGTCGTCCGCCCCCGCTTCGAGCGCTTTCACCACATCCGCCTTGGAGTCCCTGGCCGTCAGAAAAATGATGTAGACATACCCCGTCGTCGCGCTCTGCCTGAGCGCTCTGCAAAGCTCCAGCCCGTTCATCTCGGGCATGATCCAATCCATAAGAACAATGGGGGTGAATTCCCGCCTGAACAAGTCCAGGGCTTCCTCCCCATTCCCTGCGAGCGTGACTTCAAATCCAGCGTTCCTCAGGATTTTCTCAAGAAGTTTCTGGGTGGCAGGATGATCTTCGGCAACAAGGACGGGAGCCCCTGATGTCGCGATTGCCCTCGTAGGTCTCTGCGCCATTGTCTTTGCTCTCCTTCTGTTGCGGACCTGTGGATCCTCTCGTTTTCTCTCTTCCCCCGTCACATCTCAACTTTTTGAAACGGCACGCCTTTGGCCCAGGTCATGGGCGTCTCAGGGATTCCGCACTTTCTTGAGGGACTCCAGTTGATGCCGGATGACATCGGCTGCCTCCCTCGCCCCGGCCAGAATGCCCTGGCGCGCTTTCATTTCTATTCCTCTGGCTGCCGACGAGATCTCCTGAAACCCGAGATTCGCCGAGGCCCCTTTGATGGAGTGAGACGACTGGACAACCAGCGACGCATCTTCGTCTTGGATCCCTCGACCGAGAGTGTCCAGATCCGACACCGTGGTGTCAATGAAGAGGTTTAGAATCTCTTCGCACTCCTTCACATCCAGACCCAGTTTTTCCGCCATGTTGGATAAGTCCATAGGCATTCCTTTCCCTGACCAGTTTCAAAAAAGCGCTTCCGCCGAGATCGGAGGGGAAACGATCTTCTCGGACGACCATCCGTAGACTTTTTTCAGGAACGTCTCTTTCCTGATGGGCTTGCTGAGGTAGTCGTCCATACCCGCGTCCAGGCATCTTTCACGGTCCCCTTCCACGGCCTGCGCCGTCATGGCAATGATGGGAACATGGTTTCGGCCCGGGAGCTGCTGTTGCTCCTCCCAGCCTCTGATCGCCCGGGTGGCTTGAAGCCCGTCCATGCCCGGCATCTGCACATCCATGAGGATCACGCTGTATCGCCGTGGATCCCCGGTATATTTCTCGAGGGCCTCCCTTCCCGAGTCGGCCACGTCCACATCGACCCCGGCCTTGTTCAGCATCAGGCAGGCCAGCTTCTGATTCACCGGATTGTCTTCGGCCAAAAGAACCCGCAGGCCGTCCGTTTTCAAAACAGACGGGGCAATGGCCGGCAAGGCCTCCTGATCCGGGCCGTCCATGACGGTCTTCTCGGAATCATGGGCTTGATCACTTCGATCCATGGTTGCCGTGAATCGAAACACGCTGCCTTTTCCCAATTCGCTTTCAACCCAGATTTCCCCCCCCATGAGCTCAACGAGCTTTTTCGAGACGGACAGCCCCAGGCCTGTGCCTTCATATTTCTTTGCGGCGGACCCGTCGATTTGGCGGAACGGCTCGAAGATGATCTCCCGTTTATCTTCTGCAATCCCGATCCCCGTATCGCGTATGGCCGCGAGCAGCCTCACCCTGCTACCGGTTGTTTCTGCGGCATCCAGCTGCAGTTCGATCTCTCCGGCTTCGGTAAACTTGACGGCATTTCCCATGAGATTGACCAGAATCTGTCTGAATCGTTTCGGATCGCCCTTAACGGCACGAGGGACTGCCGGCTCGGCGTGACAGAAGACCTTCACGGACTTGCACTGTGCGCCGGGGCGCAGGAGTTCGCAAACCTCATGGGCTATGGACGCGGGGTTGAAATCGGACTGATCAAGCGTCATTCGTCCTGCTTCGACCTTGGACAGATCCAGGATGTCGTTGATCAGGGCGAGGAGGGATTCGCTGCTTCTCTTCACAATGCCCGCATAGTCTTTCTGTTCTTCGTTCAAATCGCTTTCCAGCAGCATATCCGAAAAGCCGATGATGGCGTTCAGCGGGGTTCGGATCTCATGGCTCATGGCGGCCAGGAACTGGCTTTTGGCCGCGTTGG
>JBFYYO010000271.1:0-4728 GCA_041310025.1 Syntrophobacterales bacterium
GCTGAGCGCTGCCTCCCTTTTTGATTTTTTCGCTGAAGAGGCCTCGCGGTTGAGCGGCCGGATCCCGCTTCTGGGTGTGGCTCGAGAGCAGGTGATGATCCTGCGGGAGCCCGTCGGGGTGGTCGTGGCCATCACGCCCTTCAACTACCCCCTGTCCACCCTGACAGCCAAGGTGGCTCCCGCGCTGGCCGTTGGATGCACGGTGGTGGCGAAACCGGATGAGCACACTCCCGCAAGCACCCTCGAGGTGGCCCGGCTGGCAGTCGAGGCCGGACTTCCAGCCGGGGTGTTCAACGTCCTGGTGGGAGACGGCCCCTCAACGGGGCGTTACGCGGTGAATCATCCCATTCCCCGGATGGTCACCTTCACCGGGAGCACCGTGGTGGGAAAAGAGATCCAGAGGGCGTGTGCGGAGAGGGTGAAGCGCGTGGTTCTGGAGCTGGGCGGCAACTGCCCCGCCATCGTCTGCGCCGATGCCCCCTGGCAGGACCTCATGCCTCAGCTGATCGCCCAGTGCTACAAAAACAGTGGCCAGTACTGTTACCGTATCAGTCGCATCTACGTGGCGCAGGACATTTACGAGGAATTTCTCAAGGTGTTCACTCGAGAGTCGGAAGCCTTGATCGTGGGCCACGCCCAGGCTGCCGAAACCGACCTGGGTCCGCTCAACAATGGGGAGATCCTGGCGAGGGTGGAGAGCCAGGTGCAGCAGGCGCTCCGGGAGGGGGCGCAACTGTGCACGGGAGGGGATGGCGCTCGATCGAGCACCTCAGGGTTTTACTACCCCCCGACAGTCCTGGCCGATCCGCACCGCGTGATCGGAATTCGCCTCGAGGAGGTCTTCGGGCCCGTGGTCGTCGTGATGCCGTTCCGCGAGCCGGGCGAGGCTATTGCGGATGCCAACGCGTCGCCATTCGGGCTTGCGGGGTACATCTTCACCAGGGATCTCGCTCTTGCCCTGGATCTGGTCGGCAGGCTGGAGGTGGGAAGCATCTGGGTGAACAGGATTCATCAAGCCTATGCCGAGGTGCCTTTCGGGGGAATGAAGGAGAGCGGGCTGGGACGCGAGAAGTCGGGCTTCGGGCTCGAGGAGTTCACTGAGCTCAAGTCCGTTTATTTGAGTTATTGACCGGATCCGGCTGTCTCGGACCGGGAAAGGATGACATTCATGCTGCCCATTCTTTGCATCGTTGGGGCCTCCAATTCAGGGAAGACCACGCATCTGGAAAAGCTCATCCCGGCCCTCAGCCGGCGAGGCTATCGCATCGGAACCGTCAAGCACGATGTCCACGGCTTCGAGATGGATCGAGAAGGGAAGGACACCTGGCGCCATCGGAAGGCCGGTGCCGGGACCGTCGCCATTTCGTCGCCGTCGCAGGTGGCCAGCATCAGGCAGGTCGATGCGGAAATGGGACTGGATGAGCTGGTCGGTCGCTTCTTCTGGAACGAGGATATCCTCATCACGGAAGGCTTCAAGCGGTCGCATTTCCCCAAGATCGAGGTCTTCAGAAAAGCCATCGAGCCCCAGCCCATCTGTCGCTCGGAGGACAACCGCATCGCCCTCGTGACCGATGACGCCGTGGAGGTGGATGTCCCCGTCTTCCGGTTCGACCAGGTGGAGCCTCTGGCCGATTTCATCGAGGCTCGGTACCTCAAGGATCGAAAGGCTCACCAGGTCACCGTGCTCCTGGACGGCAAAAAGCTTCCCATGAAGGATTTCGTTCGGGACTTCCTGGTGGGCGGCATAATCGGCATGCTCTCGAGCCTGCGGGGCTGGGACGATCCGGGCAAGCTCGACATCCAGATCCGTTTGAAGGAAAAGTGAGTGCTTGCGGGTGCGGTCCTCGCAGGGGGCAGGAGCGTGCGGTACGGCCGGAACAAAGCGCTCGAATTCTTTGAGGGCGAGCGCCTGGTGGATCGTGCCGTGAGGGCCCTGGGAGGTCACTGCTCCCCCGTCTTTCTGGTCGCCAATGATCTGAAACCCTACCTGTCGGTCCATGCCACCCTGCTTCGGGATGTGCTTCCCTTTCAGGGGCCGCTGGGCGGCATCTACACGGCCCTGCTCTTCAGTCCCAACGACTGGGTGGCGGTTCGGGCCACCGATATGCCGATTTTCGTGCCGGAAATGCTGGAGCGCATGCTGGCCCTGTCCCGAGGCGGTGGGGATGCCGTGGTGCCTCGGCTGGGCGAAAAATACGAACCCTTGTTCGCCCTTTATCACCGACGCTGTATTCCGGCCATCGCGGATGTCCTGGAGGGCCCCCGACGGAGTGTCATCAGCTTCTACCGAAAGATCCGGCTCAATCTGTTTGAAGAGGATCAGTGGCGTTCGGTGGATCCGCAAGGGCTCAGTTTCCGCAATGTGAACACCCCCGAAGACTGGAGCACACTGTGATCACGCTGGAAGAGGCGCGCCGACTCATGATGGGGGCTGTCTCCAGGGCCGGCTCGGAAATGATCCGGATCGGAGATGCCCTGGGGCGTGTGGCGGCTTCGGACATTACGGCCCCCGCCAATCTTCCGGCCGAGCCGCGCTCGCGCCTGGACGGCTATGCGCTCAGGAGCGCAGAAACGGAGGGAGCATCCGATGTGCAGCCGGTCCGGGTCCGACTGAATCCCAAAACGGTCAGTGCCGGCCACGTTCCGACGACCCAGCTGGAAGCTGGCACATGCACCCGAGTGATGACCGGCGCGGTTCTGCCCGCCGGCGCCGATGCGGTGCTGGCTCAGGAACAGGCCAGAATTGAAGGCGATCACTTGATCGTGAATCGTCCCGTGAAACCTGCAAGTGGACTGGTCGAGGAAGGCAGCGATGCTCTCCGTGGGGAGGTGCTCGCAGCGGACGGGGAGGTCCTGACACCCACGCGGCTGGCCTTGGTGGCTGCCTTCGGAATCGAGAGGGTGCCTGTGACGATCCGGCCGCGTGTGGCCCTCCTGTCCACAGGCGACGAGGTTCGTGAACCGGGCTCACCCCCGACACAGGGAATCAGCTTCAGCAATAACAGGCATCTGCTGGCCTGGCTGACGCAGATTCATGGTGGGGCTCCCATCCACCTCGGCGTGTCCGGAGACGATCCTGCGCAGATCGTCGGGTGCCTGAATCGCGCGGAAGCGGACCTGTTCGTCACAACCGGTGGAACGGGAAGGGGGGACAGGGATTTCGTCCAGGAGGTCTGGAGGCGGCTGGGGGTTCGGAAGGTCTTCGAAAGGATTCTCATCTCCCCCGGGAGGGGCACCCTGGGGGGCCTCAGAGGGGGCTGCCCTTTCCTGGCGCTGCCGGGGAATCCGTGGGGGGGGCGGGTCATCTTCGAGGAGCTCATCAAACCACTCTTGTGGCGCTTTCAGGGCTTCTCCTGCCACTGGCCCCTGACGATCCGGGCCATGCTGAGGGAACGGGTCACCAATCGGGACGGTTCCTGCCGTGTTCTGCCCGGAGAGCTCATACTGCAGGGAATGACGGCAACGTTTTCACCGTTGGGGAGAAGGGGTGTCAGCACCTTCGAACAGGTTCGAAACCGCTTTGGTTATATGATTCTGGAGCCGCATATGCTAGAACTGTCAGCCGGCGGTGAGGTGGATGTAAGGCTCTTCGATCTTCCCATGCTGGCAGCAGCTGTCTTGGGAATGGCGGGGGGGAGTGGCCGGTGATTGCTTCTGCACTGCTTATCCGTGAACGCGCACAGGCGGGTGGGAGCTGGTACTCATTCTCGGTGGGCACGGAAAAAAGTGGTCACCCTATACAACCATCGCGGGTCGCGGATCAATGGGGTGGGGGCAGGTCCATCGTGCCCACCAGAACCGGTCAAGGACTTTCGTCCAGTCCTGCTGGCCCCGGGAGAGGGTTTCCCGTCGTTTTCGCTGAGAAGCCGAAAGACTTCTGATCAGGCAAGAGGTTGGTTATGCTCAAAGGATCTCCCCTGGAGTTCGGCTACTATCGCATGCTCGAGCGTCATTTGGTGCCCATGCTCGTCGTTACCGGAATCAAACCGGATCACCTTTCCATCCTGGGTCTTCTGATCAGCTTTTTCGCCGGGATTGCCTTTGCCTTCTTCCCGTTGGTCGGAGGATTGCTGACCCTGGTGACGGGCCTTCTCGATACCCTGGACGGCAGCCTGGCGCGCTCCACGGGCCAGAGCCGCAAGTTTGGTGCGTTCCTGGATTCAGTGCTGGATCGCTACACCGAGCTCATCATCTACATCGGGGTGTGGTGCTACTTCTACCGCCAGGGAAGCACGTCGCCGGCTTTTCACCTGACCTTTCTGCTGATTCTGTTCGGATCGCTGATGGTGAGCTACACGCGCGCCCGCGCTGAGGGGCTCGGTGAGCGCTGCATGGGAGGCGTGTTTCAAAGGGGTGAGAGAATCATTTTGATCGCGCTGGCCGGGATCTTCAATCCCTTAGTGAATCGCTTGATCGGCCCCCCCTCCGACCACTGGGTCAAAGACATCGTGCTGGTCGTGGTCCTCATTGTGCTGGCCGTGGGCACCAACCTGACGGCTATCTGGCGCTTCCTGAAAGTTCTCAGGAACCTCAAGCCTTAGTACACGCGCGCATATTAGAGTATCCAATAGCGACTGTGGGACTCCGCAGCACGTCATTCCGGCGGTTTTCAAGCCGGAATCCAGACTCATCAAAGAAAACCTGGATCCCGGCTAAAGCTTGTCCCGGCAGGCTCTAAGCCGGGAGATTGCCGGGATGACGTTTGCGAATTCGAGCCCTTAATTGCGT
>JBFYYO010000272.1:0-4726 GCA_041310025.1 Syntrophobacterales bacterium
ATGATCGCTATCCCGCTGGTAGCCGGCAGCGAGCCCGTGGGCGTCCTGGAGGTCATCAACAAGGGGGGCGGACTTCCCTTCAACGATGACGATCACCTCCTGCTCCATTTCATCGCCGACGAAATCGCCTTCGCCATCCGCAATGCCCGGATTTTTGAGTATGTGGTCAACAGCTACTGCAAGCAAAGGCAGGGGCTCAATACATGCGTGGGCTGCGAACGACCGCTCGGCTCCTGGACGCCGTGCGTCAAGTATCGCGCGGATGCCCCTTCGGCAGTTCCTGCGGACATTCCGTGATCGAAACCTTTTAAAAGCTCGTCAATAAAGGTTTCGGCGGGCTGTTTTATACTGACAAACAACTCAGTCCCTCCTTACTTTTTTTACTGCCAACTCAACTCCCGGTCTTCCTTCCCCACGCCTGAGCGGGAGAATCGTGAGACGAATATCGACTCTCCCCGTCGCACCGCCCCATGGGCAACAGGATTAAGCCTGATCTTCCATGAAAGGGTACAGAGGACGCTCTGTATGCCGGATTCAGTTGATTTTCACCCCTCGAGCGCAGCGAGCCCGCTATCCGGAGCACCGTCGCCGGGCGCATGGGGAGAGCCCTCGAGCCTGTCGGGCAGCTCTGCGGGTTCGACTGGAGGATCAATGTGGCCGTCCTGGTCATGGCCGTGTGGGGTGCCTGGTTGCCCGGCCTGCTCAGAAAGGCCGGAATCTTTCGGGACGTCTCGCTGGTCCTCTGACCCAGCGGCCTCCTCCTGGGCGGGTCGATGCCTTTTCAATTCGGGTTGGCCAAAAGGGGGTCGATGGATACCGGCGGCTCCTGCCAGAGGGTGACATTGCCGCTCTCCGAGTCGTACCGGCAATAGATCTCGCGATTCAAATCGAAACCTGCGGCCCTCATCTCCTCGACGCAGTGCTCCCTGAACGCCTCGATGGCCCTTCCTTCAAAGGGTGGGGCAGGCGAGTCCTTGAGGAAATGGTCCATACATGTGCGGAATACGGCGCGTCTCATCGCGAATCTCCTCCTCAGGTCAGGGGCCGGGGGTTCGTAACGTGGTCAGGACGGGCACCCTGCTCCAAAGGCGGGAGAGCAGCCAAACGGTTGGCTTTCCTGCACGCCTCGCATCGAACGAGCTTCTCGTAGACATAGCGCATGAATGTCCTGCCGCATTGCTTGCACTGAGCAAGCGTCTTGTTCTCCCAGGAAGACATCTCTTTCACGGCTTTCCCCTTTCTTGGTGGAATGAGCTGCCCAGCCCGCGGTTCCGCTCTAACGGACGACCCGCTCGAGTCCGTGAATTCGAGAGGATAAGCGGCGGCGATGCCCACCTCCGGCACGGCAAGAGCAAGCAACAGGGCGAACACAATCCTTCGGATGGTTTGCGGACAAGTCATGCTGGAATCACCTCTTCCCGGCCGGCCCACCGGCACCGGCTCCGTCCCCGAATCGCCGGTCAACGAAAACCCTCCAGGCGATGGGGCAAAAAAAAATCCTTAGAGCTTCGGCTCTAAGGATTGCACCCTGGTTCGCTTGGTCCTCACGCGGTTCGCCCGGCATCTCCGCGTGCCGGTTCACCTCTCTCCATCAGGCAGGTCTTCTGACTCACGGATCAGTCTACTCTCCGCGCCTTCCCATCTCGCTTCCGCAAAACAGTGGCCTGCTCGGATTTCGTCCCCGTTCACAGCGGCGGGACCGTTCCCGGATTTCACGGGATTCCCTTTTAAACAGCAGTACCTGATGAGGCTGCAAATTTTCGATTGCAGATGACGCTTAGAACAATGAAAGAGCCTTGTCAAGGCAAAGATCCCATGCGCCTCCCGCCGCTCTTGTTGACCCTCCGCCCCATGGGGAGGCGGAGGACACGGTCGAGCGGTGAAGACCTCTATCCAGCCGTGCGGTTGTCGGGAGGGATGGATTTTTCTTGTTGAGGTTTTTACAATAGCGTGGCATGTGCCGCGGTGCGGCAGGCATGGGTCGATCCTGGACGTGGCGGTTCCTGCCCCCGGAAGCGGGATTCCAAGTCCGAATCACTCAATTGAGGAAGGAGCGTGAATGAGCAGGGTATTGATCATCGGCGCCGGCGGTGTGGGTGGGGTGGTGACGCACAAGTGTGCACAGGTCCCCGAGGTGTTCTCTCAAATCGTGCTGGCCAGCCGCACCGTCGAGAAATGCGAGCGGATTCGGGATCAGCTCTCGAGGCCCATCGAAATCGCTCAGGTGGATGCCGACCATGTTCCCGAGCTGGTCCAGCTCATCCGCCGGGTTTCTCCCGATCTCGTGATCAACGTGGCTCTCCCCTACCAGGACCTCACCATCATGGACGCCTGTCTCGAAACGGGTGTGGACTACCTGGACACCGCCAACTACGAGCCGCGGGACGAAGCCAAATTCTGCTACCAGTGGCAGTGGGACTACCAGGACCGCTTTCGCGAGCGCGGGATCATGGCCCTCCTGGGATGCGGGTTCGACCCGGGAGTGACCAACATCTTCTGCGCCCACGCCCTGAAGCACCACTTCGACGAGATCCACACCATCGACATCATGGACTGCAACGCCGGGGACCACGGCCACCCCTTCGCCACCAACTTCAACCCCGAGATCAACATCCGGGAGGTGACGGCCAACGGGAAGTACTTCGAGGACGGGCAGTGGATTGAGACGGAGCCACTGTCCGTGCACAAGACCTTTGACTTCCCCGAAATCGGCCCGCGCGAGATGTATCTCATGTACCACGAGGAGTTGGAGTCCCTGGCCAGGAACATCCCGCATGTCCGTTGCATGCGGTTCTGGATGACCTTCTCCCAGGAGTACCTCACCCACCTGCGCGTGCTCGAGAACGTCGGCATGACCCGCATCGACCCGGTTCCCTTCCGGGGCTGCGAGATCGTTCCCCTGCAGTTTCTGAAGGCGCTCCTGCCGGAGCCGTCCACACTGGGAGAGAACTACAGGGGAAAGACCAACATCGGGTGCATGATCGAGGGAGTCAAGGATGGCAAGCCCCGTCGCTACTACATTTACAACGTTTGCGACCACGCCGAGTGCTTCCGCGAAGTCAAGGCCCAGGCGGTCTCTTACACGACGGGGGTGCCGGCCATGATCGGGGCCATGATGATGCTCACGGGAAAATGGAAGGGGCAGGGAGTCTTCAACGTGGAGGAGCTGGATCCGGATCCGTTCATGGATGCACTGGGTAAGTACGGTCTTCCCTGGACCGAGCGGTTCATAACATGAAAGGGCAGGATCCCAGTGGCTGGGCCCTGGATGTGGATTGGGCGGTCATCCCTACTCCCGCTTACGTGGTGGACGAGGCGGCGCTCGAGCGCAACCTGTCGGTTCTGGGCTCCGTCCAGGACCGCACGGGGTGCAAAATCATCATGGCGCTCAAGGGCTTCGCCATGTTCAGCCTGTTCCCTCAGATCCGGCGCCATCTGCACGGGATTGCCGCAAGCTCCCTGGATGAGGCCAGACTTGGAGCCGAGGAGTTCGGAGGTGAGGTCCACGTTTTCTCACCGGGCTACCGGGATTCCGAATTCGGCGAGCTGCTCGGGTATGTCCATCACGTCGTCTTCAATTCATTCTCCCAGTGGGACCGATTCAAACCCGTCGTTGCACGACACGGCAGGGCCGTGCGCTGCGGCATGCGCGTCAATCCGGAGCACTCGGAGGTGAGGATCTCCCTGTACGACCCCTGCGGTCCCGGCTCGCGACTGGGGGTGACGCGACGGCATTTCCGCGAGGGTGACCTGGAGGGATTGTCGGGGCTTCATTTTCACAACCTGTGCGAGCTCAACGCCGACTCCCTGGTGAGAACCCTGGCCGCCTTTGAAGCCAAATTCGGGGAATTCCTTCCCCGCCTGGAGTGGGTGAATTTCGGGGGCGGGCACCACATCACCCGGCCGGATTACGACATCGACCTGCTGTGCGGCACCATCACGGGGTTCAGGGAGCGACACGGGCTGGAGGTCTACCTGGAGCCGGGCGAGGCCGTGGCTCTCAATACCGGCGTTCTGGTCTCCCGCGTTGTGGATATCCTGCACAACGAAATGGACATCGCCATTCTGGACACGTCGGCCGCCGCCCACATGCCCGACGTCCTGGAGATGCCCTACCGTCCCGCGGTGGTCGGGGCGGGGGAGCCCGGGGCGCACCCGCATACCTATCGGCTGGGAGGGCTGACCTGCCTTGCGGGGGACGTCATCGGCGACTACTCGTTCCCGGAGCCTCTGGCCGTGGGCGATCCCGTCGTTTTCCTCGACATGGCCCACTACACCATGGTGAAGAACAACACCTTCAACGGCGTCCGACTTCCCTCCATCGCCATTCGCCAACGAGGCGGCGCAATCCGCGTGGTGCGGCAATTCGGCTATGAGGATTACCGCAACCGGCTGTCCTGAGCCGGACCGAAGGGCCTCCCCGCCCATCGTGCTCATGAAGAGAATCGCGTGGACGGTCAGCCGCCGGAGACCTTCGCCTCGAGCTGATCTTCGATCCAGGCCATGGCGGCCTCGGGGTCTTCGGCGTCCGTCCAGTGAAACTCGGGATCCCCTCGGAACCAGGTCATCTGCCGCTTGGCATAACGCCGCGTGTCCCGCTGTATCTGGTCGATGGCTGCATCCAGTGGAAGCCCCTCCAGGAGATGCTGGGCCAATTGCCTGTAACCGAGGGATTGCATGGGCTTCAGCTCAGGACCGTAGCCTCTTTGCAGCAGTCCTTCGACTT
>JBFYYO010000273.1:0-4674 GCA_041310025.1 Syntrophobacterales bacterium
GACTGCCGGGATGACGTTTGCGAATTCGAGCCCTCAATTGTGTGGACGCGTACCAAGTCTCTTCCGTCCTTTGTGCCTTTGCGGTGATTTTCCTTCTCACGCCCCCTGGATGATCTGAGCCAGCGACCTGGCGAGGTTGTCCAGGGCCGATTCATCAGGCAGGGTGACCGTCATCTTGAGTGCTCCATCGGGCCCCTGCTCCAGGCATTGGGCGAGCTTCCCTTTGAGCGTCTGCGCCAGTTCCGATGCCTCGGGACTCTCCGCCTTCTGAGCGAACATCTCCCCCATGAAGGTGAAAGCCGCGCTGAGCAGCTGCCCGCCCGCCATGGCGACGCGGTCCCTGCGGGCGGCAGCCGCCGCCGCTTCCCGTTCGACCCGGGCTTTCCTGCTCTCGTCGATGGCTGCGTCGGGGCCGGCTCCCAGCAGCCGCTCCAGGCGCCGCTTGAGCTCTTCGATCCCGCTGGTCAGGTCCACCTGCGTCACGTCGGAATCCGGGTCCAGGGCAGCCAGGGCGAGCTCCTGCTTGGCCGCGAGGGTCCCGAGAAGGCTCTCCTCGAGGGTGTATTCGGTCACCAGGAGGTACACCTGGACGGGCCGCTTCTGCCCCATGCGGTGAGCCCGGGCGATGCGCTGCTCCAGGATGGCCGGATTCCAGGGGAGGTCCACATTGATGACGGTATTGGCCGCCTGCAGGTTCAGACCTGTGGAGCCGGCGTTGGTGGTGATGAAGAGCTTGCATTCCGGTTCATTCTGAAAACGGTGCATGAGCTGCTGCCGCTTCTTCTGCGGGACCGACCCGTCGAGCCGCACGAAATCGAGCCCTCGCTTGTGCAGGAGCGGTTCAATGAGATTGAGCATGGTGGTCCATTCCGAGAACAGGATGATCTTCCGGTCCTCTTCGGAGGTGAGCTGATCCAGCAGAATGTCCAGCTCGGCCAGCTTGCTCGAATAGCTCGGCTCCGTCTTTTCGACCAGAAAGGTGCTGTCGGCGGCCATCCGGCAGATGAGCAGGGCCTTTTGCAGGCGAAGCAGATCCATTTCCGTCAGGAAGCGCTTCTTGAGGATACTCTGGATGGTCTTCTTCTGTGCATTGTGGAGCACCATCTGCTCTTCGGTGGGTGGAATCCGACGGATCTCCGTGGTGCGCGGCGGCAGCTCCGACATGACCTGCCCGCGCGTGCGGCGCAGCAGAATGGGTTTGAGACGGGCCCGAAGATCGTCCAGGTTCTTGTAGCCGAGAACCTTCCCTCTCTCATCCGTAACCCGGTAGGTGTCGAAGAAACGGAAGGCCGGCCCCAGGCGGCGGTCGTCGATGAACTCGACCACGGAATAGAGCTCGTCCAACCGGTTCTCGAGAGGGGTGCCCGAGAGAACCAGGGCGAAGGGCGACTTGAGTCCCTTGATGGTCCGGCTGGTCTTGGATTCCCAGTTCTTGATGCGCTGTCCCTCGTCCAGAATGATCAGATCCCAGGAGGCGGCTTCGATGGCGTCGATGTCACGGAGCACCTGTTCGTAGTTGCAGACCGTGAAGAAGGCGTCAGGATCTGAATACTGAGTCGATCGAGCTTCGGCGCCACCGATGATGAGCTGGCACGGCCGATCCGTGAATCTCTCGATTTCGATGCGCCATTGGGATTTGAGGGAGGCCGGGCAGACGACCAGGACCCTCGATATGCCCGCCTCCCGGGCGAGGATCTCAGCCGCACCGATTCCCTGGATGGTCTTCCCGAGCCCCATGTCGTCTGCCAGGATCGCTCGGCCCCGCTCGGCGGCAAAGGCCAGGCCATCCAGCTGGTACGGCAGCAGTTCCACCTTCAGGAGGGTCTTCCTCAGGGGATGGTTGACGGGATCCTTCCGGATCTCAGAAATCTTCTTCTGGATATTGAGGAGGAAAAACATCCTGTTGATGTACTCTTCGGCGTCGGGATAAATGAACACATCATGCCCAAGGCGCTCCACTTTGGTGATGCGCTGCATGAGGTCCGCGGGATCGGTGATGGGGGATTCGGCCACGGGCTTCAGGATGTCCAGGACTGGCTTCGGCAGGCTCTGAGGGACTGCCAGCTTCAGCTCGACCTCTGCATGGTAGGCGAGATGCACGTAAAGGTTTCGCACCTCGTAGGGTATGTCCCGCGCGGCCTTGTTGAAATGTCTCCTGGCCCAATCGAGGGTTTTCAGGACGTGCTTGCAGGTTCCCAGGGTGTTTTTGCGGAAGTCCGGGCACGAGCAGTAGGAATCCCCCCTCTCCCACCCGCGCAGCACGACATGGTATGTCTTTCCGGACACCAGGCTCGTGACCGCGTAGTCCGTCCAGATCTCATCGGGAGACATGGATTTGATCTCCATCCGCTCCGTCCTGGCTCTCTCCTCGCGGTCCGCCAGGGCCTGGCCGATAATGTCCTGGCTGCTGAGATCCTCCTTCGGCGCCTCCTCGACGGGCGGCGCTGAAAGCCCCAGCAACAGCTTCTCTTCGAGGGCCAGGGACAGGGCGGCTCCGATGTGCTCACACACTTCCCTGCAGGTGCTGCATCGACAGAACAGCTCCGATTCCGCATCCCGGGCGTGCTCAATCTGAACGAAGGAATCGCCCCAGGTGGTGCAATAGAGGCTGTCCGTCAACCGGACATCCAGGTCGATGTCGATGTCGTACTGACCCCCTTTTCGCAGCAGCTGAGGTCCTTTGGGGCCCAGCATCTTCACGGCATCCTGGTACGACAGGAGTGAAAGCGTCTCTTTGAGTGTCTTCACGGTCACCCTTTCCCTCGCTTGGTTCTGTTGACGTGCAGATCTTCAAAAGGCTCGGCCCGGCTGAGGAGGAATCCCCGGAAGAATTCGGATCAAGGGACGTGGAGATCCCTCCGAACATACACCGGAAGCGGCCGTCCACCGGCATTTCTACATCAAGCCATGACAGATCGGAGGAAGTCAACGACAGAAACAGGACCCTGCCTATTTGCATGGATTTGAAGGTTTTTCGGCAGCGGGGACGAGTGGACGGAAGGCCCTCCAATACATCGGGCTCACTGAAGACCCGGCTTCGCAATTGACTTCCCAATGGTAAATGGGGAATAAGAAAAGCTCCGTTGGAAAACCATAGCGGCCCCGCCCTGTGAAAAGGAGCCGATCCCCAATCAGAGAAGCTGAGTGGTTTTGAATCGCCCATGAAAACCCGGCAGTCGTTCAAACCCTTTCGAACCTTTCCGCGAGGGCTCATCGTGTGGATGGCCTTTATGGGGCTGGTCGGAATCGGATCCGTGGTAGTCTCCAAAAGCTACGGCCAGCTGGCCCCCGATCAGGTGGCCCCCTCATTCGCCCTCCAGGACCTGCAAGGTCGCCATCACGCCCTGTCGGAGGCTCGCGGAAACAACCTCGTGATCCTTTTCTTCGTCGACCTGGAATCGAGCTCGAACCGCAAGGGTCTCTCGAGAGTGAACGCACTGCTTGAATCTCGCCGGGAGACCAATGTCAGGGCGTTTGCCGTTACGCCCTCTTCCGTGGAACGCGCAAAAGCCTTCATGCAGGAGACCCCGATTTCGTTCCCGCTCCTCATCGACAATGCCGGAGTCATCGATCTTTACCACTCCCATCTGGTTCTTCCCACGGTTTACATCCTGGACCGTGAACTGATGGTCCGGAAGGTGGTGCTGGGGGGGGGGCGATCCATGGAAGTCCAGCTCGAACGTGCCGTGGAGCAGGCCGGAGCTCAAGACCGGCAGCGATCCGTGAGCTCTCGGGAACCCTCGGAAAGAGCCGACAGCCAACAGACGGAAGCCAGGCAAAGGCCATCCCTGCCCCCGCCGCCGATCCGCAAGACCGTCGAAAGCCCTGAGGATAAAGCACGCAGGCTTTTTCAGCTGGCTCGGGAGGAAAACCTCAAACTGACCTGGGATGAATGCCTGGCATCCAAAGCTCGGGAACGAGCCCGCACGCTCTACGAGAAGGGCTCATTGGACCACCGGGATCCCGGGAGCGGAAAGAATCCGGCCTTTGAAATGGCCAAATCCTGCGCCGGAAAGGCTGCCATTGCGGGTGAAAACCTGTCCCGAGGCATGGGGATGACCTCCAGGGCCATCCATCAGGAGTTCATGGCCAGCAGCACGCACCGGCAAAATATTCAGAATCGTAAGTTTTCAAAGATGGGCGTCGGTTGCCACGAGACCATTTGTGTCGAGCTGTTCGTGGGCTTCTGACCCGGTGATTTCTGAAGAATCCCCATTGTTTCAAATGGGTTGCATGGCTGACATAGCCCTTGACAAAGCCATGGGGTCTTGTTACTGAAGCCCAGCTTCTTGGAAGTCTGTTTCGCTCGGATCTGCAGGAGACTGAGACGAAAAAAGGTGGGGTGGAGCAAGTTGACGATCAAGGCCTGAATTGCCTGGACATTTGTTGAAGCTTTCTGGACGTAAGGTCTGGAAGGCTTTTGAAGTTTTTGCACGGTGGTCTCATGAGCGGGTTCAGGCATCTCGCATCACAAACATCTTGATCTTCACATCCAGCAGGCCGGACCTCCGGTTCGCCCACCCCCAAGCAGCGTGGTTTGTTTAAGCCGTGGATCGCCGGCCACCCGAGGTGGTCGATCCCGGCCCAGGTTCGACAGGAGAGAAGATGCGCATCATCGAGAGCGTTACCGAGATGCAGCAGCAGGCCGAAGCCTGGAGGCGCGAGGGCAAACGC
>JBFYYO010000274.1:0-4660 GCA_041310025.1 Syntrophobacterales bacterium
CGGGAACAGTGGCCATCGGTCACGGGTTCAAGGCCGTAAGATCCGGGGAACTGGATGTCGCTCTCGTGGGCGGCGTGGAGCACCTGAGCGACGAGTATGGCGGGATCTTCGCAGGGTTTGACGCGGTGAGGGCCCTGGCCAACGACAATGGGAATCCGGACAAGGCGAATCGTCCTTTTGACAGGGACCGTACGGGTTTTCTCTTCAGTGAAGGGGGAGGGGCGGTCTTTGTCATTGAAACTCTGGAACACGCCCAACACCGCGGCGCAAAGATCTATGCCGAGATCCTGGGCTACGGCGAGACCTGCGACGGATTCAACATCATGATGATGGAGAGCAGCGGCAGCCAGATCATGAAAATGCTTGAACTCGCCTTTGCCGATGCGGGGATATCAGCAGAAAATATCGATTACATCAACGCCCATGGAACCGGAACCCGTTTGAATGACGAGACGGAGACCGCGGTGATTGAACGGGTGTTCAGGAAAAGGGTCCTCATCAATTCCACGAAATCCCTCATCGGTCACACCCTGGGAGCTTCCGGGGCCATAGAGGCGCTGGTCACCGCTCTCAGCATCCATCACAAGACCACCCACGTGTGCCGGAATCTCGACCATCCCATGAAGGAGTTGAATTTCGTCACCAAGGTGGACTCCTACCCCATGCGGACCGGCCTCTCCCAGTCCTTCGGCTTCGGCGGCCACAACGCCGTCCTCATTTTCCGCGAATACCCATAAGGGGAAATTCACGATTGATAGTTCTCCCCAATCAGGGATAACGCTACCCGCCGATTATCCTCGCGAAGGCGACTGAGCAAGAACAGTTTGAAGGATATACTCCTTCACGCTGTCGCGGGTCATTTCAGCATCAAGACCCACAGTGTCTACACAAAGAACAATACCCGATGTCAAAGCAACTGAACATTCTTCAAGATCTGTAGATACAGTTTCAAGTTCTCTGTTCCCAAACTGACTGCAGAACCTAGCCATAAGAAGCTCTAGGTCCTCCTAGTCCTTTTTTGTGAATTCCTGTATAAAGAACAGTTGGAGAGTGTGCTTACCTGGGGAGGCGGAACACCGAGGGTTGTACAGAGGAAGGAATAAGGAGAAGAACATGAGCCAGTACAATCTGAACAAGCTGCTGAGTCCGCAATCGGTGGCTGTGATTGGGGCAACGGATCGTCCCGGAACCGTGGGGTGCGTGGTGTTGGAAAATTTGAAATCCGGAGGATTTCGCGGCCCCATTTTTCCGATCAACCCTAAGCGCGAGCAGATCCTGGGCCTTCCTGCTTTTCCATCCGTAGGTGCAGTGGGCAGGCCGATCGACCTGGCGGTGCTCTGCACCCCCATTGCGTCCGTACCCTCCGTGATAATGGAATGCAGTGCTGCCGGCGTGGGCAGCGCGATTATTTACTCTGCCGGGGGAAAGGAAATCGGGGAGCAAGGCGCGGCCATCGAGGAAGAAATTCGGGTGGCGGCCTCCAAAGGCCGGATTCGGCTCCTGGGGCCGAACTGCATGGGGTTGTCTGTGGGCGCCATCAGCCTGAACGCTAGTTTCTTTCATGCCATGCCCCAACGAGGGCGAGTGGCCTTCGCGGCACAGAGCGGCGCTATGTGTTCTACGGTTCTGGATTATGGTTTAGGTGAACGCATCGGGTTCAGCCACTTCGTTTCCGTGGGATCCATGATGGATGTAGATTTTGCGGATCTCATCGATTATTTCGGCAACGACCGTGATGTGAGCAGCATCCTTCTCTATATAGAAGGCTTAAGGGAAACCCGGAAGTTCTTGAGCGCCGCAAGGGCGGTCAGCCGTATCAAACCCATCATTGTTCTGAAAAGCGGACGATCGCAGGCTGGGGCCGCAGCCGCCCAGTCCCACACGGGGGCTCTGGCCGGTGAAGACCTGGTCTACGATGCGGCATTTAAGAGGGCAGGCATTATCCGGGCGAACATGCTGGTGGATTTGTTTAGCTGTGCCGACCTGCTGGACAAGCAAACCTTGCCCCAGGGGCCGAACATGGCTATCATCACCGGGGCCGGTGGTCTGGGAGTGATGATGGCCGATTATCTTGGCGAGTATGGCCTGGAGCCTGCCAGACTGAGGCCGGAGACCGTCAAGGCCCTCGACCAATACTGCCCCCCCTTGTGGAGCCACGGCAACCCCATTGACTTCACCGGAGCAATGAGATTCGAGAACATTCCCAAACTCATCTCCATCTGTGCCGAGGCTAAGGAAATCGACGCCATATCTGTTATCTTTATCCCCAACGGCCTGTTTCCTCCTGCCCGCTTCGCCGAGCTCTTGGTTTCCGAAAAAGTGGCAACGGACAAGCCCATGTTCGTGGTGCTGCCCGGAGGCGAGCAGGCGAACGCGGGGCGAAACCGGTTAGCCCAAAGCGGTTTCGCGGTCTTTTCATCCCCCGAATCGGCCGTCCGTTCGTTTCACTACTTGTACGAATACCAGCGCAGCCTGAAAATGCTCACCGAGGTGCCCAGACCTACGGGCACCGCCATCAGGGTCGATCGGCAGGCAGCGCGATCGCTGGTGGATGGTGTCCTCGGTTCACAGCGCACGCTCATGACCGAATTCGAATCCAAAGGTCTGCTGAGCGCTTACGGCATACCCGTGAACGAAACTTACGTGGCGGAGAGCATCGTGCGGGCTGTCCAACTTGCACGGCAAATCGGTTACCCTGTTGCAGCTAAAATTCACTCGCACAGCATCACCCACAAATCGGATGTGGGCGGCATCCGGCTCGATTTGCGCAATGCGGACGACGTGATCGATGCCTTCGGTCAGATTCAGGAAGCCGTCAACACGCGCGCGCCTGGGGAGCATTTCGGGGGCGTCACCATCCAGAAGATGGTGAAGGAAAAGGGCTATGAGGTCATTCTGGGCAGCAAGCTGGACCCTGATTTCGGCCCGGTGCTTGTCTTCGGGATGGGAGGAGTGATGACGGAGATTGTTCAGGATCGCGCCGTTGGGCTGCCTCCGTTGAATCGGCTCCTGGCAAGAAGAATGCTCGATTCCACCAAAGTGTTCAAGCTGCTCAAAGGCTTTCGCGGACAACCCGCAGCCAACCTCGACGTGCTTGAAGAGATCCTGATCCGGCTGAGCCGGTTGGTGACCGATTTCCCTGAGATTCGGGAGCTGGATATTAACCCGCTTCTCGCTACCGGTAGCGGAGCGTATGCTCTGGATGCCCGGGTGGTGGTGGGGCCTTCTGCCACGCCCGCACCCTGGCACATGGCGTTGAGCACCTATCCCGAGGAGTACGTGGAAGAACTCCAGAGCGGCGAGAGGGGCCGGCTTCTGGTGCGGCCGGTCCGACCCGAGGATGCTCCTAGATTGACGGATTTTTTCGTAGCCCTGTCCAAAAAAAGTCGGCTCGGTAAACTCGTTCGTCGGTTCGAGGATTTCGATGAGCGATTCATCGCTCGTTTGACCCAGATCGACTATGATCGGGACATGGTTCTCGTGGCGGTGACCAATCCGGATGGAAGTGGGGAAGTCATCGGTCTCGCACGCTACTTTGGCGATCCGGATCTCATCGAGGCGGAGGTCTCCATCACCATAGCGGATGCCTGGCAAGGGCAAGGGGTTGGGGCCAAGCTGTTGGATCTGATCCTGAGGGCAGCCGGGAAGCGCGGATTCAAAAAGGCGTGGGGTTTGTGCCGTCCCGAGAGTCGAGACATGATCTCCCTGATCGAGCGCCAGCCCGAATCCCAGGTCACTGCCGTGGAAAACGGGCAGAAGATGAAACTGCTTGTGGACCTGACCACGTATCCGGACACATGACCATCCTCCTTCTACGAGCAGTACGAGCCCCTACTCATGGCGTCTGAAGCAGAATCTGCTCTCCCATTGCTACGCGATTGCAGCATCTGGCGGTTCGGCTATTCGCTTTGTTGACAAGCCGCAAGATTGCCCCCAGAATACTCTCAAACGAAAACAAAGGGACAGGTTGAAACATGGCAAAATTCATCGGCGCAGTGGATCAGGGGACAACGAGTACACGGTTCATCCTGTTTGATCACAGGGGCGAGATCGTCGGAGCGGAGCAAAAGGAGCACAGGCAGATCTTCCCGAAATCCGGGTGGGTGGAGCATGACCCCGTTGAAATCTGGAGCAACACACAGCACGTCATTCGTACCGCCTTGGCGAGAGCGGGAATCAAAGGTTCGGAATTGGCCGCCATCGGCGTAACCAACCAGCGTGAGACCACAGTGGTGTGGGACAAGCATACGGGGCAACCTTACTTCAACGCCATTGTGTGGCAGTGCACTCGGACCGATGAAATCTGCCGGGACTTGGTCACCCATTACGGGCAGGAAGCGTTTGAATCCAAGACCGGCTTGCCGGTTGCTACGTATTTTTCAGGACCCAAGCTCCGATGGATTCTGGACAACGTTCCTGAAGCCGAGCGTGCCGGTCGGAACGGCGACGCACTTTTTGGAACGGTGGACAGTTGGCTCGTCTGGTGGCTCACCGGCGGGCCCCAAGGAGGAGTGCACGTCACGGATGTCACCAATGCGAGTCGCACGATGCTCATGGACCTGGATGCACTCGAATGGGAGGAGAGCATCCTCCGGGTTCTGAATATCCCCAGGCCCATGCTGCCCAGGATCGTTCCGTCCAGCGACAGACGGGTTTGGGG
>JBFYYO010000275.1:0-4656 GCA_041310025.1 Syntrophobacterales bacterium
CTAATAAGGAATAAATGTTGCGTTTATCCATATGTACTTGTATATATGAAATATTCGGCATGCTATGCCACTGCATGACCGCTTTCTGTAAGCACCACCGCTCATCTCCTCTGCCAACCGATCTCGCAGTGGCATGGAGTATCCGAGCGAACGGCTCCTCAGTAAGTTGCATTTCCACCGTTTATTGACTGACCTGAAAGGAGCACCATGATGACTTCTCGCACCTCTTTTCCAGAGCTCCAGAAGTGCCCGACCGGAATCAGGGGCTTGGACGAGATTCTGAATGGTGGCCTCCCGCGTGGCCGTCCCACACTGGTGTGCGGAGAGGCTGGCAGCGGCAAAACTCTTCTCGCAATGGAGTTCATTGTGCGCGGTGCGCGAGACCTCGGGGAGCCTGGGGCATTCATGTGCTTCGAGGAAACCGAGAAGGAACTTGCGACCAACGTCGCCTCGATGGGCTTCGATCTTGCGGCACTCTCACGCCAGAATCTGATAGCGCTTGACCAT
Organism: Syntrophobacterales bacterium; assembly: GCA_041310025.1. GTDB lineage: Bacteria > Desulfobacterota > Syntrophobacteria > Syntrophobacterales > Syntrophobacteraceae > JALOOX01. Next base: position 508 of record JBFYYO010000275.1, read on the forward strand.
GTCCATATTGAACGCAGCGAAATCGAGGAAACTGGCGAATACGACCTCGAAGGGCTGTTCGTTCGCCTGGATGACATGATCGGTAGGATTGGGGCCAAGCGCGTGGCGATCGATTCCCTTGAAGCTCTCTTTGCAGTTCTTTCGAGTGAGGCGATCCTGAGGGCTGAGTTGCGACGGCTCTTTCGATGGTTGAAGGAGCGAGGGGTCACGGCAGTCATAACCGGCGAGCGGGGCCGCGACACGCTCACCCGCCACGGTCTTGAGGAATACATTAGCGACTGCGTGATCTTCCTTGACCACCGGGTGGTCAACCAGGTTGCAACGCGCCGGTTGCGGGTTGTCAAATATCGGGGTACCGCTCACGGGACGAATGAGTACCCGACGATGATCGACGAGCGCGGGTTGAGCGTTTTGCCCATCAGCTTGCTCGGGCTGGACTACCCCGTGACGAGCGAGCGCGTCTCAAGTGGCATCGAGGAGCTTGACCAGATGCTCGAAGGAAAAGGGTACTTTCGCGGCAGCAGCATCCTGATCTCCGGCTCGGCTGGGACAGGCAAGTCGAGCTTTGCAGCCGCATTTGCATTCGCGGCTTGCCGCCGGGGTGAACGCGCTCTTTATCTCGCCTTCGAGGAGTCTTCGCTCCAGATAATACGCAACATGGCCTCGATCGGCTACAGTTTAGATACGTGGATAAAAAAGGGGCTGCTTCACTTTCACTCGGTGCGCTCGACCATTTACGGGTTGGAGCAGCACCTGGTTGCCATTCACAAATTGGTCGAAGACCACACTCCGAGCGTGGTCATTTTTGACCCGATTACAAACTTCAAGGTGATGGGTGACCAGGCCGAGGTCAAGACTATGCTGACGCGTGTGATCGATTTTATAAAGGGGAAGGGGGTAAGCGCATTATTCACCAATCTCACAACGGGCGGGTCGAGCGCGGAACAGTCCGAGGCCGAGGTCTCGTCTCTCATGGATACTTGGCTGGTTCTGCGTAACCTGGAGACAGAGGGAGACCGCCATCGTCTGGTTCACATACTGAAGTCCCGTGGCATGGCCCACTCCAGCCAAGTGCGCGGTTTCGAACTCACGTCCAAGGGGATCAAGATAGCTGCCGTACACTGAATGCCAGAAAATACCTGATCGAAGGAGAGCAATCATGCCCGGAGATTCCAAACCCCAATCGGAAATCCCCCCGGCAGCCGAAAAGGCTGAAACCTGGCATTTGCGTCTATACGTTGCTGGGGAAACGGCTCGTGCGGCAGCTGCATTGGCTAACCTGAAGCGCATTTGCGAAGAGCACCTTTGTGGCCGCTACACGATCGAGGTCGTTGACCTCCTCAAAAACCCGCGTTTGGCATCCGGTGACCAGATTCTGGCTGTTCCGACGCTTGTGCGACGGCTGCCTCCACCGATAAAAAAAATTATCGGTGATCTCTCGAACCAAGAGCGCGTGCTGGTCGGACTCGACCTGCGGAAGAAATAATGGAGTCAGCTCACATGCAGATTGCATCCATATGGGGGATTCATGGATAAGCGTTCAGACTCAGACTCGATTATGGGCAAACTTGAGGCCGCAGCCCGAGAGAAGGGCAATCAGAGGTATGTCCTGCGCCTTTACGTCGCCGGTATTACCCCGCGCTCGCAAGAGGCGATCCGGACCGTGACAGCCATTTGCAACGAGCACCTGGTGGCGGGCCACTACGATTTGCAGGTGATTGACATTTACCAGCAGCCGGTTCTGGCCAAAGGCGAGCAGATCATCGCTGTCCCGACACTGATCAAGAAGCTTCCGGAGCCTCTGCGGAAAATCATCGGCAGCATGGCTGATAAGGACAAGCTGCTCGTAGGACTCGACCTGGTGCAAAAGGATGCACAATCTAGTTAGAATTACTTGCAGCAAATGCTATTTCCCATGGCAAAGCGCACGGATGTTAGCAAGAAACAGCTCAAGGCCGTAATCGCCTGCGGTGTAAGGCAAAAGGGGATGCATGGAAGGGAAGATAATCGACTGGCGCTCACGGGAACTGCTGCTCAAGGAAAATGAGGAGCTGCGAGCCAGGCTTGTGGAGGCTGAGGAGACCCTCAAGGCGATCCAGAGCGGCGAGGTCGACGCGATAGTCGTCCAAAAACCCGAGGGCGACCAGGTATATTCACTCAGTAGCGTTGAGCGAGTCTATCGGCTCATTGTGGAGACGATGAACGAAGCCGCGCTAACGGTTTCAGCGGAAGGTGTGATCCTTTTCTGCAACCGGCGGTTTGCCGATTTGGCGAGCGTGCCCATGCACGAGGTGGTCGGCAGGAAGCTGGCTGACTTTATTGATCCTTCGCATCAAGCCCCTTTGTCGGAGTTGCTCTATCAGGCGCAGACTGATCCCTCGCGATGCCGCCTGCTTCTAAACAATCCCGATGCCCTCCCCAAACCGGCACAGTTCTCTGCCAACCCCCTGAAAACAGAGAGAGGTCAGAGCGTCTGTCTGGTGGTGACCGACCTCACAGAGACTGAGGCAACAAAGGGCTTTATCCAATTCCTGGAACAACACGGGAAAGAGCTTGAGGAAAGCAAACAAGCCTTGCAGGCAAGCGAACAGCGTTTCCGCCTGGCCCTAAAGAATTCCCCGGTGCTGGTGGCGATGCAGGACAGCAACCTGGTGTACCAGTGGGTGTACAACACCCGGATGCGGCGGTCTGAAGATATCATCGGCAAGACGGATGCGGATCTTTTTGCCCCCGAGGACATGCCTTCAATCCTGGAAGCCAAGTCCAAGGTGTTCCAGACCGGCGAAGTGGTCCGTCACGATCTTTGGCTGACCAGCAACGGCCAGCGCGTGTTCCTCGACTGCTACTACGAGCCGGTACGGGATTCCGACGGAAAGGTCATCGGCATCGGCATTGCGGCCGTCAATCTCACCGAGCAGAAGCGGGCCGAGGAGGCTCTGCGCCAAGGTGAGGAACGCTACCGGGCGCTCTTTGATAGCATGACCGAGGGCTTCGCGCTGCATGAGATCATCACCAACGAGCAGAGCCAGCCCGTGGACTACCGGTTCCTCGATGTAAACCCGGCGTTTGAGCGGCTGACCGGCCTGAAGCGGGCAGACCTGCTCGGCAAACGCGTGCTGGAGGTGCTGCCGGGTATCGAAGCGCATTGGATCGACAGCTTCGGACGCGTCGCGTTGACAGGCGAGTCGGTCCACTTTGAGAATTTCAGCGCCCATCTGGACCGGTGGTTTGAGGTGTACGCTTACCGGCCAGCGCCCCAGCAATTCGCCGTCGTGTTTACCGACATCACTGTCCGCAGGCAGGCGGAGGTGGCTCTGGCCGCAGCTCACGGGCAGATCCAGGACATCATCGACAACACACCTGACATTGTTTATGCCTTCGATAGGGAAAAGCGCTTCGTGATGGCCAATGCCGCCCTGGCAGCGCTGTTCAACTCCACCCCGGAACAGATGATCGGTAAGAGACGTCAGGAGTTTATGCCCAAGGAGGACGCAGAATGGCATGAGTCTAACGATCGCAAGGTGATCGAGACTGGCAGGATGCTGGAATTTGAAGAGTATAGCTTACTCAAAGGCCGCTACATCACATGGCTTACGAAGAAGTTCCCACTTCGCGACGCGCAGGGGAGGATAAACGCGGTAGCTGGAATATCCGCTGACATTTCCGACCGCAAGCGAGCCGAGAAAGAATTGCGGGAGTTGAATCTATCCTTAGAGCAGCGGGTAACTGAGCGCACCTCCGAGCTGGCTCACACGGTTGAAGCCCTCCAGGAAGAAATCGAGCAGCGCTTGCGGGTCGAAAACGAGCTGAAGCTGGCCAACGAGCAGTTGACCCAGCATGCCGATCAGCTGCGGCGTTTGGCAGGCGAGCTGACTGCGGTCGAACAGGCCGAACGCAAACGTTTGTCAAGGATTTTGCACGATGGGCTTCAACAGCATCTGGTATCGGCAAAATTACAGCTGGGAGGCCTCGCAGAGCAGATTGAAAACGAAGACCTCAAACAGACGGTTGACGAGATCGAAAAAATCCTTGGCGAAGGCGTGAGCATGTCCCGGTCGTTGAGTGCTGATCTCTGCCCTCCGATTCTGCACGAGGGCGGGCTCTCGGAGGGGCTGGAGTGGCTGGTCCGATGGATGCGGGAGAAGCATC
>JBFYYO010000276.1:0-7247 GCA_041310025.1 Syntrophobacterales bacterium
AACCGCGCTCCCGATGGGATTCCAGCAGATGCTCCTCGCGTGGAAATCCACATTGGTCCATGATTCGCAGCCCATTGGGGACGTTGTTCCAAAAGATCTCCACCCCTATTCGAAAACACCGCGTGCGGCTTAATTTGCTTGCAACACCCCCTGGTGATCATTATATGATTCGTGAACAACTCAGAGAAGTCAGGCTCTCGGCGATTCTTGTCAAATTCAACCATGATCATCAATCGTATCGTCGGAATGTTTGGCTTGTGATGGGATTAGAGGAGGAGCCGCATGCTTGTCATCGAAGATCTGCAGGTTGAACTTGCAGGAAATGTCATACTGAAACATATCGATCTCGAGATTAAGCCCGGAGAAACCCACGTACTTTTTGGACCCAACGGTTCGGGAAAGACATCCCTGCTCATGACCATCATGGGATACCCACAATATAAGGTTGTGGGTGGAACAATCTCGTTCAAAGGTGAGGATATTACGCACAGCCCGATCCACGAGCGCGCACAAATGGGGATCGGGATGTCTTACCAGCGACCTCCCACCATCCATGGACTCAAGACGAGGCAGATGGTGGACATATGTGGAAAGAACCAGGCCAATACGGAGGAGCTGGCCCGCAGGGTAAATTTTGAGTCTTTCCTGGACCGGGACCTCAACGCGGGTTTCTCGGGAGGGGAGATCAAACGCTCAGAACTGCTTCAGTTGATGGCACAGAATCCTGATCTGATGCTGTTCGACGAACCGGAGTCGGGTGTTGACATTGAGAATATTGCCCTGGTCGGTGAAACCATCGCCCGATTGCTCCAGAAGGAGTGTACGGCAACCCGCGACAAATCCAGATTGCAGATCAAGCGCGAACGGAACAAGATGGGTTTGATCATCACCCACATTGGACACATCCTGGACTATGTGGATGTGGACAAGGGTCAGCTCTTGTTCAATGGGGTTTTGAGCTGCAGTACGAATCCCCGCGAAATCTTCCGCTGCATCAGTGAAGTGGGCTATGAGGAGTGTGTCAGATGCTCAATAGACGAGAATTGATCGATCGTGCGTCAAAGGCCTCGGACAAGAAGGCTGCCATCGGTCCAGATATCGACCTGATGGACTTTGTGACTTCATCGGAGGAGCATGACTACCTGCCGGACGACAGGTTTCACGATCTCCCCGAAGACGAGAAGAACCTGCTTCTGCTGTCCGGCGTCGATGTGTTGGAAAAGGAGCGAGCTGGGACGTACTTCCAGAAGGATACATCGGTGGTTCATTGTGAGACCAAGCAGGAAGGCCTTGAAATCATCCCCATTAAGGAGGCCCTGGAGAAATACGACTGGATCAAGGATTACTATTGGAAACTGGTTTCAGTGGATGCGGACAAGTACACGTCGGCAGCTGCAACCGGATTGCACAATGGCTATGTCATTCGTGCCCTTCCCGGATCCAAGAGCGTGTATCCGATCCAGGCCTGCCTCTACATCGGCAAGGAAGGGCTCCAGCAGAATGTCCACAATATCATCATCGCCGAAGAGGACTCCGAGCTGCACATGATCACGGGGTGCTCCACCTCCCCGCATCTGAAGAAAGGCATGCACATCGGGATCTCCGAATTCTATATCAAGAAGAACGCCAAGCTCAGCTTCACGATGATTCATAACTGGGCCGAAGACATGGTGGTTCGCCCGCGATCCGCCGCCGTGGTGGAGGAAGGGGGTCTCTTCCTGAACAATTACATTTGCATGAAACCCGTTCGCTCGCTCCAGATGTACCCCACAACCCATCTGGTGGGAAACGATGCCGTGGCTCGCTTCTACAGTATCATTGTGGGTAGCAAGGGCTCCGAATACGACGTAGGAGGCCGGATTTTCCTGAAGAAACCTGGAACACGTGCCGAAATCGTTGCCAGAACGATCAGTAACGGGGGCAGGATCATCTCGCGTGGCCATCTCATCGGTGAAGTTTCGGACATCAAGGCTCACCTTGAGTGCAAAGGCCTCATCATCAACGGCGGCCTGGTCTATGCCGTTCCGGAACTGGAGGGTCATGCGGATGGGGTTGAGATGTCTCACGAAGCGGCCGTCGGGAAGATCGCACAGGAAGAGATATACTACCTGATGTCTCGCGGCTTGAGCGAAGATGAGGCTGTATCCACCATCGTGAGGGGTTTTCTCAGTGTGGATATTCCGGGACTGCCGCCTCAGCTCAAAGCCGAAATTGACAAGGCCATCGAGATGAGCGAAAAGGATGTCATGTAGGGGCTGGAATACAAACGCATCGAACCATTCAGAGGGGGAGTTAAGGTCATGAAAGCACTCTTTGCATCTCTACTGGTTGTCGGTCTGGTGTTGGGTGGATGGGCTCCTGCCGTGGCAGGGGGCTATTCAATGTCACCGTATTCGCAAGGCGTCCCTGCAGGAGCGGATTGCCCGCCAGGATGGGAGGACGCCTATCCGGAAGAGGAGCTTCGCGGTGAGCCGTCGGGCGAGCTGATTCTCTTTGATGTCCTGATTCTTCGTCCGCTGGGGCTGGCCGCCACGGCTCTGGGAACCGCGGGTGCCATCGTAGCGGCTCCCTGGTCCTGCTCGGATTGTGAAACCAGAACTTCTCAATGGGACCTCGTGGAGAGAAAGCTCATTTGCGAGCCTTACAACTACACCTTCTGCAGGCCCCTGGGCGGTGGCATCGATTATTAATGGATCTCTGCTGCCCGGGAAGACCTTGACCCGCTGCTCGTCAAATCACCAAATGGAAAGCCCACCGGGATGCTCAGTCCACGGCGGGCTTTTCTTATGGATATGCTCCATTGAATCCGATTCGAATAGCACTCACCGGCGGTATCGCGACGGGCAAAAGCACCGTTGCCCGAATGTTCGAGGAGCTGGGTGCCGTCACTCTCGATGCCGACCGGGTGGCCCGTGATGTCGTCAGGCCTGGTACGGACTGCGCCAGGAACCTGTTTGAAATCATCGGGCCGGAGTTCTTCGACGGCGACGGCGAGCTCAAGCGACGGGAGCTGAGAGAGCGGGTCATTGAGGATGAAAAACTGCGCATTAAGGTGAATTCAGTGCTTCACCCTGCCATCAAGGCCGCCATGGAGGACGAGTGGAAAGTGAAGCAGGACGCCTCCCGGGGGCAGGCCATTATCATTCTCGACATTCCACTGCTTTTCGAAACCCAGCAGCAGGAGCAATTCCAGCTGATTGTCCTCGTGTTCACCCCACGCGACGTTCAGATCGAGAGGCTCATGGATCGGGATGGCTTAACGGAGGCCCAGGCCGAGAACACCCTGTCGATGCAGTGGCCCATCGAGAAGAAGAAAGCCCTGTCCAACCTGATCATCGATAACAGCCTCAACCTTGATGAAACGCGACGGCAGGTGGCCGCGGCCTGGCAACAGATCACCAGACAAATGCGAGAAGCTCCCACGGGTGAACAACGGACGGATTGAGACCAAAAAGAGAGCCATGAGGGACTACTGCGAGAAATGAGGCCAGATGCTATTTCCGGGTGGGGTGGGCAAGGTCCTTACTTGCCCACCGGAAGATGAAGCCGCACTTCTCGGTGGGCAACGCTACCGCTTTTGCCCACCCTACCTGAGAAATCTCATTGTCGCACTATAGCTCCTTGAGAATCTTGATGTCCGCCTGCTTTCTTCGTGCCTCAAGCCAGTTCCGCCAGACAACGCTCTGTTTCTGGGTCAGGAGTCGCTTGGCGATCGTCGGTCGCTCCTTTTCGAGGTCTGCATCGGGATCTTGCCTTCCCGTCAGCTGACAGACGATGAACCGGTTGCCGACGTCGGTCAGTGGACTCTCAGGGAGTGGCTCACCCGTCTGGAGACGAAGGACGCGCGACAGTGAATCGCCTCTGAGCTTGAGGTCTTTGTCCGGCTGACGCCTCGAGAACCAGTCGGTCTTTTTCACATCGATCTTGCCGGTTTTGGCAGCCTCCTCAAGGCTCCCGGATTTCCTGGCAGATTCCAGAAGCTCCGCGGCACTCTTCTGAGCCAGATTACGGCCTTCAGCAACGCGATAGTCCTTTTCCAACCGGTCTTTCACACTCTCAAAAGGCATCGTTCGTTCCGGCTGAATGGCTCTCACCTGCACCACGGCGAAACCGTCTGCGACTTCCATCACATCGCTGACACTTTTATCCGGAAGACTGAAAAGCTTTCCCATGAATTCCGGGCCGGCACCGTCCATATCGGGCATCTGGTCAGTCTGGGCAAACCAGGTGTCGGGTTTCATGACTTCACGCTCGAAGGATTTCGACGTTTTTTCGAGATCCTGCTGGGCATAGACGACGTCCGTGAAGTCCGTAACCTTTCGAAAGGCCACGTCCCGCGCCTTCTCCTTTTTCATGGCGTTTTCGATCTCCGTCCTGACCTGCTCGAAGGTCTTGGTGCTCTCGGGCCGAACGTCTTCCACCTTGATGATGTGGAATCCGAAAGGAGTACGAACGAGATCGCTGATTTCACCCGGTTTCATTGAAAAAGCAGCGTCGGAGAACGGCTGTACCATGCGTTCACGGCCGAAGAAACCGAGGTCCCCACCGTTCTTGGCTGTTGATTCGTCTTTGGAGTGCTTCCCGGCGAGGGCCGCGAAATCGGCTCCCTTTACGTAGGAGAACTGCCGTTTTTCAGATTCCTTGTAGTTCTGCTGATGTTCCTGGAAATAGGCCTGGAGCTTGCTCTCGTCCACCGAAACCTGGCCCTCAAACTGCTTCGGATCGAAGGCCGCATAGGCGAGTTGGATCGGCTGATAGGTGAAGCGGAAATCGGCGGCAATCTCTTCCTCGGTCACCACTGCTCGTCGCTTGACAAAGCCTTCGAGCTTCTCGCGGCCGATCTCCTCTCCGACCTGCCGCTCAAAGGTCTCGGGAGTCAATCGGTTCTGCTGGAGCAGGATATTGTAACGCTGCTGGTCGAATTTGCCGTCCGCCTGGAAAGCCGCAAACTCGAGGATCCGCTGCTGAACCTCCTGTTCCGTGGCCTCCAGCCCAAGCTCCCGCGCCGCTCTGGACAGGATGAACTGGTCGATGAGGGCGTCCAGCGCCTGTCGCTTCAGGTTGAACTGCTTGAGCATCTCCTCCGACAGGCTCCCCCCCAACTGGCGGCGATAGACCTCCAGCATCTGATTGTACGTCCGATCATATTCGGCAACGCTGATGGCATGATCGTCGATGCGAGCGATTTCCGTTTGGCCATCCTCTCGGTAGGAATACCCTCCCCAGAAGACAAAGACGATGACGATCAAGGCGAAGAAAACCTTGATCACCCAGGAAGTGGCGTGCTTTCGGAAAACATCCAGCATGGCTGCGAAAATCTCCTTCCTTCTTGCGCCGAGTCGGCACAGAACCTCAAAAGGTGCCGCTCATGGAATATCTCAAATCGAGCCCGCTCGGTGCGATGCCAATTCCGGTCAGTGTTGAGAGACCTGATTGTTCACCGGACCGGCCGGGCAGGTTTCCAGGGGAATCGTCTGTCTTCGTCCAACGAGGATGTACAGAACCGCTCCGATACAGGGCAGTGTGGACACCGTGAAGAACCAGATGAGCTTTTGCTTGGCGCTGTTGAACCGGCGTTTGGGAATGTCCAGGATGGCCCAGAATGTAGGTATGAGAGGTATGGCCATCATAACCACTACCATCAAGATTTTCATCGGCATGCTTCAATCCCTTCCCCTTCAGTGACGAAGGCTTGAAATCTCTTCAATTTCCCGATCCAACTGCTTACAGTGCTCCTGCAGATCCCTGATGACTGCATCGAATTCCACGTCCCAGATATGGCCCAGATCGGATTTGAGAGCTTCTATAATCTTTTGCTCCCGACGCTGCAACCTTTTCTTATGGGAGATATGGAAGCGAAGGCTCAGCAGCAGGAGCAGGATGCAATAGCTGGCCAGCGCCGCCAGGCCTTCGGCGGAAAAAAGCGACCGAATGCTCCCGATGAGCCAGGTCAGCCCCACCTCCCATCCGCTTGCATCCGATGGAACGACTCCCCAACCGTGCAGGAACAGCCCGCCCATCAGCAGGGCGAAAAGCAAAGAGTATGCCCCATACTGCATCCACCGGAACCCCCTTGACGAGAAAAGCGGCACATCCACCAGTCTCGCCTCCAATGCGCTTCGCAGGGAGTGACTCCATCGGGCCCATCGCTCCTCGGGATTGAACAAGGCCTGAACGGGAGCGAGCAGATTCGCGGGAATGCCCTCCTGCAGGGCCCGATGGACCATTCGGTTTTCCAGCCGAGCCCATTCATCGATGAGCCGCCCGAGCACCCCGTCCCGATCGAGCTGCCAGGTCAGCGAAGCTCCCCCGGGGCACAGCCCGTTTTCCCTCTCGAGCCTCCCCACCATGCTTTGCACGACGGATCCGACACCCACCAGATCGGATCTCTGAAGGAGCATTTCTCGAACCCGGCCTCTGACCACCGCATCCACCCATTCCCCCAGAACGTCCTTGCCGATGTGGATCCACTCGGACCGGTCCTTGCCCAGCTCCAACGCGAAATCCTGCAGGATAGTCTGGAGTTTTCCCGCCTGAAGAGCCATCTCATCCAGGGAGAGCAGCAGCGTTTCCAGCTCCCGGTCCAGGTTCGCCGTCTTGATGGCACCCACCTCCTTGGCATCCCTTTCGTGGAACACCTGGTGTCGGAAGGCGTTGAACTGGTTCCAGGCAGCCGGTTCGGCATTCTGGAGTCCATCCAGAGCGGACACGCAGTAGATAAGGGGATGGTCGACGGCCTGCTCGGCAAGATGGCGATGGAAGGTCTGGACGAGGCGGGCAAGCATGTGATAACCGGCCTCGAGCTGCGTCCCTCCAAACAACTGATCGACCTTGTTCACGACGAAGAGAAAATTCTCCCTGGCCTTGGGGACCGCTTTCAAAAAGGAATAGAAGCGCTCGTCCGCATATTTTTCAGGAGACACCACCCAAACCAGGAGATCGAGGTGCTCGAGGAAATCCTTCACGTGCTGCAGGTGAAGGCCTTCCAGGCTGTCGAAATCCGGGAGGTCGCACAGGATGATCTGGCTGACGGCATCGGCACCGTGCACGTGCTCTTTCCAGGGAACGTGCGTGTGAAGGATGGTGGCAGGAAGAACGGATGAACGATGCCGATACACGAGCACGCTGTCCGTATGAGGGCGCCTGTGACTGGCTGAGGCGATCTCCGACCCGGCCAGCCCATTCATGAGAGTGGATTTACCGACCCCCGTCCCCCCGAGCAGCCCCACGCTCAGAGTGGAATCCGA
>JBFYYO010000277.1:0-4599 GCA_041310025.1 Syntrophobacterales bacterium
CGGGCTCGTTGCCGGCCACCAGCGGGATAGCGATCATGTTTCGCGTCAATACCCCCGATTCCATGTCGCATTCCCTGTAGAAACGAGGGTCCTGTTGCACATCGTTGACGATCTCGGACTTTCGATTGCTCAGTACCGCCCCGGCGATGCCCTTGTCCGCCTGAAAGCAAACGCCGTGCAGAACTGGTTTGGACTCACCTTCGGTCTGGAAGAAGGTCAAGTTCTTTTTCGAATTGTCCAGAAGGAGTACCGAAGCCTCCTCTGCGGATACCACGTCGGTGCAGAAGAAGAGAATCGTCTCCAGGAGGTCGTGAAGGCCCAGAGATTGAGCCAGGAGCGTGCTCACCGTGAGATAGGTGTTCAGGTAGGCGACCTGTCTGGATGTTTTCGCACGATGGAGAAACGAAGTGATGGCATGCCCCAGAAATGTGACAAGACTCTCCCATGCAGTGGAAGGCAGGTGATACGCCTGGGCGGATGGAACGATACCGAGGATGCCCAGCGGCCCCCGCTGCTCCTGTAATGTCCAGAGCCAGTAGTCCGAAATGTGGCTGGGCGCCTCAAGGGCATGGGGGGGTGTGGGAGCCTTACACTCCGGGAGGGCTCGATCTATCTCGGCGCGGCAGATGGCTTCCACAAGGGGGATTTCCCCCGGGGCTAATCCGCGGTGGTGAAGGCTGGGCAGAGGGGCCTGTTTTGACACAAGATACATGAAGACCGCGGGAGCCTCCCCGAACGAGGCGATCCAGGGAAGAGAGAAGGACATGAAATGCTCGAGGCTCTCACTGGTGACGGCTTTTTCCGCCAGTTCCAGGTACTGCGCCATGTCGTGGGCGTGGTGACCTTTCTGGATCTTGCTGGTTTCCATGGGTCCCCTCCATGAAGTGCTCATGCCTTGACGATGGTTTGCTGGTACAAGGAGACTTCCCGGGCGTAGCGGGCCGAGCAGGATTAAGCCGGTTGAAAACCAGTTCTCAGGGATGCAGTGTGCTCTGCGGACTCTTCAGAAGTGAATCAACTGGAGAAGTGGTTGAAGTCCCTGATCTCTTCGAGATTGGCGGAAGCCATCTGTGTGAGCCCGACTGCCTTGCTTTCAGAAATAAAATGAATAGCATTCTCTGTATATTGAACTAAAGACGCGAAAATCAAGAAGTCAAGAGCAATGAGCACAATTCCATACACTCCTGCGCTCGAATTGAATGAGCACACGCCGACACGGAGTCCGCGAAAGCACGGGGCAGGGAGCGTTTCGAAGAGGCGGTGGCGCTGGTGAAAGCTGAAACCGCCGCGGAGCTTCTGCAGGCCTTTCGGGACTATTCACGCGTTTTCAAGCGAGAGTACCTCCACCGCCTCGTGGAGCAGGGGACGCGAGACCTCCTGGAGGCCTTTCAGTCCAGGGCGGTCATGGTTCAGATGGACTTCAGCAACCTGCTGGACCAAAGTCAGCTGGAGGGTGAAAGCCGGCTGGCGAAGATGGCGTTCCTGTCACAGACCCGTGAGCTGCGCAGAGGTTGCTGGAGGAGCTGGAAGGGCTCAACTGCGCGGTGCATCTGGAGTGGCTGCCTCCCGAGGCTCCGGCCAGTCGGGGGGGATCGGAGCCGTCAAGTCCAGCTGCCGCCCGCTGAAGGGGTGCGGCAATTTCAGCCGATGAGCGTGCAAGTGCAGTAAGCTCGATGGATCGCCGCCATAGAGGCGGTCGCCCAGGATGGGGTGCCCGGACGCAGCCAGGTGGAGCCGGATCTGGTGTGTGCGCCCGGTGAGAGGCCTGGCGAGGACGAGAGAGCTGCCTTCGCCGCGGAAGAGGGTCTGGAAGCGAGTGATGGCAGGTTTTCCCTCTCCTTTGGGGACCGTGGTGTAGCGGCCCCGTTTCTTGCCGATATCATCCTCGCGAGTCCAGGCTTCCTGGCCGGGATGACCGCCCACCCATGCCAGGTACTCCTTCACGACCTGACGTGCTTCGAAGGCTCTGCCCAGTTTTCGATTCGCCCGGGGCTCGAGGCTGAACACCATCACCCCCGTGGTTTCCCGGTCCAGTCGATGATGGAGTCCCACGTAGACCGGGTGCTGCCCGGTGGCCTTCAGATGGCGCTGTAAACCTTCGAAAAGGTTGTTGTAAGCGTCGTAGGGGGTCTGCTGACTGGGGATTCCCCGCTCCTTGTCGTAAGCCAGAAGGACCGCGTCCTGGAACAGGATGCGCTGCGGATCGATTTCGTAGCTGCGAACGGTTCCGCCGCGCGGCCAGTGGACCTGAACCGTGTCTCCGGGAATGAGCACCCGCGACGCGGTTCTCTCCTGGCGCCCGTTCACCTGGACTGAGCCAAAATCGATGAGGTCGGCGGCTGCCTCGCTCGAGATGAGGAGAGCCTTCGCCACGTGGAGCCCGAGCGTGGTCGCGGCGGCGCCGTGATCGACGGTCCAGGTGAGGGAGGGTTCGAACGCCAAGGGCCTGTCTCTCAGAGCCCATCATCCAGGGAGCTTCCACCCGCTGCCGGCATGCCGCCGCCTTCTTCCTCCATGGCCTCTTCGATCATGGCGTCCACGTCTTCCCCCTCGAAATCTTCGCCCATCTCGTGAGACATCGCCTTCATGAATTTGGCCATGCTCTTGGGATCGTTTTCGTCGAGCCCCCCCAGGCGCGAAGGATCAGCCAGCCGCTCCATCCGGGTTTCCTCCGAGAGCCGCACACGCACTCGGGACATGAGGCGTGACATGGCTGCGCTGCCGCAGTGGCTGCAGTTCGGGGTGACTTCCTCCGAAACTCTGAAGGTGATGATTTCCGACTTCTTGCCGCAGTCCTGACATCGAAACTCGTAAATCGGCATGACCGCAATCTCCTTGGTTTGCCATTCACCGTATCGCCTCTTTTGCACCTTGAGGTGGACCTGAAGTGTCAGGGGTGCACTGAGGCGCCAATGCTTGCGTCCGTGAGAATCTCACTGTGGATCTCGTAACCTTGGGTAACATATGCGGGCAGGAGAAACATCCCTTGAGCAAAGGATGCCGAAAGATACCGCAATTCCATGCCGGAAAGCTGCATCCGCCGAACCAGGGCATCGAGCGACCACTCGGGGTCGCCTGTGGCCAGGATGTGGGCATCCGGTCTGTGGAAGCTGGGCAGCGTGTATGGACAAGCCATCACGAGGGGAAACACCTGATCCAGAGTATTCTTGATTCGAGCATGAAGCGACAGCTCCGAGGGACCGATCCCCTCCGCCTGAACTGAAACGGCTCCCCCCGGGCTCAGTCGTTCACGAACGAGCCGGAAGAATTCCACGGTGAAGAGCCGCTGAGCCGGACTGCCTTCGTCGGGGTCGCTGAGGTCAATGATGATGCAGTCGAATGAATCCGTGGAGCGAGCCAGGTACTGCCGGCCGTCTTCGATCACGAGCTCGACCCGGGGGTCTTCGAAGCTGCCCCGGTGCCATTGAGGCAGGTGCGTCCGGCAGATATCCACGAGCTCCTCGTCGATGTCCACCATGACGACTCGATCCACATGGGGGTGGCGAAGCACCTCGCGGATGGTGGCCCCTTCCGCACCGCCGATCACGAGCACCGACTGAGGACGGTGGTGGCTGAAGAGGGGGGGGTGGACGAGCATTTCATGATAGATGAATTCATCGTGCTCCGAGGACTGAGCGACGCCATCCAGGAACAGCATTCGGCCATAGGCGAGCGTATCCACCACGTCGATTCGCTGGACCCTGGATCGACCAGTGAAGACAATGCGCTCGCACCAATAGGCGATCTCTTCCATCCCCCCCCGAGCGAGCTCCCTGAAACGACAGCGCAGTGGAGCAGCAGACCGCATCAGGGTTTATGCCTCAACTGGTGGGGAGGCACATCGAGTACGCCCCTTTGGATCTCCATGACGGTCATGTTCTCCGCTTCGAATCTTTTCTTGAGGAAATGCAATGCGGAGTCCGAATCGATCTGGTCCCCGCACGTGAAGATATCCAGGGCACAGTAACCGTATTCGGGCCATGTGTGAATGGCAAAGTGGGATTCGGCGATCACGACAACGCCGCTGATGCCGTGCGGCGAGAAATGATGGAATACAGGCTTGACGATGGTGGACTTGGAGAGCTCCACTGCCTCGATCAAAGACCTTTCCACCTGCACCAGGTCGTTAATTTGCTCGAATGAGCACCCATAAAGCTCAACGATCAAATGCTTTCCTAGTGATTTCATTGGCTGCTCTACATCCTCAGGTCATAGGAGTACCTTCAGTTACGGGTCAAAAAAGAAAAACCTCCGAATTTACGGGAGGTTGGGTACACTTCGCCCAGCAGACATCATTTTATGAGAATCTGGGAATCCTGAGCAATATACATGAAAATCCGTCGATGGGAAGCAAAAAAATCTGGGCTCATGGTCCATAAATTGCTTAACTACCCGGCGATTTCATTCGCGATTTGGTCGTCACGCCGTCAATCGAGAAGAATTCACGCGAGGCTGTTTTTGTGAACCGGGGGGCTGGTCTTGAACGCCTGCCGAGACTAAGTTGACAGGTGACTGACAGCATTCTGAAAGACGACGTATTTTTTGGTGAAGCCGAACCCATTGGTGCTAATATTAAAGTAAATAGAGACGATGTTCGAT
>JBFYYO010000278.1:0-4587 GCA_041310025.1 Syntrophobacterales bacterium
TGCCTGGCGATCCTTGGCACGGTCGCGGGCAACGAGCATGTAGATCGAAGGCACAACGAAAAGCGTGAAGAAAGTCCCTACGGCCATGCCGCCGACGAGCACCAGGCCGATCGAGTTACGGGCAGCGGCACCAGCGCCGGTGACCAGGGTGAGAGGAAAGTGGCCTGCGATAGTGGCCACGGTGGTCATGAGAATCGGGCGCAGCCGGGTCAGAGCCGCATCCCGCACGGCCTCTTCCTTGGACAGCCCTTGCTCCTGGAGCTTGTTGGCGAACTCCACCATGAGGATCCCGTTCTTGGACACCAAGCCGACGAGGGTCACCAGACCAACCTGGGAAAAAATATTGAGCGTCGTGGTCCAACCGTTTGTCCAGAAAGGGATGTTGGGGTTCGGCATTTTCAGGAACGTGAAGATCAGGGCACCGAACATCGCCAGAGGGACCGATCCGGCGAGAATGACGAAAGGGTCGCGGAAACTGTTGAACTGCGCTGCCAGCACCAGGAAGATGACGACCACTGCAAGGCTGAAGGCGGGGAGGAACTTGCTTCCCTCAGTGCGCAGCTGGCGCGACTCGCCGGTGTAGTCCACCACATACCCCCTGGGCATGATCCTGACCGCTTCGTCTTCCAGATAGCGGAGCGCCTCGTCGAGAGGACGAAGGGCGACGCCGCTGATCTTCACCGCGTTGAGCTGCTGAAAACGGTTGAGCGAGCGGGGCACCGTGGAGTCGCGCAGGGTGGCCACCGTGCCGAGCGGCATGAGCTGTCCGTTCGGCCCGGTGACGTAAATGTTCCTGAGCTGCTCCGGATTGAGACGGTCCACCCGCCTGATCTGAGGGATGACTTTGTAGCTGCGCCCCGCAATGTCGAAACGGTTCACATAATTGCCGCCCACCATGGCCGCCATGTCGGCGCCCACATCCTCCAGCTTGAGACCAAGGCTGGCCACCTTGTCGCGATCGATGACGATCTCCGATTGGGGCTGATCGATCTTGACGTCGATGATCGGCGGGAACGCGAACATTCCGCTCTGCATGGCTTTGACCTGAATCTTCTGGGCAATCTGCAGAATCTCCATTTCATCCGCGGTGGAAGCCACGACGAACTCCACCGGGAACTGACCCCCTCCGGGAAGCGCCTGGGGCAACACCGGATTCAGACGGATCCCGGGAATCACTCGGAGTTCTTGTTGCACCTCGGGCAGAATTTGAAAAATCGTGCGTTCACGATCGTCCCACGGCCTGGTGACCAGTCCTCCGAACCCGGACGTTGGAAAGGTGATCTGAAAAGTGAAATCCGTCTCAGGAACGCTGAGAAAAACCCGGTTGGCTGCTGCGGCAAAGGCGCTCGTCTGGTCGAGAGCCGCATCGCCCGAAGCCTCGAGGATGCCGAAAATCACCCCCTGGTCCTCTGTCGGTGCCAGTTCCACGGGAGACAGCATGAACATGGGCACGGCAAGGAGGCTTACGAATATCCACACCGCGTAGACTGCCGGCCGGGAGCGCAGGGTGATCTCGAGGCAGCGGCCGTAGAAGGACCTGAAGCGCTTGAAGTCTCGCGCGATTTTCCCCGGGAAGCCACGCAACTGCATTCCCGGTTTCAAGATCTTTGCCGACATCATGGGCGAGAGGGTAAGGGCCACGAGTCCTGAGATGGCGACAGCCCCGGCCAATGTAAAGGCGAACTCGCGGAAGAGTGAACCGGTGAGCCCGCCCTGCAAACCGATGGGGGCATAGACCGCCGCCAGCGTGACGGTCATGGCGATGATCGGGCCCACAAGCTCGCGGGCTCCCAGGAGCGCGGCCTCCAGCGGCGATCGCCCTTGACCCAGGTGCCGTTCAACGTTTTCGACCACCACGATGGCGTCATCGACCACCAGACCCACTGAAAGCACAATGGCGAGGAGCGTGAGCAGGTTGACGGTGAAACCGAAAACCTGCATCAAGAACACCGCACCAATGAGGGACAAGGGAATCGCCACCACCGGAATAAACGCCGATCGGAGCGAGCCGAGAAAAAGGAAGATCACGATGATGACGATGAGCAGTGTTTCGCTGAGAGTCTTAAGGACCTCTTGAATGGCGCGGGTGATGTATTTGGTGGCATCGTAGGCAATCCTCGCCTCCATGCCGCTGGGGAGCCCTTTCCGGACCCATTCCATTTCGGCGCGCGTCTTTTTGATCACATCGAGGGAGTTGGCATTCGGCAAGGGCCAGATGCCCATGAATACAGCGGTCTGACCCGAGAAGCGCACGTCAGCGTCATAGTCCTCTGCGCCCAGAACGACTTCCCCGATGTCCTCGAGCCTCACAATGGCGCCGGCCTGTTCGCGGATCACGAGACGCTTGAACTCCGCGACAGAGCTCAGGTCGGTGTTTGAGGTCAGGTTCACCTGCACGAGGGACCCTTTGGTTCGACCCATGGCCGTCAGGAAATTGTTGGCCGCCAGGGCCTGCCGCACCTGCACCGGACTGATGTTGAGCGCCGCCATGCGGTCGGGATTGAGCCACACGCGCATGGCAAAAGTGCGGGCCCCGAGGATCTCAGCGCGCTGCACTCCCTCGATGGCCGACAGACGGGGCTGCACAATGCGAACGAGGTAGTCGGTGATCTCATTCTGCCGGAGAACGTCGGAGGTGAAACTCAGATAGGCTGCAGCGAACCGGCTGTCTGCCGACTCCACATTGATGACGGGCACCTCGGCTTCCGGGGGCAGGTCCCTTCGGACCTGGTCCACTTTGGAACTGATTTCGGAGAGTGCCTTGATCGGATCATAGTTGAGCCTGAGGCGGGCGGTTATGGTGGAGAGGCCCAAAGAGCTTTGCGATTCAATGTAATCAATGCCGTCGGCCGCCGCGATGGCGCGTTCCAGGGGCGTGGTGATGAATCCCCGGACCAGCTGGGCGCTCGCACCGACATAAACGGTCGTCACCGTGACCACCGAGTTTTCGCTGCGCGGATACTGGCGCACGTTGAGAGAGCGGATGGCCTGCAGCCCCGCAATGATGATCATCAGGTTGATCACCAGGGCAAGAACGGGGCGTCGAATGAATAGATCTGTGAATTTCATGGCAGCCCCACGTTTTCACCTCATTGGCCCCCGGATCACTTGTTCTCAGGCACGGGCCTGAGCTTGAATTCAGGAGACAGAGTGTTGTCCACAACCACGTCCTGACCGTTGCGCAGTTTGAAAACCCCCGTGCTCACCACGGCTTCGCCTTCCTTCACACCGCTCACGACGGAGACGAAATCCCCCTGCTTCTCCCCCAGCCTGGCAAACTGTTGACGCACCGTCTTGACGGGCTCCCCGGCTTTTTCGCTGTTTTTCTCCTCCACGACAAAAACCGAATCCCCGTAAGGGGCGTACAGCACGGACGTGGCAGGGATGGCGATCACCTCGTTCCGGCCCGCAAGCACCACGGCCACCTCCGCGAACATGCCGGGGCGGAGTCGTTCCCGGGGATTCGCTACGGTCGCCTGAATCCGTATGTTCCGCGTAGCCGCATCGACCTGGGGATTGATCGCCGTGATGGTGCCTTCAATCACCTCGCCTGGAAGCGCATCGGTTGTCACACGCACCTTGAGCCCTGACCCCATCTTCGCAAGCTCCTGCTGGGGGAGGAGAAAATTTACGAATATCGGGTCCAGGGACTGAAGCGAAACGATCGCGTCCCCTTCATGGAGGAACTCGCCAAGATTGACGAGGCGAATACCGAGAAGGCCGGCAAAGGGCGCCCGGATGTTTTTCTTGGCGATTGTCGCGCGAATGGTGTCAGCCTGCGCCACGGCCTGTTTGAACTGGGTCTCGGCGTTGTCCCACTCGGACTTGGAAATGGATTTTTTGAGGAAGAGCTCCTTTGTGCGCTCCAAGTTGGTTTTTGCGAGCGTCGCAGCGGCTTCGGCAGCACGGAGCTGGGCCTCCTCCAAAGAGGTATCCTGCTTCACCAGAAGGTCTCCGGCTCGAACCTTGGTGCCCGGCTCAAAAGCGATATGGACGACTTTGCCTGCCAACTCCGCTTCAACCGTAACCCCCTGGACCGCTTGGAGTGATCCCACGGCAGGCAGGAGGGATTCCCAGGTCTGTCTGCGAGCCACGGCAGTCGTCACCGTCTCCGGGGGTGGGGTTTGCAGGGCCTGGGCGCTCATCCGCCCTATCTGGAGGAACTTGATTCCCCCAAGGCCGCCCGCAAGCACGATCACGCCAACAATGCTGAGAATAATTCGCTTCCTCATTGTCGTCCACTTTCCCGGAGTCCCATCTAACGGTCTAACGGATAATCCCGTTAAAGGCTCCCCCGAAGCCGTGAAAACAACACCTTTTTACCGTCCAGATTGCTACTGGCTTAATCTAAGCTCAGCGGGAGACATTTCAATAAGAGGGAAGTTCGACACCGTTCCCGCTTCGACCCAGCGAGATGCTTAAAAAAATCTGCTTGCAGGTTGCTCAAAAACGCTCAGGTACAAGGCGCCCGAGATCCCGAGGAGTGAGACGTACAGTCTAGTACGTCGCAACGACGAGGGACGAGGGCAACGCCGTAGATGGGCGTTTTTCAGCAACCTGTCAGAGTTCCACACCCAGCCTATCCCA
>JBFYYO010000279.1:0-4544 GCA_041310025.1 Syntrophobacterales bacterium
ATCACCTCGCCCGTGGCAGCTTTCACCAGAGGTGGACCTCCCAGAAAGGAGTAGGACATCTTGTCGATCATGATGGACTGGCAGGCCATGAAGACAATGTACGCCCCGCCGGCCGTGTTGCCCCCCGTGCTGAGGGTGATCTGCTTCAGCCCCATGGCCGACATGCGGGCCATGTTGTAGAACATGGACCCGAAGTGCTGATCATCCGGAAACACATCGGCCTGCATGGGGAGGTACGCTCCGCCGGAGTCCGCGATGTAGACGCAGTTGAGGCCGCATCGTTCCGCGATGGCCTGCGCCCGCATGTGCTTCTTCAGGGTGATGGGGAAGTACGTCCCGGCTTTGACGCGGCTGTCGCTGGCCACGATCATGGTCCAATTTCCATGGATCCTGCCGATTCCCGTGATGATGCCCCCGCAGGGCACATCCTCCACTTCCGGGTAGAACATGCCGAATCCGGCCAGGCGACTCAGTTCGAAGAGCTCGGTGTCGGGATCGACGAGCTTGCGGATCAGCTCCCGCGCGGGCTGCTTTCCCTGCTTGGCCAGCCGGTTGACCGCCGCTTCCCCGCCGGGCCACATGGCGTCGTAAGCCTGTCCATCCAGCTTGAGCTCTTCGTTTTCCCAGAAAGCCCGATTCTCCATCCTCGCATCAGTCATGTCGCATCCCCTTGTAATCTACTTCCCCTTGTAAACGGGTTTTCTCTTCTCACGAAAAGCAGCCAGCCCCTCCAGTCGATCTTCGGTGGGGATCAGCGTCCAGTAGGCGTTGGACTCGATGGCCAGGCCAGTGCCGATGTCGGTTTCCAGGCCGTAGTTGATGGCATATTTGGCCTGTTGGATGGCTATGGGGCCCGTTTCGCAGATCATGGCCGCCATGGCCCGGCATTCGTCCAGCAGCGCCTGGGGCGGGCAGCTCTTGTTGGCCAGACCGATCTGGAGGGCCTCATCGGCATCCACCCGCCTGCCGGTGAAGATGAGCTCCTTGGCCTTGCCCCTCCCCACCAGCCGAGGCAGACGCTGCGTGCCGCCGGCGCCGGGGATGATGGCCAGCCGTGTTTCTGTGAGCCCCATCGAGGCGGCGGTGGAGACGATGCGCAGGTCGCACGCCAGCGCCAGCTCCGTCCCGCCGCCCAGGGCGATGCCGTTCACCCCGGCGATGACCGGTTTGTTCATGTTCTCGATGAACGTGAAGAGATTTCGAATGGTGTAGATGAACTCCCGAACCTGCTGCTCGTTGAGCGTCGCCCGCTCCTTGAGGTCGGCTCCGGCGCAGAAAGCTTTGCCGGCGCCCGTGATGATGACGACACGGACGTCCGTGTCGAAATGAATGGCTTCGACACGCTCCTTCAGCGCCCGCAGCATCCCGAAATTAAATGAGTTCATGACGTCGGGACGATTCAGGGTCAGGATGGCTACCTGATCTTGCCGTTCTTCCAAAACCAGCGGTGTTTCCATGCCCCCTCCTGCCTGCTATCGTTGGGCCTTCCTGGCGAATTCCTCCCGGGTCAATTCCCTGGCGATGATCATGCGGCGAACCTCGCTCGTTCCCGCTCCGATCTCGTAGAGCTTGGCGTCGCGCCAGAGCTTCTGGACCGGGAACTCCAGGCAGTAGCCATATCCACCATGGATCTGGATGCCCTGGTCGCAAACCCAGGTCGCAATCTCCCCGGCAAACAGAATGGCTGCGGCCGCCTGGCGGGTCAGCTCGGTTCCCTTTCCACCGCGCTTGGCGCCCTGGGCGACTGTGGCCGCCCGATACACCAGGAGGCGGGCAGCTTCGGTCCGGGCGTACATGTCCGCCAGCTTCTGCTGGATCATCTGGAAGGTGGCGATGGGCTTCCCGAACTGCTCACGCTCGACGGAGTACTTGATGGAATAGTCGAGGGCCTGCTGAGCCATGCCCACAGAGCCGGCCGCCAGCACGATGCGCTCGATGTCGAGGCCGCTGGTCATGACGTGGACGCCCAAGTTTTCCTGGCCCACGAGGTTCTCGGCCGGCACCTCGCAGTTGTCGAAGACCAGCTCCGCCGTCGGGGAGCCGCGCATGCCGACCTTCTTGAGCTTCCTCGACACGCTGAACCCGGGGAACTCCTTTTCCACGATGAAGGCGCTGATTCCCTTGGCCCCCAGGTCCGGCTCCGTCTTGGCGTAGACCAGCAGGGTGTCCGCCACGGGACCGTTGGTGATGAAGATCTTGGTGCCGTTCAAAATATATTTGTCGCCCTTTTTGACCGCCCGGGTTCGCAGGCTCATGGCGTCGGATCCGGCGTTGGGCTCGGTCAGGCCGAGGGCGCCGATCTTCTCGCCTCGAATGAGGGGGGGCAGGTATTTCTCCTTGAGGGCTTCGCTGGCGTTTTTATGGATATTGTTGGCGCACAGGTTGGAGTGGGCTGCGTAGCTCATGGCCAGCGCCGGGCAGATTCGGCTCATTTCTTCGATGGCCAGGGCCTGCATGAGAACGTCGCCTCCGAGCCCGCCGTACTTCTCGTCCATGGTGATGCCGAGAATGCCGATGTCCGCACATTTCTCGAAAAAGTCGGGAGGAAACCAGTCTTCTTCGTCGATCTTCTCCTGAAGGGGCCCCAGCTCCTGAACGGACCACTTGTACACCGTTTCTTTGATCATGCGTTGTTCTTCGGTCAATTCGAAATCCATGAAGATCCTCCCTCGTGATTTGCAGCATTGAGGTGCTGTGTGAAACGTGCAGTGCCGTCGCGGTCCCGTTCCCGACGGAACCCCCGTGTGCCCGGACATCGTCTGCTTGAGCTTCCGAAGAGGGCCCGGGCCTTTGCGGGAGCCATCAGGGGGGGAGATTCAGTGCCTAAAAGCTGCTTCAGCGCGTACCTCCCAAGTCCCAAGCAATTTTTGTTAATATCAAATTTATTGAATAAATCAAAAACTAAATTGGTGGATGGACAAGACCGTGACAGGATGCAGGGAAGCTCTTGATTCCCCGCTACCGTCGTCTCGAAATGGAGTACTCATTCTGAGGAGCGGTCAATCAGGGGCTCATGCCGTCGAAATCAGGGACCGAATGCGATGTGTTAAACAATTTGAAACATTGATTGGTTTCCTCTAACATCACTCCCGTTGAATCGACCCGTGCACTCAGCTTCCGGCATTGAACAGGGACAGTGGCAAGCGGATTCTCACGCGAGGAGCGGAATCATGATCCAGAAGTATTGGCCCGATGACTATGTGCAGAAGCGGCGATCGGCCAAGGAAGCCATCGGCCGCATCCATCCCGGCCAGCGAGTCTTCATCGGAACCTCTTGCGGCGAGCCCCAGCACCTGGTCCAGGAACTGGCTGCTCAGTCCGGGAATTTCACCGATATCGAAGTGGTTCGGCTCCTGAGCCTCGAGACGGCTCCCCTGACGCTCATGGCGTCCGAGAAGTCGAGCAATGCCTTCACCATCCGATCGTTTTACTCGGGATCGGGCATTCCCCGGGCGCTTTCCAGGAATCGCCGTTTTTTCACCCCCATTAACCTCTCCGCCATCCCCCGCCTGTTCATGAGCCGTCAGATCCCCGTCCATGTGGCTCTGATTCAGGTCTCGCCCCCCGACGATTTTGGCTGGATGAGCCTCGGGATATCGGTGGACGTGACGCTTTCGGCGGCCCTCTCGGCGGACCTGGTGATCGCTCAGGTGAATCCCAGGATGCCTCGTGTGTTGGGAAGATCCTTCATCCATGTGGACGACGTGGATGTGGTGGTGGAGCACGAAGAGGATCTCCTGACGGTGGGGGAGGTGGTGGAGCTCGAGGCGGGCAAGATGATCGGCAGATATGTGGCCAAGCTCATCGAGGACGGCTCGACCTTCCAGCTGGGGCTGGGGGCGACACCTCAGGCGACCTTGCTGGCCATGGAGGACAAAAACGACCTGGGAGTCCACACGGAATTCCTCACTGACGGCCTGCTGGGTCTCATTTCGAGGGGGGTGATCACCAACCGCAGGAAAGGGGTGAACGAGGGCAAGCTCGTGGCCAGCAGTGCCATCGGGACCACGAACCTTTACGAATACCTGCATGACAATCCGGCCATCGAGTTCCATCCGTCGGACTACGTGAACAACCCGGTGGTCATCGCATCCCATCACAAAATGGTGTCGCTCAATGTGGCAACGGTCATGGATCTCACCGGGCAGGTGGCAGTGGACGCCATGCCGCACAATCATTTCTCCGGCGTGACGGGGGTTCTGGATTTCGTGAGGGGCGCCGCCCTGTCCCCCGGCGGGAAGTCGGTGCTGATGATTGTCTCGACGGCGCGGGAGGGCACCGTGAGCCGCATCGTGCCCACCCTCGAGGACAAGGCGGTTGTGGTTCCCCGGAGCGATGTTTATTACGTGGTGAGCGAGTACGGCGTGGTGAACCTTTTCGGCAAGAGCCTGCAGGAGCGTGCCATGGCCATGATCAGCCTGGCTCACCCCGATTTCCGCGACGAGCTGTTCTTCCGCGCCAAGGAATTGGGGCTCATCGGCAAGGACAGAACCCTGAAGGAGTCCATTCAGGCCGTCTATCCGTTGAAATACGAGGAGTCGGTC
>JBFYYO010000280.1:0-4512 GCA_041310025.1 Syntrophobacterales bacterium
CTGAGTGGCCAGATCCGGGAACCGCCGGTTGGGAGCCGTGGAGTGGGTATAATCCTTGACGGCAAGGCCGAAGTGGCCGCGCGCCGTCTCTTCGGGGAATTCGACGACATACTCACCCGGGCCGAGCAGCTTGATGACCGACAGGGAGAGATCGGGAAAACGGAGCGGGTCGGCTGCTTTCTGTGCAGCCAGGAAACTCGCGAGCGCCTTCGAATCCGGCTCTGTTGGAAGCTGCGAATCGCGCTGGGCCGCGATCTCCACGATCCTGTCCCACCGCTTGGGCGAACGAACCATTCGCCTCAGGGAGGGGACTTTCTTCCCGTGGAGAAAACGCGCGGTCGCGCCGTTGGCCGCAATCATGAAGTCCTCGATAATCTCTTTGGCCCGGTTCCTGTCATCCAGCCGCAGGTCCTGGATCTTGTCTCCGGCAAAGACGGGGCGAGCTTGCAGCGTCTGTAGATCCAGTGCGCCATGCATATGCCGCAGGCCTTTCAATCGCTGAGCCACCCGGTCCTGGACACGGAGATTCTCCGCAAGCCCCGGAACAGCCGCGACGGCCTCCGGCACGGGCCCCTTGCCTTCCAGCCAGGCCGCCACACTGTTGTAGGCCAGCTTGGCGTGGTTGCGGACCAGGGCACGGTAGATATCCGAGCTCTCCATCTCCCCCGCGTCGCTGATCACCGCCTCGATGACGATGACCGGGCGGTCTTCCTGATGATTGAGCGAGGTGAGATCCGTGGAGAGCTTCTCCGGAAGCATGGGAAAGATCTTGCCGGCCGTGTAGACCGAAGTCGTGTTCTGCCGGGCGTGATCATCAATGGCCGAGCCCTTCTTCACGAGTGCGTCGACGTCGGCGACAGCCACGAAGATCTTCACCGTCTTGCCGGGCAGGGTCTCTGCCACCGTGAGCTGGTCCAGGTCCAGGGAGTCATCGTTGTCAATCGATGCCCAGAGCATGTGGCGCAGGTCCTTTAATGAAGATTTTGCCACCCAGTCGACCCGCGCAATGCTCTCCACCTCGTTCAGTGCAGCCTCTGAGAAATCGACCAGAAAACCGCGTTCCGTCATGACCCGCCGCGCGATGCGCTCCAGGATACCTTTTCCTTTATGATTTGGCAGAGTTGACATAGACGAATGGAAATCCCAACCTTTCTATCGCTCCACCGACTCTCAATCCTGATTCGATGCCCTTATACCGGCCGCTGTGGCCGAATCCGTTTGTTCCATATCGGAGTGCCCCGTATCGCTAATGCCCTGTCGGAGCTCCTCCCGGGCTTTCTTGGCCAACTTTGAGTAATTCAGACGAATGCGATCAAGCTCATGATCCTCCAGCTCCTCCAAGTCCAGGAGCGCATTATGCGCACCGTCAAGGGCGCGGATGATCTCATCCAGCTTGACTTGCAGCGCCTCGGAATCGCGATTCTGTGTATTCTGAATCAGGAAAACCATCAAGAACGTGACGATCGTGGTCCCGGTGTTGATCACGAGCTGCCAGGTGTCACTGAATTGAAAGAGGGGGCCGGTAACGATCCACACGACAATGACCGACCCCGCCAACACAAACGCTGAGGGTCGACCCGTCGCTCGAGACGTTGTTTTCGCGAAACTGGTAAACCAGGAGGAAAACTTTGTCGGTCTCACCGGGAACCTCCAAGTTCGCAGTGGCCATAATATGGGGAGATCGACGACCCCGAATCTCACACCCTGTCGCACGCGGGGATTGCCGCTGAGCGGCACGGCGTGCAAGCATCATTTGAATGCTTTGATCAACGCCTCAAACTCCGTTCGAAGGGATTTGTCGTGCGGCGTTATCGGCGGGATCTTTCGGTCGATACCAAACAACTCATAGACGGCCATCTGGGCCGCTCGCACCGAATACTCCACCGTAAAGACGACATCATCCTGGATTTCGACGAACTGGCTGATAAAAGCGAGATTTCTCGAGCCATAAGGCACCGGCGTCGGACGATCCCTGTGCCTGCGGGGCATGAACATACTGGTGATGTAAGGCATTCTGCAAGGAATGCAGTTGGCCGATTCAACGGACTCAAAATCGAATCGTAGGTGACCGCAGAGCTCTCGCAGAATTTCCGAGCCATTGCACTCGGCCATCGGCTTCGGGACGAAATTGCCGACCCGGTCTGGAAACAGCGCATATCCCCAGAACACCTGCACGTCGGCAGGCTGGTTCGGGAAGTGAGGTTGATGAGCCAGCACGATGGACATCAGCCAATTCGAATCCCTAAATGTCACCAACCCGCCGGTGCCCGGCTGATTACCGCTGAATTGAATCATCTTGTCGAAGAACACGGAGTTCTTCAGCGTAACGGTAAACGACTCCCAACAAGACTGCGCGATGCAGCTGTTGAAGGCCGCGGGGTTGCCAAACTGCGGTCGGCCCTCCGCAAGCTTTTCCCAGAGAGTCCATCCGCCGCTATCGACTTTGTTCAGCTGTTTCGGCGCGCTCGTCATCGAACCCAGGCTGGAGGCATCGGTCATGGAGCCGTTTTGCATGAAGACGAAGTCGCCGTCATTCACGGCGATCACTTCGCTTTTGCCCTGCCGCAGGCAATGGATGCCGGTCACGATGAATTCGCCGTCTTCGGTCCTGTGATTGAAGTCTGTCACCATGCAATCCGTGACCAAACGGACGCCTTTCGATTCAAGCCAGCTCTTCAAGGGCAGGACCAGGGAGTGGTACTGGTTGTAGATGGTTCGCTTGACGCCCGCAAGCGTTTCAATGCGGGAAAATTCGAGCATGAAGCGGTGCAGATACCGCTTGAGCTCAACGGCGCTGTGCCACGGTTGGAAGGCGAATGTGGTGGCCCAAAGGTACCAGAATTTCGTCTCGAAGAACTCGGGGGAAAGCCAGTCGGTGATGCAACTTGCCCCCAATGCCTCTTCGTCGGCATTGCTGAGTTTCAGCAGTTCCATACGGTCCTGCATGGAGAACCCCATCGAAGTGACCGGGACCTTGGCGCGACGGCTGTCAACGAGCCTTGCCATCGAATTCGCCTTGTGCCTCTCATTGAACTCCACGGTTTCCTCGAAAACCGTCTTGCCTTCGTTGTGCAGTGAGGGAATCGATTTGTAAAGATCCCAGGTGCATTCGTAGTTGTCGGTTGTCATCATGCGTCCGCCACGCAATGAATACCCGCCCGCCGGGTCTCCGGCACCATCCAGGCTTCCGCCCAGGATGGGTGCCGCTTCGAGGATCGAAATATTTCCGCCGGGCAGACTGCCGTCGCGGACCATGAAGGCAGCGGCGGCGAGGGACCCGATGCCGCCGCCCACGAGATAGGCCTTTGATTTGGTGCTCATGTCATCGTGTTCCTCAAAAGAGTGTGGTTGGGCTCACGTGAGACGAATCCGCAGCGACGATCGCGAAACGGTGTTGATTCGATACGGACTCGCTCACGGTGCAATACACCCCATTCCACTTCAAGGCCGCAACGGAATGGCTCAAGGTCAAGCCTCCTCCATCGGGGCATCGAGCACCTCGGCATCAGATTCCTGACATGAAATGCTGCCAGGCTGAAGCGATCCGGCCTTCCTACTTGGCGTACTCGAAGGCGGGCATGGCCTTGACTGCATCCTTGGTGGCACCCGGCAAAGTCATCTTGCCCCCCGCCATCTTGAACTGATTCATGCGAATGGCCACATCGTGCTTGCCCATCCCGAGAAAGCCGCCCGTCCCGATGATGGCGTAGGAGACGGCCTTGTCCGGTGCAATGATGAGGTCCACCACTTCGCCGACCTTCTCACCTTTGTCGTTATAGACGTCTTTTCCCATGATCTGTTCCTTGGCACTCCACCCTTTGGCCACGGTCACCATTTCATCCACCGTGACTCCGATGGCCATACTTCCAGCCACCGGTGCCTGCTGCTGGGCGAAAGCATTCCCCATCATGCCAACCACTGCCAGACAAATCATCACCGCCATAACTTTTTTCTGCATTTTGTCTTCCTCCTTCTCCAAGTCAACCACACGTCAATCTCCGGCGTCGATCACCAGGCTGCGAATCCTGCCCGGATTCTCATCCTGGCGATTGAGCCCCGCCTCGAGTCCGGGCGCCTAACGGCCCCGCCTCGACCACCAGTAACCACCACCACCGCCGAAGAGCAAAATCAATACGACGATCAGAAGAATGGTTTCCATCTCATCACCACCTCTCTAGGTTGGTCTGGAAGGGAAATTGTCCCCTAACCTCACTTCCCTTGGTTCGGAAGCTGGGGGCTGGTCCCCAGACGGAGCTATACCCTCCAGCATCTCTGAGCTCGCAGGGGCCGTGTTGTCCCCCTTGAGAGAGACAACAGGAGGGGACATATTCCACCTGCAATGAACTCAAGTGACATTATACTTGAGCAAGCCCTATACCAAGCTGATTGAAAAGTGTCGTGGTGTCAAATTTATTAATATAAACAACTAGTTATTGTAGTTCATGTTCCGTCGAAGCTTACAGGCTTGCATCTGGGAACTGTTGCATGCAACAGAAGCGTTGCGTTTCTTCC
>JBFYYO010000281.1:0-4510 GCA_041310025.1 Syntrophobacterales bacterium
CGCAGCCCTCCAGATCGCCGATCGCGGCTACGTACTGGAGACGGGCAAGGTGGTGCTGGAGGGGGAGGGACCGACCCTCCTGGAGCATCGCGAGGTCAAGCGGGCCTATCTCGGCAAGGGAGCCAGGGATATCTGGGAAGCGTGATGGGGGGATGCGGTTTCTGGTTTCTATACTGGATGAGGATGATCTCATCCAGTCTCGCGCAACCTCCGGACGAACGTAAGGGCCTTTTATTCTCAGCATTTCTCTGCGCCTCTGCGTCTCTGCGCGAGTCAAGGATAAGGAAGATTTCAGCCTAAACGGATAGAGTTTCTAGTTTTGACTGAGGGCTGGGAGCTCATCGCTCAGATCAGGAGAGAGTATGCCGATTTGGGAGCCGAAAAAGGAATGTTTGTCGCGAGACGAACTGCGGCAGCTCCAGCTCGAGCGGCTGCAGGCTACGCTGAATCGGGTCTACCGGAACGTTTCCTTTTACCGTCGCCGATTCAAGGAGATGGATTTCAGGCCCGAGGATGATCTTGCGGAGCTGAGCCACCTCGAGCGGCTGCCCTTCACGACCAGCCAGGATGTGAGTGACAGCTATCCGTATGAGATGTTTGCGGTTCCGCTGCGGGAGGTGGTGCGGGTCCACTCCTCTTCGGGCACCATGAACAACCCTCGGGTGGTCGGCTACACGCGCGAGGATCTCAAAACCTGGTCCGGACTGGTGGCGCGAATACTGACGGCAGGAGGGGTGACTCAAGACGATGTGATCCAGGTGACCTTCGTCTACGGCCTCTTGACGGGCGGGCTGGGGATTCATTACGGGGCCGAGCGCATCGGGGCGTCGGTGCTCCCGACTTCGGTGGGGAGGACGGAGCGCCAGGTCAAGATCATGCAGGATTTTCGGACCACGGTTCTGGCTTCCACGCCTTCTTACGCCCTCGTCATGGCGGACCGCATGGACCAGATGGGAATCGACCCCAAGCGGCTCTCCCTCAAGTACTGCATCTGCGCGGGCGAGCCATGGCTCGAGAGCATGCGGCAGGAGATCGAATCCCGGCTTTTCGTGACGGTTACGGACAACTATGGCATCAGCGAGATCATGGGGCCGGGGGTTGCCGGGGAGTGTTTGGAGCAGCACGGCATGCACTTGCAGGAGGACCATTTCCTGGGCGAAATCATCGATCCGGAGACCGGAAAGGTGCTGCCCCCGGGGGAAGAAGGCGAGCTGGTCATCACCACGCTGACCAAGGAGGCTTTCCCCATGATCCGTTACCGCACGGGAGATCTCTGCCATTTCATCACGGAGCCGTGCGGATGCGGCAGGACGCTCCGGCGCATCAGCCGCATCCGGGGCCGCTGCGACAATGTCGTGGTCATCAAGGGGACGAACATCATTCCCGGGCGGATCGGCGACGTGCTCGAGCTCATCCGGGGGGAGCGTCCCGTCTACCAACTGGTGGCCACCCGCCGCCGGCATCAGGATGAGCTCGAAATCTGGATTGAAGTCACCGAGCAATTCTTTTATGACAAGATGCGTGAACAGAAGGCTCTCCTCGACACCATGCGACAGAAGGTGGCCAATTTTATCGGCATCACGCCGAGGATCAAGCTCGTGGAGCACGGGTCGCTCGAACGGGTGGACGGGAAGGTGAAGCTCTTTGTCGATCGCCGGGAGCCTTGAAGCCGCACTATATTTCACTGGAGGTATGGAATGCACGAGTTACTGACGCCCGGAGACGGCAGAAAGCATTTGCTCCTGGGCAACGAAGCCATTGTACGGGGAGCCCTGGAAGCCAATGTGCGTTTTGTGGCGGCCTATCCGGGGACGCCCTCCTCCGAGATCATCGACCGGTTCGCCCAGCTGGGGGAGGAGGCGGAGGTCTATGTCGAGTACTCGGTGAACGAAAAGGTTTCCATGGAGACGGCCTGTGCGGCGGCCATATCCGGTGTGAGGAGCCTGTGCTCCATGAAGCACGTGGGGCTCAATGTGGCGGCCGACGCCTTCATGACCCTGGCCTACGTCGGGGTCAAGGCCGGCATGGTCATCGTGGTGGCGGACGACCCCTCGCTCCATTCCAGCCAGAATGAGCAGGACGACCGTTATTATGCCAAGATGGCGGGGGTTCCGATGCTCGAGCCCTCGACGCCGGAAGAGGCCCGCGAAATGACGATCCGGGCCTTCGAGATTTCGGAGAGGCACCAGATTCCGTGCATTCTCCACACGACGACCCGCGTGAACCACTGCCGGGGCCCGGTGAGCTTCGGGGAGATCCCGACGGAAAAGCCTGCGGCCCGCTTCGAGAAGGATCCCTTCAACCTGGTGGTGGTGCCCATGGTGGGGCGCAAGCTTCGCCTGGCGCTCCTCGAGAAAATGGAGCGGATGCGGGAGGATGCCGAGAAGAGCCCATTCAATGTCGTTTCCGGGAGCGGCTCCTGGGGGATCGTGACGAGCGGCGTCTCCTATCTCTACATTCGCGACGCCGTTCGGGACCTGGGCATCGAAGACCGCGTAAAGATCCTGAAGCTCGGGTTCAGCTTTCCACATCCCAAAGCGGTCCTCCGCCGTTTCATCGAGGGCCTCGAAAAGGTCCTGGTGGTGGAAGAACTTGAGCCATTCCACGAGGAGGCACTCCGCGTGGTGGCCCAGCAAACCGGGAGCTTCCTCCTGGTGGGCGGCAAGGGCAAGGACCTGATCCCCCAGGCCTTCGAGCTGGACGGCGTCCTGGTGAAACGCGGCATCAGCCGTTTCTTCGGTGTGGATTACCAGCCGCCCGAAGTGTTCTCCATACCGGAGCTGCCCCAGAGGCCGCCCAACCTGTGCCCCGGCTGCCCTCACCGAGCCACGTATTATTCGGTGAAGAAGGTGTTCGGCGAGGAGGCCATCTACCCGTCGGACATCGGCTGCTACACCCTCGGTTTGCTCCCGCCCCTCCGCATGGCGGACTTTCTCATCTGCATGGGGTCCAGCGTGTCCACGGCCGGCGGGTTCAGCAAGGTGCTCGACCGCCCGGTGGTGGCCTTCATCGGGGACTCGACCTTTTTCCACGGCGGACTGCCGGGGCTCGTCAACGCCGTTTCCCATGATCACCGGATCCTGCTGGTGATTCTGGACAACGGGACCACGGCCATGACCGGCCATCAGCCTCACCCCGGAGTGGAGCTCACGCCACAGGGCAAGGTGGAGCCCAAGGTGAGCATCGAAGCCGTGGTTCGCGGTTTCGGAATTAAGAAGATTGCCACGGTGAATCCGCTGCAGGTGAAGAAGACGCAGGAAACCTTGCAGCAGATGCGCGAAGGCCTCAACACACCGGGCGTTTCGGTGCTCATCTCCAAGAGTCCCTGCCCGCTTTTCGAGAACCGGATGCTACGCAAGAAGCAGAAGGTGGTGTTCGAAGTGGATTCGTCGTGCGACCTTTGTAAGAAATGCCTGGAGGAGCTGGGCTGCCCGGCCTTTGTGTGGGAGGGGGCGGGAACACCCGGCGAGTGCATTCAGATCAATCCGGCGCTCTGCTCGGGGTGCAGCGTGTGCGCCCAGGTCTGCAAATCCATCAAGCCCCGGCGCATCGAAGAGGCGGGAGGGGCGCAATGAAAACGATGCGAAAGGAGGGCTTTGAAGCTGTGCGAATCTTCTTCACGGGCGTGGGCGGACAGGGAACTCTGGTGGCGACGAGGCTGGTCGGTGAAGCGGCTTTGGAAGAGGGCATGCCCGTCACCCTGAGCGAGATCCACGGCATGGCCCAGAGGGGCGGCGTCGTGGAATCCACGGTGGTGGTCGGCGACCTCTTCAGCCCGACCGTTGCGGACGGAGAAGCCGACATCCTGATGGCCTTCGAACCGGTGGAAACGCTTCGGGCCCTTCCCAAGTGCCATTCCGAAAGCCTCGTCATCTCCAACAACGTGCCCATCGTACCGTTCACGGTGGCTGTGGGCCAGAGCACCTATCCCAGCCATGAGACCATCTATTCGCTGGTCATGGAGAAGGTGGCCAAGGTCGTCCAGGTGGACGCCGTGGCTCTCGCCCGCCAGGCCGGCTCCGACCGGGCCGCCAATGTGGCCATGGTGGGCGTCCTGGCCGGGTTGAACCGGCTGCCCATCCGTGAAGCCAGCTGGCAGGAAGCCCTGAAGAGAGTCCTTCCTCCACGCCTCTTTGATCTCAACTGGAGGGCCTTCCAGCGGGGCCGCGAGTGCGGTTTGAGGGCTTGATCCCACCGGGGCTGCTGATCACGCAGGCTTCCCCTGATCTGGAGCAGGCAGACCTGACGAAAGGCGGTGCCAGATGATGCTCCACCCAACGTTGTCAGCCCTTTTCGTGGTGGAAAACGACTGCTCCTTTCCCAGCGCATTGGTGACTTACCTGCAATCCATTCCCCATCTCAGGCTCTCCATTTCGCCTCACCTGCCTCGGGACCTGTCCAGTCACCAGGTGGTGGTCACCCGAAACCTTCGGAATGGAGGAGCCGAATCGGCATATCTCGGGCAGTTCGTTGAAAACGGCGGCAGCTGGCTGGCTCTGGTGGATCGATC
>JBFYYO010000282.1:0-4478 GCA_041310025.1 Syntrophobacterales bacterium
GCGATGGCCTCGCGATCGCGGTATTTCGTCATCACCAGGATGCTCCCGCGCGATTCTTCGGGAAGGCCCTGGAGCGCCGTACACAGGGCGAAGCGGTCCATCTCCGACCCGGTGGCTCCCAGAATGGCGAAGTCGGGAGAGATTTCCTGGATGCACTGGAGGACTTCGGCTGCATCCCGAACTTCGACGACATCCGCGCCTGATAGCCCGGAAGCCCCGTTGCCGGGCTGCCACAAGACTTGATCCTGGTCCACGAGGAGCACCCGGGGACGGTCTCTTTGAACTATGTCCTGCTGCATCTGAACCCCATTACCATTGAGCAGAAGTTGGGCGCTTTCAACCCTTCCATGCCTTTGCTGGCCCTCCCCTCCGGGGAATTGGTCAGGCGCAGGTGTTCGGCTGTCACGATGAAAAGAGGCTCGCAGAGGCTGAAGGGGTTTCTACATGACGCAGAAACATTCGGCATTTGAGCGGGTTCCCTTGAGAGAGGAGCGCAGTCGCTCATAGCCCACGTGCCCCCCGATACTATGCAATCGGCAGCGCCCCGGGGCCGGTATTCAACTTGAAACCCGAAACTTGAAACCCGAAACCTCTTGAAGCACGAGCGTTTGAATTGCGGTCTGCATTATGTTAGCCTGAACATAATTTCAGCGGGGTCTTCCCGGGAGGATATTTTTGCAGGCTTCGGGGCAAGGGGCTGGAGCTCGAGAGAATCGACTCTTCACATCGCCGCTGCTTTTCGGTGAGACAAGCTGCCGGCGGGGGGCCATACCCTTCTGCAAAGTGACATGAAGGGACAATCCAGCGTTCCACTCAAAAACGAAAGGAAGATCTATGGATCGGATTCTGAGAATCGACATGGGTGCTGGCGGGGGACCGAAGATGACGGAAACCCCTCTGGGGGACTACGCCGGCCTGGGTGGCAGGGCGTTCACTTCGGCCGTCGTCTCCAGGGAAGTCCCTCCACTCTGCCATCCTCTGGGGGCGGAGAACAAACTGGTCATCGCGCCGGGGTTGTTGAGCGGGACCACGGGAGCCATGTCCGGGCGGCTCTCCATCGGGGCCAAGAGCCCTCTCACGGGCGGGATCAAAGAGGCCAACTCGGGGGGGCAGGCTTCCCAGGTGCTGGCCCGGCTGGGCTTTGCCGCCATCATCCTCGAGGGGAAGCCGAAAACGGATGACCTCTACGTCGTGGTCATCAACAAGGACGGCGTGAAGATCGTCGCCGACAATTCCCTCAAGCTCCTCCCCAACTACGACCTCGTCGAGAAGCTGAAGGCACAGTACGGGGAGAGCATAGCGTGCATCTCCATCGGCACGGCGGGCGAGATGAAAATGTCGGCGGCTTCCATCGCGTGCACGGATATGGAGCTTCGGCCCACCCGCCATGCAGGCCGCGGAGGGCTTGGGGCGGTCATGGGCTCCAAGGGGGTCAAGGCGTTCGTCCTGGACGACACGGGGATGAAGATGCGATCTCCGAAGGATCCGGAAAAGTTCAAGGCCGCCAACAAGGTCTTCGTGGAAGGGCTGAGGTCGCATGCCGTGACCGGGCAGGCTCTCCCCGCCTACGGCACCAACGTGCTCACCAACATCATCAACGAGGCGGGCGGGTACCCCACCTACAATTTCAAAGATGGACGCTTCGACGGGGCCCACAAGATCAGCGGCGAGACCCAGGCGGAGACGGAGACGGCCCGAGGAGGAAAGGCCACCCACGGGTGCCATCGCGGCTGCGTCATCCGGTGCTCGGGGACCTATCACGACAAGGATGGCCATTTTCTGACCAAGCAGCCCGAATACGAGACAGTCTGGGCCCACGGCGGCCACTGCGGGATTTCGGATCTCGACACCATCGCCATGCTGGATTTCCTGGATGACAACTACGGTGTGGACACGATCGAGATGGGCGTCGCCATCGGCGTGGCCATGGACGCGGGGATCATCAAGTTCGGGGACGGCGAGGGTGCCATCAACCTGGTGAAGGAGGTGGGGCGCGGAACCCCGCTGGGACGGATCCTTGGAAACGGCGCCGCCGTGACCGGAAAGGTCTTCGGGGTGGAGCGCGTTCCGGTGGTCAAGGGGCAGGGGCTCCCGGCCTACGACCCGCGGGCGGTCAAGGGCATCGGCGTCACCTACGCCACCAGCACCATGGGCGCCGACCATACGGCCGGCTATGCCGTCGCCACCAACATCCTCAAGGTGGGCGGCGATGTGGATCCGCTCAGCGCCCAGGGCCAGATCGAGCTCTCCCGGAACCTGCAGATCGCGACGGCGGCCGTCGATTCCACCGGCATGTGTCTCTTCATCGCCTTCGCAATCCTCGACCAGCCTGAAACCTTCCAGGCCCTCATCGACATGCTGAACGCCTTTTACGGAATGAGCCTCACGGGAGATGGCGTGACGGAACTGGGCAAAAAGGTCCTCAAAATGGAGCGGGATTTCAATGCGCGGGCAGGTTTCACGGCGGCCCAGGATCGTTTGCCGGCCTTCTTCAACGAGGAGACCATCGGACCGCACAATGTGAAATTTGACATCCCGGACGAAGAGCTGGACAAGGTCTTCAACTGGTAGCAGTCTTTTTTCGAGCACGAGCACGAGTTTGTAGGGTGGGCAAAAGCGGTGGCGTTGCCCACCGAAAAGTACGGCTTCACGGCCAGGGTGGGCAAGACAAAACCCTTGCCCACCCTGCACTGGAACAGCATCCGGCTTAGTTTCCCGTTGTGGTATCCAGGACTGCCGGCATCACTCAGTCAAAACGGACATCTTCTTTTGGGGAGCTTTACCTGGCAGCGATCCATGGTGGTGCTCACATCAAGCCGAGTTCTTGAACATCTCCATGAGCTTCTGCTGCATCTGCAGGGTGACCTGCTGCCGATCGTGGCCGCCGCGAAGCCGTTCACCGAGGAGTTTTCCGGCGCTGGCTGCCGACTCCATGACGTCCGGTTGTCTGGCGACGTCCGGGATCATTTCCGGCGTGATCTTCACTCCCTCGCCATGCATCATGATGGGAATCCCGACCCTGCAGGTCTCGCCGTAGCCGCACGAAAAGCAGGCTGCAGCGCCCTGCCCGCTCACCCTGGCCACGGTTTCCACGAAGTTGTAGAGGCAGAAACGCTCGATGTCGTCGGCGGGGGCTCCTCCGTCGGTGCCGCCCACTCCCACGGCCACCGCGAGCTTCCCCCACAGGGTGTTCCCTTCCTGGTGCCGGAATTGAAACCACCTCTCCAGGAAGGCATGAGCGGTGGCATTGAGGGTGGAGTAATAGTTCGCGGCCCCGATGACGTAGGCATCCGCCTCCACGATCTTCTCCCGAAGGGGGGCCATGTCGTCGTCCACCTTGCAGACATTGTCCCTGGCGCATCCCAGGCAGGCGATGCATCCGCCGATCTTCTTTCCCCTCAGTGAAACCAGTTCGTAGTCGATCCCCGTGTTTTCGAGAACCGTTCTGACCAGCTTGAAAACCCCCGAGGTTTCCTCCTTGCGTGGACTTCCAGAAATTCCAAGTATTTTCAATATATTCTCCTTATGGAGGTGGTGGTTATTCCTGAGAATCCGGATCCCGGCGCCTGCCCCGGACTCCGATCCGGCATTCGCCGCGGTGAACCCTCGCTTGTTGTGAGTGAGCTCACCCCATGGATCCCCCCTGGTCGATAACCCGCCCACTAGAACATACAAGACTCCCTAATTCAAACCTGTTTGAGCAGCCTTTTTCCTGTTATATGATGCTGTGTTACGAGGTGAGCGCGCTTCCTCCCCGTTCGAAGGCAGTTCCTGCGATCATGCCCAACCATTTGGAGCGTCCGGGTCCGAAGATGGGCGGGACCCGCCATGAGTCACCTTTCAAACCCACCTTTTCAGGAGATGTTCTGCGTGAGGAAGTGGCTGGCTGGTGCATTGATGATGGCCCTCGTCTGCGGATGGGGATTTCCCGCCTTTTCGGCTCCGGGCAGCAAGGCTTTCGCCTCCGATGACCGGATGGCCTCCCAAAAGATGGAGGAGCAATCTGGGGAGACCGTGACCCTGGAGCAGCTCATCCAAATGGCCCTGAGCCAGAGTCCGAGCATCGAGGCAGCGGACCAGACGGCCCAGGCCAAAAAGGCGCGAATCGTCTCGGAAACCACCCTGCCCGACCCTGTCCTCTCGTTTCAAAATATGGGGGACCTCATTCCCCCGAGTCTCCAGGAAGGGGACCCTTCCTCGGGAAGATTCTACGGCATCGAGCAGGAAATCCCTTTCCCCGGCAAACTGGGCCTCAAGGGAAAGATCGCCGCCGCCGAGACGGCAGCCGAGGAGTGGAATGCCGAGGAGGTTCGCCGGCAGGTCGTGGCCGATCTCAAGGAGGTCTATTTCGATTACGGCCTCGTCATGAAATCCATGGAGATCATTGAAAAGGATCGTAAGCTGCTGCAGGCCGTGACGGAGGTGGCTCAAGCCAGATACGCCGTGGGAGAGGGCTCCCAGCAGGATGTTCTCCGGGC
>JBFYYO010000283.1:0-4450 GCA_041310025.1 Syntrophobacterales bacterium
GAGGTAGTTCCGGTGCAGGTTCCTCTCCAGTCTCACAAAACGGGCGCCGGAATCTCCCAGCATCCGGCGTCGGACGGGGTCCCGTGCGAGCCCTTCGATGGCCTGGGACATGGCCTGTCCGTCGTCCTGAGGGACCAGGAGCCCGGTTTCTGAATCGATCACGACCTGCGGGACTCCCGCCGTATTCAAGGCTACCACGGGGGTTCCGCAGGATTGTGCCTCCAGGAAAACCATCCCGAGCGATTCTCCAATTCCCGGAAACACAAACACATCGGCCGCAGAGTAGAATCGAAACATCTCGTGTCGGGGGACTCTTCCCGCAAAGAGCACTTGTCCGGGCAGGGCCGAATGGGCCGCCGTCCGAAGGGTGGGCTCCATGGGACCGTCACCGACGACCAGAAGCGCAAAATCCGGAAACCTTTCCTTCAGCTGAACGAGGGACCCCAGCAGGTAGCGGAAGCTCTCGGCTTTGACACCCTCTCTCCAGCGGGCCGCCGTGAGGATCACGAAACGACCTTCGGGAATGCCGAACTGCCGTCGGATCTGGCGGCCGCCCTCGAGGTTTCGTTCAAAAGCTTCGGGATCAATACCCGGCTTGAGGTAAGTGATCCGCCCGGACGGCAGAATCCTGTGGAGGGCCTCGAGATCACTCAGGTTGTTCACGAAGACGTGCGACGAGCGCGAGAGCGCCCATCGGTTCAGGCGAAAACCCAGCGAGGTGGAGGCGTTCTTCCTCCGCCGGGTTCCGTACATGGGCTGGAAGATCACATAGGGTATGCCGATCTGACGGCTGATCCATGGGCCGATCAGGTCCGGCGACTTGTAGTACGAGTGGTAGGTCATCCAGATCTGGGGTCGAAATGAGCGCACCGCCCGTAAGGCAGCGAAACATGCGCGGCATGCTCCCAGCCAGCCGCTCCAGGTCTTCCAGAACCAGCGGGAGCGGTACTGGACGATCTCCCGGCAGTCGTGGCCGAGGCGATTCAGGGCCGAATGGATCCCCTGGGCGATCACCTGATCCCCGGACGGATGAGGGTGAGTGAGGGGTTTGTTGGGGCAGTAGAAAGCGATCTTCACGGTCCCTGCACTGCATGCCAGAGGAGCTGGTGGAGCTTCATGACGCAGCGCCTCTGGTCGAATTCGCGCTCGACTTTTTCCCTGGCGCGCCTGAGGATGTCGCCACGGTCTTCAGGACGGGTCAGAACGCGTGCGAGGGCGCGCGCCATGGCCTCGGGCTGACGCGGCTCCACGAGGGTCCCCGTCACACCGTCCTCCACCAGCTCGGGGATGGCGGAGACCCGCGTCGACACCACGGGCACACCCACTGCCATGGCTTCGATGAGCACGTTGGGGATTCCGTCGCGGTCCCCGTCTTCGGCTACCCTGCAAGCCAGGGCCACGCAGTGAGCTTGTCGGTAGTGGGCGAGCACCTCGTCGTGGGTGAGCGTACCGAGCAGGTGGACACGCTTCGCCAGGTTCCGCTCCCGAATCAGCTGTCGGATCTCCTCCTCCATGTCGCCGCTTCCGATGTGAATGAGCTCGAAGTCGAGTCCGGCGCGGTCCAGGATCGTCAGGGCATCGACGAGGTCGTCATAGCCTTTCTTGGCCACGAGCCGCCCGACCGAGAGAATGCGACAGGGCCGCCGCTGAAGCGGAGGCGCCCCGAACGAGAAGAAATCGACGTCGATCCCGTGGTAAATGGTGTGAATGGGGGTAGAAGCGCGCGCGCGTCCCGCGATGCGGCCCAGGTGATCCGCATTGTAGCGGGTGCAGGTCACCACGAATCGGGCCCTCGCGATCTTTCGAGCCAGTTGAGCGGGCTCCGAGGTGTAGATATCCTTGGCGTGGGCCGTGAAGCTGAAGGGAAGTCCCGTCAGCTCGGATGCGAACAGGGCCACGGAGGTGGGGGTGTGACAGAAGTGGGCATGCAGATGGCTCACATTGGAGTCCACGAGCCTCACGGCGGCCAGGTGGCCCGCCTGCAGGAAATGCCGCAAAGTGGCCACTCCCCTGCGCTCCCAGCTCCTGAAGACCGCGCTCAAAAAGCATCGGGGATAATGGGAGCCCAGCCTGCGCCAGAGAGCCCTGTTGGTCCGGGCCAATGTGCGCCAGTGGGGCAGGACGTACTCGGGCAGATAGGTGACGTCCGCGCGTATGCGTCGGACGTGACGGTGCGAGAAGTCTTCGCGAGGCTGCCGGATGGAGAAGATGCAGATGGGGATGCCGAGCGATTCCAGCAGGAGGATCTCCGAGCTGATGAAGCTTTCGGAGATGCGCGGATAACCCTTCAAGATCATTCCCAGATGGGGTTCGCCGCCGCTCACCCGACACATGTCCTTTGGCATTTCATGATCCGCTGGCGAATCACATCCAGGCCGGTGAAAGGGAAGGAGGCCATCCGCTTCCGGTAGGCGGAGCCGTTCTTGAGGAGCGCCAGGACCCGCTCCCGCAGATTCCGAGGCGTGAGCTCATCGGGGTGGAGGTAATCGCAGAACCCCTTGGAGCAGAGAACCTGCGCACGGATCAGCTGCTCTTCCCTGGGAACCGTACGGGGCAGGATCAGAAAGGGTTTGGCCTGGCTCAAGATCTCGCAGACCGTGTTGTAGCCGCCCATGCTGACCACCACCTGTGCGGCTCCGATGAGGCTTTCCATGAACCGGTGAAACTTGAGGGTCTGGAATCCCAGAGATTTCGACATCCTGAGGACTTCCTGGTAGTCTCTCGAGGAGATGAACGGGCCGGTCACGATGACCACGCGCGTCTTTTCGGGAATGCCCCCCCCGCCGGGATCGAAGGCCCTGAGAAAGGTCTTCACCACCGGGTGCCCGTCCCCGCCCCCGCCGATGGTGACCAGGATGAGCTTCTCGTCGTTTTGGAGCCCCAGTTCGTTGCGGGTGGCTCTGATGTCGTCCACGGTGGGAACCTTGCGGGGAATGTAGCCCGTGAAATAAATCCTCGAGGCGACTTCGGGAGGGATGTGGTACTCACGGATGGGGTCGTAGAAATCCTGGCGACCGTAGACCCAGATCTCGTCATAGTATTGCTGCATGGCCTCGTAGATGCCCTTCTCCTTCCAGTCCTGGATGGTGGCCTCGGCGTTGTCCATGACGTCCCGCAGCCCGAGAATGGACCGGCATTCGGGGAGGTCGCTCCGAAGCCACTGGAGCGTATCGGCCACCTCCCTCTTCAAACCCAGGGGGGCTTTGTCCACGATGAAGAAATCGGGCTTGAAGGCGGTGGCGGTGGCCAGGATGATTTTCTTCCTGATTTCCAGCACTTCCGTCGCCTCTAGCTTCATGGACAAGGGAAGATACTGCTCGTTGGTCACCTTGATCATTCCGGGAATCCGCACGAAGTCGATGCGCCGAGGGATCTTGAACCGACCGGCCAGAACGGAGCCCGTGAGGATCAGGACATTGGCGGGGCATTTCCGCAGACTCAGAGCGATGGCCAGGCAGCGGCGGATGTGCCCCAGGCCGAAGGTGTCATGGGAGTACATGAGGATTTTGAGGGGAGTCGAACTGTTCAAAGCCGTTTCCCGGATGCTCTGTCGAACCCAACCATGCAGGAGGTCCTAACCTCCTGAATCACTAAAAGATCTCCGGATTTCGTGCCGCATAATAGGGGCAATGTCGTGACATGGCAACAACGATTTGAACACAACGATTGCAACGCTGTCCGGGCATCGGTTCCCGTCGGAGGGAGTCCCGCTCTGCAGGTGAAAACCGCGCACACGTTATTCCATCGCTGTGAGGGATCCCTGGAAGCATCGACCCCTGGACCGCCCTTGGGGACAAAGACACGCCGAGCATCCCGCTCCACAATGATTATAATGGGCTCATGGCTACGGAAAGGATGCAACGGATCACTGAGCGCACAAAAAAGGAGGGTGACATGAGCGTTAACGTCAAGGATCTCGAGGGGAAACTCATCGAAATGTACCCGGAAATCAAGTCGCACAAGATGGATCTGAGCCTTGATTTCGACAATTCCAAGGACGAATGGATCGT
The DNA here is from genome assembly GCA_041310025.1 of Syntrophobacterales bacterium. Lineage (GTDB taxonomy): Bacteria > Desulfobacterota > Syntrophobacteria > Syntrophobacterales > Syntrophobacteraceae > JALOOX01. The sequence goes on from JBFYYO010000283.1 coordinate 4,011, forward strand.
GGGGTTGAAAAAGGGAAGTCATTCGCTGACCACGCATCTCGAGAACAAGGACGCGGAAGACTGCCTCAACGGGATCAAGTGCGTCTATCTTGGTGTTCAGATCTCCCAGTTCATCAAGAATTTCGAGGCATGATCGCGGATTGCCTGCATGCGGTCCGCAATCCGTGATTTGATGTGCCGAAACATAGGGCTTCGGTCGTATCTCGATGCCGGGCGGATGATGCGCGGGATTGCGAAGTTCATCCGTTCCCGGCGCGTGTCGGGCTCTGCCAATTAGCTTCTATGGGAAAGGAGGGGGTGAAATGGCCTTGAAGGTCATTCAGACACAGGGGGCTCCTGCCGCCATCGGCCCTTATTCTCAGGCCATCCAGGCCGGGAACTGGCTTTTTGTGAGCGGGCAGATCGGTTTGAATCCGTCCAGCGGTGAGCTGGTCGGGGAC
>JBFYYO010000284.1:0-7578 GCA_041310025.1 Syntrophobacterales bacterium
GAAAAAGCGCAGCATCAGGCACTCTTCGGCCAGCACAGCCCCATCCACACCACCCGGAGCCTGGGCACTGAAGACGGGATCTTCGCGGCGCAAACGCAGCAGGTCCCTGTGCAGATCGTAGATGCGCCGGTTGCGTTCCCGCTCTCCGAAATCAAGCTTGCACCGCTCGAATGTCAAGGGATTCGCCGGGTCAATCAGGCAGGGCAGCATCTCGCTCGTGGCCAGACTGGGGAACTGCGCCAGAAACTTCGCCCGCCCTTCCCCCACCAGCCTCGCGAGATCGGGCTCGTGGTCCGCAAAAAAATAGAACGGACTGGATGATGCGAACTCCTGCCCTTGGAAGAGCATGGGCGTTCCAGGCGCAAGCAGCAGGAGCGCGGTCATCGCCCTCAGCCGTCCGGGGCTGGTCATGAACTGCATCCGTTCGCCACGGCCTGAGTTGGCGATCTGATCGTGATTCTGAATATACGTTACGAACTTCGCCGGCGCCAGCCGGAGGCCGGGCGTGCCGCGCCGCTTTTTCTGCCACTTGTACCGCTGTCCCTGGTAGAGATAGCCGTACTTGACCATCGATATGAACTCCTGCGGCTTGCCCAGGTAGTCGGTGTAATAGGCTTCGTTGCGCCCGGTCATGGCGACCATGGCGCTGTGATGGAAGTCGTCATTCCAGAGAGCGTCCAGCCCGTAGCCGCCGCTCTCGACCGGACGCACCAGCTTCGTGAGCTGCGGCTCGTTCTCCGCCACGATGATCGTCTTCCGTCCACGCGCCGCTTCCCGCACGCGTTTTCCGATGGCCGTCATGATGTTTTCCGGCGAAGAGTCGAAAATCTCCTGTGTGGCGTCCAGCCGCAGCCCGTCGATGTGGAACTCCTCGACCCAGTAAGCGGCGTTGGTGAGGAAGAGCTCGCGCACCGGGCCGGCGTTCTCGCCGTCGAAGTTTACCGGCTCACCCCACTCGCTCTTGTACCTGTCGGTGGAATAGTCGGGCGAATACTCCATCAGGTAATTCCCGTCCGGGCCGAAATGGTTGTAAACCACGTCGAGAATCACCCCCAGGCCGGCGCGATGAGCCTCGTCCACGAAGCAGCGGAAATCGTCCGGCTCTCCATACAGCCCAACCGGAGCAAACTGCCCGACCCCGTCGTAGCCCCATCCAAAGCGGCCGGGAAAATCAGCCACGGGCATCACTTCGAGCACGGTGATTCCGCAGTCGGCCAGCTCCGCAAGCTCCCGCTGAGCGGCCTGCCAGGTCCCTTCTCGCGTGAAGGTCCCGATGTGCATTTCGTAGATGACCTGGCCCTCGAGCCCGACGCCCTGCCACCCGCTGTCATTCCACCCGAACCCCGATGGATCCACCACCTGGGACGCTCCGTGGGGGCCGTCCGGCTGATACCGAGACATCGGGTCGGGAAAGCAACCGACGCCATCCAGCCGAAATCGATAGCGAGTGAGCTCAGCCGCCTGCAGGACGAGGCCCGCAAAGTATCCGTCCGCCTCCTGCTTCAGTGGTACGATCGCCGGAGCCCCGGGACCCGCCTCCAGCATCACCTCCACTTTCTTCGGGCGAGGCGCCCAGACGCGAAAATGCGTGCCCCCGTTCGGCTGCACCTCGGCACCGATGGGATATCGTCGTTGCACGTTCATGATCGCCCCCGTCGAACATCGCGGCTCCAGCGCTCTATGGTGCCGGCCACCCCATGATCGGTACCGAGCTGATGCTGTTCTTCGGGCTGCCCTCGATGACCCGGTCGCTGAATGCCACGTAAACCAGCACATTGCGCTCGCGGTCGAAAAACCGGACAACCTGAAGCTTTTTGAACACGAGGCTGCGTTGCTCGTCGAAGACTCGCTCGCCGTCCTTGAGCTCGCCGACGATCTTGATGGGGCCGACCTGACGACAGGCGATACTGGCGTCACTCGTGTCCTCCGCCACGCCCAGCTCGCCCTTCACCCCTCCCGTCTGCGCACGGGAGATGTGACAGGCGACGCCCTGGATTTTAGGGTCGTCGAAGCCGTCGATCACGATCTTGTCATTGGGCCCAAGCCAGCGAAAATGCGTGCTGACCGAGCCGGTCGTGCCGCGTTCGGGGCGGCTGAAGACCCACCATCCGAATAACACAATGGCCAGAAGAATCCCACCGCCCAGAATGATCCCGAACCTCTTCATGATCATTTGCCTCCCCGGAGTGAACTTGCACTCGGCCCTGGAGCTAGCTCTTCCTGCTTCCATAGAGCAGCAGCACACCACCTCCCAGGATTGCCCCCACGCCGGCCCACAGAGGGACGTTGACCGTCTGCTTTTCCTCAACCGACAGCTCGAGGGGGCCCAACTTGACGTCGTGAGTCTCTTTGGTGTAGCTGAACTTGCCGTACAGCAGCCCTGCGATGCCGGCCACAATCAGCACGATTCCCATGATCTTGACTGCGCTCATCTCGTCTCCTCCTTCGGAGAAACCGTGAGCCTCCGGCGCGGGCGGCCCAACAGGGAGAAAGTGCCATTGGAGGGATTGCTTCCGTCCGGGAGAGCACCACGAGCTTTTATCTCTTCACTCTCAGATTGTTTTTTACAGATCTGACCCCCTCGACACCCCTGGCTATTTGACCCGCCCTGTCGACGGCGCTCTGCGAATCAACATCACCGCTCAGTTGCACAGTTCCCTTGTAGGTTTCCACACTGATGTCGAAGGATCTGAGAAAATCGTCAGCGGCAAGCTGAGATTTTATCTTGCCCGTGATGACCGAATTGTCAACGTATTCACCCGTGCCTTCCTTCCTGGATGTCGAGGCGCAGGCCACAAAGCTGACGATCAACATCAGCACCACAAAATAGCGAACAACCATGCTGCCCATTTTCATAGCGATTCCTCCTTTTATCTTCCGACACGAAGTCCCGAAAGCGAACCTATGACCCCGAAGACGCTCAGCAGCCATATGATCACGAAAATGACCACGACTATATTCAGGATGCTCTTGATCTTACGATCCATCGGTATGTAGTTGTTGACCAGATAAAGGATCACTCCAATAACAACCAGAATGATAACCAAATTAATCAAAGGCATCCTCTTCTCCTTTCATGTCCATGGTCCACTACCCGCTAATCCTGACCGAATCCAGATCTACTCGATTCCCCAACCTTGCTTGTCGATCTTCCCCCCCTTTCCGGATGCCAATTCTTTTGACTTAAGCTCATTGCTCATGCCTGGAGGGTGCCATGGGCTAAGCGAAGCTTGCCCATGCGTGACTTCTCCACCACGGGCAAGCTCCGCTTAGCCCGTCCTCTCAAAGGCAACCCAGTGGCAGAAGCGAGACCACATTCAGAAGGATCAGCCCCAGACCGCCGCCGGAACAGTATCCCCACGCCCGACTATGTTGCCAGGAAGTGAGAGCGTCAATAAGCCAGCTACCATCATGTTTGAGCAAGTTCTATACCCGGCAGGCCGAAAGGCTCCGCGTTATGTATTTAGATAATGAGTATAAGTATTTATGTACTGGTGAGACCCCTCGAGGGTTGTGGATTTGAGGAGAAAAAGTGTTGCATGCAACACAAGCGTTGCATGCATTCCCTGTAACATCCAACACTTCCAGGGAAGGAGGTTGGTTAAGTGAGCTTGCACTCAAACCTCGGGTCTGAAGTCATGCTGCTCATTGATCGTATTTTTCATCGGTTCCAGTATTCCTCCCGGGATTGTCGAACAACATGAAAGGCCCTAATCCGAGCGGTTAGCCGTTAGCGACTAGCTTTTAGCCAAAGACTTCAGTAAGTTATGCCTCATAGATTCTCACTCACCAAGTTCGGATGAATGGTGGGATAACCTATGAAAATTGTTGAGCTAGTACCTAACAGCTGAGAGCTAATCGCTCAATTTAGAAAGGCATAACGCCACTTCTGCAGATCTAGAGTTGACAAATCCAATATGCTTTGAGAAACCTTAATGGTCATGATGGTCTCTCACGGTTTTTGCAATTCACGATTTCGCGTCGACCATTGAGAGACTCGGGGTTGACCTTGATGAGCACAGGATTCTTCACCCGAACAAGAAAGAAATGAACAACAGCATGAAAGACGATTTGAACCATCCTGATCAGGCTTGCTCGGGTCCAACGATCTCCACTCCAGGACTGTCGAATCTGATCCACCTGCTGCGCCGGAGGGTTCAAGAGCATGGAGAGAAGACCGTCTACACCTATCTCAAGGATGGAGAATCACAAGAAACCAGACTGTCCTATGGTGAACTGGAGCGGAGGGCGCTCGCCATTGCGGCACATCTCCAATCTCACTTCTCTCCGGGAGACAGAGTCCTTTTGCTCTACCCTCCGGGCACCGAGTTTCCCGCGGCGTTCTTCGGGTGCCTGTGTGCGGGCATGGTGGCGGTGCCGACCTATCCCCCGCATTCCAACCAGTTCCTGGCACTACTCGGAGCAACAGTATCCGACGCGGGACCAAGAGTCGCCCTCACCACCGCGTCTGCCCTGGAAGAGTACAGGCGCCAAATAGAACAGACTCCCGTGCTGATGGGTCTCAAATGGATACCAACCGACACCCTTCCCGACGACCTCGCCAATGCTTGGCAGGAACCTCCCATTGGCTCTGATTCCCTCGCTGTGCTCCAATACACATCCGGTTCGACGGGAAGTCCCAAGGGCGTGATGGTCAGCCATGGAAACCTGCTCCATAATTCCTCCGTCATCCGGTCGGTCTTCGGGAATTCACCGAGCAGCCGCGGTGTCATCTGGCTTCCCCCATACCACGACATGGGGTTGATCGGAGGGATCATTCAGCCCCTCTACGCAGGTGCAGATGCGATCCTGTTATCGCCTGTTCACTTCATCCAAAAACCACTCCGGTGGCTTATGGCCATCTCCCGCTATCAGGCCACGACGAGCGGCGGGCCGAATTTTGCCTACGATCTCTGCGTTCGCAAGATCACACCGGAGAACAAGTCAGGACTGGATCTGAGCAGTTGGGAGGTTGCTTTCAACGGGGCCGAGCCCGTCAGGGCGGAAACGCTCCAGCGCTTCGCCGCGGCGTTCGAATCCTGCGGTTTTCGGCAGAAAGCATTTCTGCCCTGTTATGGTCTCGCGGAAACGACCCTTCTTGCCGCTGGATGCAGCAAGGGCTCCGAACCGAGTGTCCTCCAGGTGGACGCGCAGGCCTTGAAAGCCGGCCGCCTTGCCCTGACGGCGGAAGAAGGTGAGCACGACTTGAAGCTGGTGGGAAATGGGGGAGCGCCGCCGGAGCATGAGATGGTCATCGTCGACCCGGAGAAGCAAACTGCCTTCAAGAGCGATGAGATCGGAGAGATATGGATTGCAGGGCCAAGCGTTGCACAGGGATATTGGAATCGGCCCGCAGAATCGGAGCAGACCTTCCGGGCGAAGCTTGCCGATAGGGGCGAAGGTCCGTTTCTGCGCACGGGAGACCTCGGGTTCATTCATGCCGGCCAGCTCTTTGTCACCGGCCGCCTGAAGGATCTCATCATCATAAGGGGCCTCAATCACTATCCTCAAGACATCGAGAGGACGGTGGAGAGAAGTCATGAGGCCTTGCGGGCAGGATGCGGGGCGGCGTTTGCCGTTGAAGTCGGGGATGAGGAACGTCTTGTGGTGGTGCAAGAGGTCGAGCGTCAGTATATCAGAAAGCTTGACGCAGAGGCGGTGATCGGAGCCATTCGCCAGGGTGTATCACGAGAGCATGGAATCCAGGCCTACGCTGTTGTGCTCCTCAAGACCTCCAGTCTTCCCAAGACGACCAGTGGAAAGGTTCAACGCCACCTTTGCCGGGAGCGTTTTATCCAGGGCACTTTGAAGGTCGTTGCCGAGCTGGTGGGATATTGCCAGGAAGTTGAGCCGGAGAACCCCCTCCAGGCATGGAGAGAAATCCGACCGGCCCCCATGAATGCGGACATTTCGACTGTGAGCCGACTGAAGGCCTGCACACCGGAAGTCGGCGGGATGGAGCCCGATGAAGTGGGAGCGGAAGACGCGTCGGAGCTCATCCGTGTCATTGAATCCTACATCGCAAAAAAGGTGGCGGACCTTCTGAAGGTCCCCTTCCGCAGGGTGGATGTGCACGGTCCCTTGAATTCACTGGGCATCGATTCCTTAATGGCGGTGGAGCTGAAGACGGCCATTGAAGAGGACATGGGGATCGAGTTTCCCGTCGAGGCGCTCTTTCAGGGGGCCACCATTGCCGATCTGACGGCGCATGTTCTCTGGCAAAGGACGTCGGGAAGAGGGCTTGAAGCCAAGGACGGACCTTTGGGGCAGGTGCTGTCATCCGGCCGCCAGTCCGGAGAGCCGGCGGAAAAAAGGGTCTGCGCCCCTGGAAATGCCCGTGAGATACAACCGGAGTGCCTGCCATTCGAGGACTACCCCGAATACCATAACCTTCAGCAGATCATGCTGGGGATGAAAGCGCGAGGCATCGACAACCCTTACTTCAGGGTGCTCGACGAGGCCGGCTCCAATGGAGCCATTGCAGAAGGTCGAGAGTGCCTCACCTTCTCCAGGTACAATTACCTCGGTATGTGCGGAAACCCGGTCGTATCTCAAGCCGCCAAAGCCGCCATCGACCGCTACGGCACGTCCGTTTCGGCAAGCCGTCTTGCTTCAGGCGAAAGACCACTGCATCGTGAGATTGAGAAAGAGATTGCCGATTTGATTGGAACACAGGACAGCCTTGTCTTTGTGAGCGGGCATGCCACCAACGTGACGACCATCGGCCATCTCTTCGGCAAGACCGACCTCATCGTTCATGACGCCCTGATCCACAACAGTGTTCTCCAGGGATGCCAGCTCTCCCAGGCAACGCACCTTTCTTTTCCCCACAACAACTGGCAAGCTTTGGACATCATTCTCAAGGAGTTGCGCCCCCGGTTCCGACGGGCCCTCGTCGTTATTGAAGGCGTCTACAGCATGGATGGCGACATCCCGGAACTGCCTGAATTCATTGAGATCAAGAAGCGACACGGAGCCTTTCTCATGGTGGACGAGGCTCATTCCATCGGTGTATTGGGGAAAACGGGCAGGGGTATCGGCGAGCACTTTGGAATCAATCCCGCCGATGTGGAGCTTTGGATGGGCACCCTGAGCAAATCCTTCGCCAGCTGTGGAGGCTACATCGCCGGATCCGAAGCCCTCATCGAATACCTGAAATACACTGCGCCGGGTTTCGTCTACAGCGTGGGAATGTCTCCGCCGAATGTCGCAGCAGCGCTGGCCGCCATTCGGTTGCTCAGGAAGGAGCCCCAGCGGGTGACGCGCCTCCGTGAGCTCTCCGAGCTCTTTCTCAGGCTTGCACGGGAAAGGGGCCTGAACACCGGTGCCGGGAGCAGTGGCTCCGCTGTCGTTCCCGTGATCGTGGGTGATTCCCTGAAGGCGATATTGCTCTCCCAGGCCCTCCTCCGGGAAGGGATCGATGCCCTGCCCATGGTCTATCCGGCAGTTCCCGACAACTCGGCCCGGCTGCGCTTCTTTGTCAACTGCACCCACACCCCCGAGCAGATTCGCTTTGCCCTGGATGTCGTCGCCCCGGAGCTGGAAGCCCTGCAAAAGGTGGATGACGAGAAACAACGC
>JBFYYO010000285.1:0-4425 GCA_041310025.1 Syntrophobacterales bacterium
AGACAGCTTTCCGCGCCGAAAAGCCTCCCTGCTCCACATCGGGAACCAGCACGGGACAGGCGTACTCACACTGGCGGCATCCGATGCACTTGTCCGGGTCCACAAAGCGCGGATTCTGGCGCACCAGAGCCGTGAAGGCTCCTCCGCCGTTCCTGGAGAGCGATTCGAGGCTGCAGTAGGTGAAGAGCGTGATGTTTTCGTGATGAGCGGCGGCAGCCATCTTGGGAGTCGTGATGCAGCTCGAGCAGTCGAGGGTCGGGAAGACCTTCGAGAGCCGGATCATCTTGCCCCCGATGGATGCATCCTTTTCCAGCACGGCGACCTTGTGGCCCTGGTCCGCCAGGTCCAGGGCAGCCTGGAGGCCCGCGATCCCGCCCCCCAGAACGAGGGCGTCAAACGTGTGTTGCTGTTTCGTGCCCATGGGCTTCCTCTCGATTGAACGCCATCAAACCGCTTCGGCGACCGCTGAGGTGGAACGCTCGGCTCCGGGGGGACCCAGTTCGGCGAGGAGCTCGTTCATCTGCCGGACCTCCTTCAAAAAGGAACGAGTGCACACGGTGCAGATGGCGGTCAGGCGAAGCCGCCGCAGGTCCAGCCCTTCCTGTTTCATGAGTCCGAACACGCGGTCCACCCGCTTCGCCAGGGCTTCATAGGCACCCTCGTACGGGCATTCCACGCCGCAGGACATGATGATGATCCCGCCGATGCCCTTTCGGAAGCAGTCCAGGTAGAAGCGCTCGGGGAACATCACCGGCGCCCGGACGCGCAGGATGTAAGTGTTGGCCGGGTAGGAAGCGTGAGCCTGCCCTGCGGCGTTGGCACCGGGGTAGGCACAGCTTTCAGTGGCCAGAATGAGGATCTTGGGTTGCCTGGGGTCTGACATCTACTTCTTCCTCACGATGAACAGGCGTTCACAGCCATCCCCGGCAACGTGTCCCAGGTATTCGTGACCCACTTTTTTGGCCCAGACGGGAATGTCCGTCTTCGTGCCCGGGTCGTTGGAGATGATTTCCAGGATTTCGCCGACCTTGACCCTGCCGATGCCCTTCTTGGCCTCCAGGAGAGGGCCGGGGCAGGCACTTCCCCGCGCATCCACAACGCTGCTTGCCTTGATGGTGTTCAGATCCATGCTGGACATGGGTGACTCCTTTCTTGTCATGTGTCGGGGGCGCCGTGCCCCCATGCCATGGTTCCTGGAATTGCCGGATCCTTCGGGCACTCAGTTGGCACCCGCCGGTTCCTTGCCTGTATCTCCCGCACCTGCCCTGTGGCCCAGGGGCAGTCTCTTGAAGCGGCCGCCGGTCAGGATGGGGTCGCCTTTGTAGCCGAGCGCCTTGAAATCGATGTAGTCCGTCTTTCCAATGAGAGCTGAAACATCCCGGCCCCTCTCCTTCATCCACGAGAAGTCAGTGCCTGAAGACGAGAGCTTCTTGAAATCCACCTCGCGGCTGTCCTGGTGGCAGCGGCTGCACGTTTTGTCCCCCTTCAGGGCTTCGTGGCACTGGGAGCAGCCCAGGGCGTTTCGAGCCGGCATGGTTTCATGGTTGAGCCCCCAGTACATGGCCGTGTCCACCCACTTGAATTTGCCGCTGTAGGGCAGGTTCACGGATTTCATGCCGATCTGGAAGGACTTGTCCCAGTCGAAGGTTTTCCAGTAGCCTTCGGGGCCGAAAAGATGCGGTACGATGAGCGTGTTGTGCTCGGCGTCCGCCATCTGCCGCCCCTCCATGAGCTTGAACGGGAAGATCTTGGACCGGTCGTCCGTGAACCCACCCAGGGGCTCCGTGAGCCTGGTGATCCCGGTGGAGTCGAGCAGCTGGTCCCCGATGACGTGGCGGCGCACCTTGCCGTTGAACCAGGCATAGGTGGGCACCGCGCTCTCCTTCCAGTGGAACTCGCCCTTGTTGCTGTCGTAGTCGGGCATGCCGTATTCGTCTTTTTTCGCCTTGCGCTCCTGGTCTCCCGCCTTGGACCAGTCCCACCAGGTCTTCGTTGCTTTGCATTTGGCATAGACCGGACTGTGGCAGGTCACGCAGGCGATGTGCTGCGTGTGCCGGTTGAGGTGGTGGTTCAGCAGGTCGTGCCCCTCATGCCCTTCCCCGGCGTGGTGCTTGTGCGGCTGGCCGGTGTGGCAGTTCTCGCAGGAGCGGCTCCCTTCGGCCACCGGGACCGAGAGCGAGCGCCCCGCGATCTTGTGGTTCCGGGTCTTGTGGCAGTCCTGGCACTGGAAGTCCATGCCGCCCATGTGGACATCGCAGTCGCGGGTGGGGTAGTACAGAATGCCGTTCATGTCGCCGTGCTTGACCGCATCGCCGCCACCCCCCTGGAAGTGGCAATCCCCGCAGGTCCTGCGGCTGGGCTTGCCGACGCTCTCGGCGACTTCCTTCAGATTGATCTGTGGGTAGGGCATCCCGGCGTCGGTGGGCACCTTCGCGTATTTCTCGCTCGTGTCGTGGCAGATGAGGCAGTCGATCTTCGTCTTGTCCGAGAAGTCGAAGGACGCATCCTTCCATCCATAGCCGGCATGGCAGCTGGTGCACCGCGGCCAGTTGGAGGGGAGCGCGATGCAGAAGTTGTTGATGGTGTTGGTGGCTTTCCCCAGATGAATGTGCTTCTCATGGCCCTCCGTGTGGGGAGAGGGGCCCTTCCAGAGCCAGTGGGCGGACTTGAGCATGTCCTCGCCCTGAGCGTCGTGGCATCGGAGGCATTCTTTCGTCACCGTGAACGGGTCCGGGTTGTCGGGCAGCTTGACCAGATCCTTGTGGCTCGGGACGTTCTTGGCATGGCACCCGGTGCAATCGGTCGGTCCCTGGCTTCTCTCCTGGTGGCAGCCCATGCATTGCTGATGGTAGGCGGCCTTGAGCCCCAAACGCTCCGGGGTCTTCGCATTGAAGGCCTCCTGGTGGCAGGCGGAGCAACGCATGGTTTCGCCGGCGTCGGGAGCGGCGGCACGGCGGTGATGGCATTCGGCGCAGTCGCTCACCACGGCGGCATGCTTCATGTGCATGAAGCGCACGGGGGCGTAGAGGTCGCCATTGGGGTCGCCTTCCTTTTGGAGGATGGGGCTGTCCAGCACCAGGTACCGATGCTTCTGGTCCTTCAAGGCGGGAGCCTTGTCGCCAAGCCTTGCCTTGCGCTGTGCTGGCGTCTCCTCCAGAACCGCGGTCACCAGGGCAACGGTCTCATGCGCCTTCTTGATGGCTGCCTCCTGGTCCACGGCTTTCCACGGGGTGCCGTCCTCGAAAACCTTCTGGGGAGCGGCAGGCGGTCCCTTGGGGGCAGGCGTCTTGGGGGCTTCGGCGGACCAGCCGGGAAGGAGCATGGCCGTGCAGACCAGCAGCGACAGCCCGATCAGGATCATCAGATGTGTCCGTTTCATGAGGAAGCCACCTCCCGAGACTTGGGGCTGAGGATGGGCAGATAGGTGACCAGTATGCGGTAGACAAGCATCAGGGCTGCGATGAAGCCGGCCGTGACGGCGATCTCACCGACGGAGGGGAAATAGGACGTTTCGGCATACGGCGGCTGGAAGCTCACCAGGAATACGTTCACCCGGTTGAGGGCCACTCCGCCCACGATGAGGGCGGAGGCGACGAACAGGCCCCGCCTGGAGCTCCGGACCTTCGGGGAGAGGAGCAGGCACCAGGGAACGATGACGCCGAATAGAATCTCGACGATGAAGGCGTTGCTCTGGGTGGTGCCCTCCAGCAGGTGGACATGGGCGCCGCGCACCACCAGGTCGCCCACCTTCACCACCATGTAGACCCCGAGCAGGAAGATGGTGAACCGGCTCAGCTTCGAGAGGATCCCGCTTTCGTCCTGGAGCTGAAAGGATGCCGAAGCCAGCCCGTTTTCAAAGATGATCATGGGGAATCCCACGGCGATGGCCGAAAGCAGGAAGAGCAGCGGGAGGATCGGTGTGTACCAGAGGGGATGGACCTTGGTCGGCGCGATGAGGAGCAGCGACCCGAGACCCGACTGGTGCATGCAGGAGAGCACCACGCCGGCGATGATGAAGACCCACATGACTTTCCCCAGAATCCTGTCGGCGAAGGAGAGGAGCGCGTCGACGGGACGGTTCAGGACCGAGAGGGGGCCGGGAAGGTTGACTCGGCCCTTGTACTGCTCGGCCACGATGGGGATGAGCTCGATGTAGAGCACGTGCAGGTAGGCCACCACGCACATGGCCACCTCGAAGAGCACCGAATTCCCCTGGTGGTACACGATGGGGTGCCAGATGGTCCACGACCGGCCGATGTCCACCACGAGGGCCAGGGAAACGAGCGTGTAGCCCAGCACTGCCGTGAGGAGGGCCGGGCGCGTCACGGTTTCGTAGGCGTGCCGTCCGAAGATGTGGGCCAGGGCCGCACTGGTGAACCCTCCGGCCGCCAGGGCCACGCCGGTGGCCACGTCGATGCCGATCCA
>JBFYYO010000286.1:0-4410 GCA_041310025.1 Syntrophobacterales bacterium
GTGACGATGGCACCGGCGGCGGGAGTTGTCGAGGTGGGGCCGGGGGTGGCCGCGGTTGGGGAGATCTCGGCTCCGGCCACGCCCGTCGACGGCGCTTCCGCGCCAGGGGGCCTCACCGGCAGCGGATCCCCGACGAGGGGACCTCGCGCTTCCAGGACCACATCGAGCGTTCGGGGCTGGTCTGTCCGGTTCATGACCGTGAACCGCGCCTCGAGCCGGTCGCCATCCAGCACCTGGTTGGGGAGGGCCGGCCGGATTTCAGTCGGCTGATTGACCCGGAACACCTGCTCGCCCAGCCCCATGCGGTCGTCCGGAGTCACTGCGAGAGCCAGGATGCGCCATCCCGTCAGGCTGTCCGGCAGCTTGAACTGGATGCGCGCCTTGCCGTCCGCATCCGTGGCCAGCGACGGATTCCAGTAGGCGACGAAGCGGAAATCGGATCGCATGCCGAGGTCGGGCCCGCCTCCGCCTCCCGGGTTGGCCCCCTTCTTCTCCAGCTTCTGGCGTCCCACCAGCTGCATGATCAGGTTGTAGTTGGACAGATCCAGGGGATCCAGGCTGTAGAAGCCTTCGTAGGGATCGAACACCTTCTTTCCGGGGAGGAGGGCGAAGATGGCCTCATCCAGGACGGCGACGGCCAGCTCCACCGGAGGCTGCTCCTCACCCGCGGGCAGCTTGCCGACCCTCGCCGTGAGATCCACCGTCACGGTCTCCCGGGGCTTGTAGACCTCACGGTCCTGTTTGATGTCCAACGTGATCTGCTTGGCGCTGTCCTTGACGACCACCTCGGCGTACCCCATCCGGAAGGTCGGCTTGCCCAGGTCCTCCCCTTCCTCGCTCATGGGCTGATCCACCCGGGGCGAGACCACGAGAACCGACAGGTAGAAACCGGGCAGGTGGTCGGGGACGATGGGGATTTCGATGATTTCGCTGCTGGTCTCGAGGGTTTGGATCCAGCTCTTCATGATCCCGAACCGCTCGATGGTGATGAGGGCCCGGGACCCGGGGAAGGGGTTCTGGACCAGGAAGCGGGCCGTTTCGCCCGTCTGGTAGGACTTCCTGTCGGGGATGACATCCATGACATTTCCGGGAAGGGACTCCCAGACCACGTGGCTCTTGCCCACGACGTAGCGCCGCAGAATGGTCTGATGGCCGCGCGGCTCGCCGGGAGCCGTCGCTCCGGGTTCGGCGGTCGGACCGGCCTCGGCGGCCTGATCCGGAGGCGCCCCGGACTCTTCCGGCTCCGATTCCGTCACCTCTGCATCTTCATCGGGCGGGTCGGGGACATTCCCGACGCGGCCCCGGATGCGGTATACGCCCGTGCCCCGGGGAGTGAACGTGAACGAAACGGGCTCGATGCCCGAGGTCAGCTCCAGGTTCTCCTCGGCCACCCACCGGGCGCTGTACTGGGGCACGTAACCCTTGCCGGCCCCTTTGACCTGGGCCACCTTCGTTTCCCGCCGCTCGATGGCGACCCGGATGGGAACGCCCGAAACCGGCTCACCCTCCCGGTTGACCACGATGGCGCGGGCCGACGCCGGTTTCTTTTCCTCCAGGGACCAGTCCCCCTGGGACAGCCCCACGTAATGATCCCGCCCCGCGTAGGCCGCCGAGGTGCGATGAGCCACCCGCTTTCCGCGGTCGTCCTTGACGCCGCTCTCGACGACGAGCCTCCCGTAGATGATGGGGTTGTCCGTGATCTGAAAGGTGGTTGCCAGGGTACCCTGGTCGTCGAGAGGTTTCTCCGTCTGGAAGATGCTCTGGGATTCGGGGGTGGTGGTGCCGTCGGAAGTGTGCTCGACGACGTCGAAATCGAATCCTCTCGTGACCGTTGTTCCGGGGTCGAAGGGCTGCGTCTCGATGCGGGCGTTCACACGCGTTTCAGCCCTGGAATAAGGGCCTCCCGCGTGTAGACTGGCCTGCGTGGTGACCGTGACGGAATCGCCCGGGCTGAAGACCTTGCCGTTCAGCTCCGTCGAGACTTTGAAGGAAGACGGCGTGAAGTCGCTCACCAGAACCCTCATGGGCTCGAGCTCCTCGTCCTTGGTGAAGCTTGACGTGAGCACGAATCTATACCAGCCGACCGCCGCGGTCCTGGCGAGGGGGAACGATCCGTCGAAGGCCCCGAAGGCCGACAGCTGGATGTCTGTCTGTTCGTGGACGACCTTGTCGAGGGGATCCATGACTTTGAGCCGGTAGTTGAAGGCCTGCCCGGGCGCCTCCGGCTTCTCGGTCCTGCCTCCCTGCGGCTGGGCCGCAGCGGATGCCGATTTACTTCCGGTCTTGGAGGCTGCAGCGCTGGGGCCCGCGTCCTTCCCCATTCCCGTCCTGGCGGCGTTCGCCTCCATAGGGGCCATCGGCGCGCCCGGCACGCCGGGAGGCGCCACAAACCTGCGGTTGTCCTGGTCCCGCACGTAGATTTTGTACTGGACCTTGTCGCCCGCCCGATAGATCCCCTGGGCCGTGGTCCCCCAGGTCCGCAGGTGACCGTGACGGGGACGCATCCACTCGGGGATGTATTCCCGGTTGGCGCCCTCGGAGCTCACCTGAAACGGGTAGGTGAAGGGCAGGACAGCCACGTCGTCGCCTTTGCGGCACCAGAGGAAGAGCTGCTTCTCATCGGCTCCGTAGGCGCTCAGGAACTTCAATTCGGGGTCCACCGTGGAGGTGCCGGGCAGCATGGCGATGCCGTCCTCCCCGGTGCTGCCGCGCGCCAGGACCCTGGGGCGTTCGTGAAAGCCCGAGAGCGTGTCCTCGTGCATTTCCACCTGGACCCCCGGAACGGGTGCTCCCGAAGCGAGATCCGTGATCCAGACCAGGGTGTTGTGGTGCCCGTATTTCACATGGACGTGGAACGGGGTGATCTGGGCGAAGAAGGTGCCGCCGGACTCCCCTTCTTCTCGACTGATGGGGGGCTCCGAAGTCACCTCCCCCTGGACGATCCCCGAAGGTTTGCCCACCATTGGCCGGAGGCCGAGGGGAAGTGCGATGCGTCGATCCGGCATGGAGGGCAGGTCGATGGTCTTGGTCCGGGCCGGCGACTTCTTCCCCGGAAACACCGTGCGGTATTTGACTTTGAGCTTGTTCAGGTTGGTTGCCACCAGGGGGAGGTCCGTGTCGAGGTTCTTCTCGAGGACGGGCATGTCCCGGAAGAGGTCGAAATTCGGAGGATAGTGATCGGTGGCGAAGGTCAGCAACCCATCTGCCTCGAGCCCGCGGCCGAAGGCGTCCTTGAGCGAGCCCGCCCTGGCCTCCACCCGGTAGTCCGTGAAGGGCTTGATGCGCTCCATGGGGAGCATGATGGAATAGCGCTCGGTCTTCTGATTCGGTTGAGAGAGGCTGCTGTCGACGTAAATGTCCTCCCATGGATCCACGTCGGCTTTTCCTTCGGCGAGATCCGGCGTCACCGCGATCCGCTGCTTGAGCTCCTCATCGAGGGGAGGAGCAGTGAAAAGAAGTGATATCGGCATACTGGGATTGCAGCGGGTGGGCGGGGACGGTTGCGCCTCGGCGGGCAAGGAGAACGTTTGTCCCTTCAGGTCCTGGCATTCCACCCCCACCATGCGGAATTCCCCGAAGCTGTGGAACTGAATGAGCGCCTGATTCTGGATTCCCGGTTCCTTCCCGATCAGGGAGGCGATGCCGGGCTCGACCTGAACGGCCACGGGCTGATCGGCGGGGAGTGGGGTTTCGGGCTGGATCACCCAGACCTGGCTTTTTCGATAGGTGGTGGACTCGCGGAAGTGGGGGTCGACGTTTACGGAGGCGGCAAAACGCTTCTGCCCCGCAACCTGGAAATAGACGTGGGCAGCCACGGAAGACTGGTCGACGGGCTGGTTGAACCAGAGGACGAGCTGGGGCATGACGGGAGTCACCCAGGTTCGAAAGGAAGTGCTCTTCACGACGGGGCGCTGAGTCAGAAAGGAGTGCTTCACGACCTCCGCGAGGTTGGCTCCGCTCTCCGCCGTGATCTCCGGCCTCACGGTGACCTGGTAGCGGGTGGCCGGAAGCAGGGGGTTCTTTTCGGGGAGCTGGCAGGCGAGGGTGGATGGGTTCAGCCATCGCCACTGGCAGGCCGGGGCGGGCTCGATGGCGACGGGGACTTCAGAGGCTTCCCGCTCCATGCGCCCGATGGGCACGATGGACCGGTCGAACTCGAGAACGATCTGCTGGCCGACCGGGACGTCGTCACCCGAGGGCGTGACACGCATCAGCCTGGGCGGTCCCGCCGGGCCGGATGCCTTGGCGGGGGAGGTGGCAGCAGCCTTGGCCGTGTCCGTCGCGGCGCCGACGAATGGGCAGCAGATCATTACCCAGAGGGCGAGGAGGAAAAGGCAAGGATGGAAATGACCAGGTCGAAGCACCATGAAACCCCGGCGAGTGTTCATAAAACCTCCAAAGGTCTTGGGG
>JBFYYO010000287.1:0-4374 GCA_041310025.1 Syntrophobacterales bacterium
GAATTCCGAAGATGACCCCCTGATCTTCCGTGGGCGCCAGCTCCTTGGCGGACATGATGAACATGGGGATTGTGAGAACGCTGATGACCAGCCAGACGGTGTAGACCGCGGGGCGCGCCGAGAGGGTGGAGGCGAGCAGGCGGCCGTAGCCGTTTTTCAGGCGTTTGAAGCCCCGCGAGATCCTGCCGGCAAGACCGTGCTCCCCGCTGCCCGGTTTGAGGAGCTTCGCGCACATCACCGGGGACAGGGTGAGGGCGACCACCCCGGAAATGGTGACCGCCCCGGCAAGCGTGAAGGCAAACTCGCGGAAGAGCGAGCCCGTCAGCCCCCCCTGCAGTCCAATGGGCAGATAGACGGCGGCAAGGGTGATGGTCATGGCGATGACGGGGCCGACCAGCTCGCGGGCACCAACCAGAGCCGCATCCAGGGGGGATTTTCCCTCGCTCAGGTGACGCTCGACGTTCTCCACCACAACGATGGCGTCGTCCACCACGAGACCGACGGAGAGCACGATGGCCAGAAGGGTGAGAATGTTCACCGTGAACCCGAAGGCCTGCATCAGGAAGACCGCCCCGATCAGTGAAACGGGGATGGCCACGACCGGGATCAATACCGATCGGAAGGAGCCGAGGAAAAGGAAGATGACCACTACGACGATGAGCAGGGTGTCTCCGAGGGTCTTGAGAACTTCGCGGATGGAGTTGGCGATGTAGTCGGTGGCGTCGTAGGCGATGCGGGCCTTGAGGCCCGTCGGCAGGTCGCGGTCGATGGAAGCCATCTCGGCCCGCACCCCTTTGATGACGTCGAGGGAGTTTGCGCTGGGCAGGGGCCAGATTCCCATGAAGACGGCCACCTGGCCGGTGAAGCGAACCTCGGCGTCATAATCCTCGGCCCCCAGCACGACGTCTGCAATGTCGCCCAGGCGGACGATGGTTCCCTCCTGGTGGCGCACTACCAGTCGCTTGAAATCCTCGACACTGCTCAAATTGGTGTCCGCCGTCAGGTTGACCTGAATGAAGGCCCCCTTGCTCCGGCCCAGGGCGGCCAGAAAGTTGTTGGCAGCCAGGGCCTGGCGGACCTGTGTCGGGCTGATGTTGAGGGCCGCCATCCGGTCCGGGTCGAGCCAGATGCGCATGGCGAAGGTGCGCGCGCCCAGAATGTCGGCCCGCTGCACTCCCTGAACCGTTGCCAGGCGGGGCTGAACGATGCGCACCAGGTAGTCGGTGATCTCGTTCTGCTCCAGCACGTCGGAAGAAAAGCTCAGGTAGGCCGAGGCGAACTGGCTGTCGGCCGACTCGATGTTGATCACCGGCACCTCGGCCTCGGGGGGAAGGTCGCGACGCACCTGGTCCACCTTGGAGCTGATCTCGGCCAGGCCCTTGGTGGAGTCGTGGTTGAGCTTGAGCCGCACCTTGATGGTGGACAGGCCCAGGCTGCTCTGGGATTCCATGTACTCGATGCCGTCGGCCGCGGCGATGGCGCGCTCGAGAGGCGTGGTGACGAAACCGCCCACCAGCTCCGCACTTGCACCCACGTAGACCGTGGTGATGGTGATGGCCGCGTTTTCGCTTCGGGGGTATTGCTGGACGTTGAGGTAGCGGATCGCCTGGAGCCCGGCGATGATGATGACCAGGTTAACCACCATGGCGAGCACGGGACGGCGAATGAAGAGGTCGGTGATCTTCATGACTCAGTTGTTCTCCGGTGTGGGCGCCTGCCTGAATTCCGGGGCAAGGCTGTTGTCCACGGTCACGGCCTGGCCGTTGCGCAGTTTGAAGACGCCGGTGCTCACGATCTTCTCCCCCTCACCGAGTCCGCTCGCCACGGCGACGAAGTCGCCGCGCTTCTCTCCCAGGCGAACGAACTGCTGTCGCAGCACCTCGCCTTCGCGCTCCTTGTCCTTTTCGATGATGAAAACCGAATCGCCGTAGGGTGCGTAGAGCACGGCGGTCGCGGGGATGATCATCACCTTGTTCTGCAGGGACAGGTCAACCGCCACGTTGACGAACATGCCGGGGCGGAGTCGCTCCTCCTTGTTGAGCACCGTCGCCTGGACCTGGACGTTGCGCGTTTCGGTCTCCACCAGCGGGTTGATCGCGGTGATGAGTCCTTCGACGGTCACGCCGGGCAGAGCGTCGCAAACGACCCGCACGGGCAGATCGACCCGCAGCTGCGTCATCTGTTGCTGGGGAAGGGTGAAGTCGACGAAGATCGGATCGAGGGCCTGCAGAGTGACAATGGGGTCCCCTTCCTTGAGTATCTGGCCCAGATTGACCTGGCGGATGCCGAGGCGGCCGCTGAACGGGGCCCGGATCTGCTTCTTGCCAATCGCAACGCGGATGCCGCTCACCCTCGAGAGTGCCCCCTCGTGGGCAGCCTGGGCTTTGTCCAAGTCGGCCTGAGAAATGATCTTGTCCCGTATCATATTCGCCGCGCGCTCGAGGTCTGCCTTCGCCATCTTCACCTGTGCCTCGGCTCCGAGCAGCTCCGCCTCTTCCGCGGCCGTATCCTGGCTGACCAGCGAATCCCCCTTCTTCACGGAGCTGCCCGGCTCGAAGAGGATCTTCACGACCTTCCCGGGAAGCTCGGCGGCCACGGTGACCCCCTGGACCGCCGTCAGCGTGCCGATGGCGCTCAGCTCGCTCTCCCACAAATCAGGGCTCACAACGGCGGAGGTAACGGTTTCGGGGGGAGGAACGGATTTCTTCCCCTGATCGATCATGGCTCCGATCTGCATCGTCTTGACCCCGGCGAGGGCGGCGACAAGGAGAGCCAAAGCCAGCAGGGTCACCATTAAGCGCTTCTTCATGACATCATTGCTCCTGAGAGTTCAGCTTGACTGGGGATCAGTCACGGGTGAGGGGCTTTCCTTCCACCAGCCGCTGTCGGGCTCCGGTCTTCTCCGTTTTCCCACCATCCTCCTCCCAGGGCCTGGAAGAGAGCGGCTGTATCGGCAAAGCGCACCGTCTGGGCCTGTACCAGGATGATGAGCGCCCGTTGATGCTGGCGCTGGGCATTCAGCAGCGTCAGGAAGCTCGCCGCGCCGTAGTGAAACTGCTTCTCGGTGAGGTCAAGGGAATCACGGGCGGTCGCCTCGGCATCAGCCTGGGCGCGCAGCGTGCGTGCGCCGGCTTCCAGCGCCTGCAGCACATCCGCCACGTTCTGGAATGCCTGCAGCACGGTCTCCCGATACAGGGCCAGGGCTTGATCGTAGGCGGCGATCGCGGCGCGGCGCTTCGCCATGAGCTCCCCCCCGCGGAAGATCGGCTGCAGCAGTCCGGCTCCAAGTCCCCAAAGGGATGTCCCGGGCGAAAAGAGGTCCTCGATCCGCAGGGAGCTGGATCCCAGATCGGCGCTGAGGGAGATCTGAGGGTACAGATTCGCCGTAGCCACACCCACATTGGCGCTGGCCGCATGAAGCAGCTCCTCCGAGGCGCGGATATCGGGGCGCTGGCGCACCAGTGAGGACGGAAGGCTCACGGGCAGCTCACGGGGGAGCTGAAACTCCTCAAGCCGGAATTCCGGAAGGTCTGCATCCCCGGGGAACCTGCCGCTCAGGGCCGCCAGCAGGTTGCGGTTCTGGGCCAGCTCCTTCTCCAGAACCGGCAGGATCGCCCTGGTCTGGGCCAGTTGCGCCTGCTGGGCCAGGACATCCGAAAGGGCAGCGCCGCCAAGGACCGACTGGCGCTCCACCATCTCCAGCTGCTTGGTCTCCGCCGCCACGATCTCCTCGTTGGCCCGTATCTGAGCGCGCAGGGAGGCCTCCCGGATTGCGGCGGTCACGATGTTGGCGGCGAGGGTCAAATGGGCGCCCTCAAGCAGGTAACGCTGAGTGTCGACCTGCGCCTGCAGAGCCTCCAGCTCCCGCCTGCCGCCTCCGAAGACATCTAAAATATACGAAACGCTCACCGACGCGTTGAACAGACTGAAGGTACTGCCGTACTCGTCCGGCAGCCCGCTGGAAGCCCCCGAGATCTTCTGGCGCGAGGCCGAAAAGCTTCCGTCCAGGCTCGGATAGGCGACCGTCCCCGTCCTCGCGCGCAGATTCTCCCGGGCCTGGCGAAGGGCGGCTTCCGCGGCCGCCAGTGTCGGGCTGTCCGCAAGGGCACGGCGGATGAGCTGGTCCAGGGCTTCTGAATGGAACAGCGACCACCACTGAGCGGGGATATCCCCACCGTCGACAAGGCGCTGCGCGGCCCCCCCCACGCCGGGGGCGGATACCGTTTCCTCCGGAGTCGGCTTTTCGGTGTAGGTTTGGACATCAGGCGCGGGGGGGGGGCGATAGTCGGGACCCACAGCACATCCGGCGGCGGCAATCCAGACGAGCAGAATGAGAGCTTTCTTCAATGTGAGGCATGAGCTTTCCACGGGCAT
>JBFYYO010000288.1:0-4351 GCA_041310025.1 Syntrophobacterales bacterium
TCATCGAAAAGCCGGCGGACTTAAAGGTCCTTACGGAGAAGATCCATCAAGCCAGCGCCCAAAAAATGGTTCTCGTGGAAAAAAAAATCCAGGAAAAGGTTAAAAAACTGATCCAGGAGAAAGGCTGGTAAAGCCTGTGGAGGAGCGGATGCTAAAGCCGCTCCTCGTTTGACTTTTAGTTTTCACTCCTTGTTCACGCCAATAATTTTGGCATTGACTCCGCCATTTTTTGATATAAAATGGCGGCATGTATGCCAGAATTCTAACCTACCCAAAGGACAGATCCTTTTTCTTGTTTGGTCCCCGGTCCACAGGGAAATCGACCTGGGTGGCAGAAGAGCTTCCGTCGGGACTGTTTGTTGATCTATTGAAGGCCTCTACCTTCAACAAACTGACGGCTCAGCCTGATCGCCTTGAAAAAATGATTCCTCACAGGTTCTCGGACTGGGTGATCATCGATGAAATTCAGAAGATCCCGCCTTTACTGGATGAAGTCCATCGCCTGATCGAGAGAAGAGGACTCCGGTTCATTCTGACGGGATCAAGCGCTCGAAAACTCCGCCGGGGTGGCGTCAATCTGCTCGGAGGAAGGGCACTGACGCTCAGGATGTACCCGCTCACGGCTGCGGAACTGAAGAGCGATTTTGATCTTCAAAGAGCCCTCGGTCATGGCCTCATCCCATTGGCCTACAGTTCAGAAGTCCCCCGTGATTTTCTTGAAAGTTATATTCAGGTCTACCTAAAAGAGGAGATCGTGCAGGAGAGTCTGATACGCAACATCGGATCTTTCGCTCGCTTCCTGGAGAGTGCCAGTTTCTCCCAAGGCTCGATCCTCAATGTATCGACCGTAGCGCGAGACTGTGCCGTTCCCCGTAAAACCGTCGAAGGTTACTTTGACATCCTCAATGACCTCCAGATCGGATACCGGATTCCGATCTTTCAAAAGAGAGCAAAAAGAAAAACCCAAGCACACCCGAAGTTCTACTTCTTTGATGCGGGGCTCTTTACGGCGTTGCGACCCCTTGGCCCCCTTGAGACCGATGGGGAGACTCTTGGGCCTGCTTTGGAGACCCTGGTGCTCCAGGAGTTGATGGCCTTGAGTTCCTACTTTAGGAAGCGCTATCAGGTTTACTACTGGAGATCTGCGAAAAACATGGAAGTGGACTTTGTCCTCTATGGAGAGAATGCCTTCTTCGCCATTGAAGTCACCAAGGCAAGCCGAGTGAGGGAAGATGATGTGGCAGGGCTGAAGGCGTTCCTGGGTGAATATCCAAAGGCCACAGCGTCTCTGCTCTATGGCGGCACCGATCGCTATGACGAGGACCGGATCCATTTCATCCCTGTCACCGATTTCTTCGGCGAGGCGACTCACCTTTTCTTTCAACCGACATGAAGTCGGCCAGTCGCTGTTCCTTTCTCTTCTTTTGGGCTCGCCAATGATTCCATTCAAGACAGGAAATACCTCTCACGGGACTTTCCTTGATCCTTTGTGTTAGACGCTCCTACTTTCTGCGGTTTTTCTGTCTACATGAGCGTGCCGCCGCCAAGGAAGACATCAGCGCTTGCCGGGAAAAGTGAAGGCTGAAATACGAAAAGGATAAGGGGCGTGCAGAGCGTTTCACCAGACAGGTTTTCAGCCAAATACATGAACTACCACTTTGGGAGAAGAGCCGGTGTCGCTTCAGCAGCGACCTGCCAGCCTCCGCCCATCGCCTTGTAGAGGTTCACGAGCGAATTGAAGAGAGCCGCGCGAGCCTGGACGAGATTAAGCTCTGAAGGGAAAAGCTGCTGCTCGGCCTGGAGCACCGTGGAATAGGGCGAGTACCCCCCATCAAACTGGAGACGCGCCAGGCGAACGTATTCGCTGTTCGCTCGGACGAGGCGTTCTTGCGCCTGGACCTGCTCAACCAGCTTGCTGCGGGCGACCAAGGTGTTTTCCGCATCGGAAAAAGCACTCTGGATCGTCAATTCGTAGCTGAAGAGCGCCGCGTTCCGGGCTGCCTCCGCCTGTTTGACCTGGCTGGTAATTGCGCCTCCGGTGAAGATCGGTCCGGTGAAAGTCCCGGCATAGCTCCAGACGCGAGCCGAACCCTGGAAAAGGTTGGAAAGGTCTGAGCTTGCAAAGCCATAGGCACCGGTAATGGAGATGGTCGGAAAGTAAAGGGCCCTGGCTGCGCCGATCTGGGCATTGGCTGCGATGAGGTTCTGTTCGGCTTGGCGTATATCGGGGCGGTTGGCAAGGACGTCCGAAGGCAGACCGGCTGGTACAGCAGGGAGACCCAACTGATGGATCGTCTTTCCGCGCCGGACAGGCCCCGGGTTGCGCCCGAGCAGGATCGCCAGGGCGTTCTCGGTCTGCGCGATCTGCGATTCGATCTGGGGAATTCCGGCTGCGGCCGTTTCGTACTGAGAACGGGCCTGTTCAACGGTCATTTTCGACACCTGGCCGTATTTGAACCGCAGCTCAAAAAGCTTGACCGATTCGGCATAGGTTGCCAGAGTCCGTTTCGACACAATGAGCTGCTCGTCGAGGCCGAGCAGCTGGATATAGTTGGCCGCCACAGAGGCAACAAGGGACAGGATCACACCGTGCCATGCCTCCTCTGTTGCAAACAGCTCCGCCTGCGCAGACTCCGAGAGCCGCCGGATGCGGCCCCACAGGTCGATCTCCCAGCTCGCGCTCGCAAGAACCTGGTAGGAAGTCTGGGGATTCGGCAGGATCGAAGGCACAGGGACGCTTCCGGCCTCGCTGGCGCGGTCCCGAGCCGCGCTGCCGCCGTATCCGATCTGGGGAAAAAGCGGCGACCGGGCCTGCACCAGCACTCCCGCAGCCCGCTCCATGTTTGCGGCCGCGATCTTGATGTTCCTGTTGTTGGCGAGCGCCTCGTCGATCAGCGCATCGAGCACCGGATCCTGGAACTGCTTCCACCACTCGGTGTTCGCGGGCTCTTTGGTGTCCCTGTCCTCATACCTGAAGGCGGCCGGCACATCGACGACAGGTCGCAGGTAATCCGGTCCGACCATGCAGCCGGTGAGCAAGACAGCGAATGCGAGAGCGATGAATCTACGCATGTCCGTGGTCCTCCGCCTGTCCATGCGGCGCCTCTTGCGCCGCGCTTCCCTCAGCAAGAGTGCCCGTACCGGATTTCGCTTCTTTCTTTGCCTTGGAGCGCTCGCTGAGCCGGTCAAAGAGGTAGAATAAGAGCGGCACATAGAGCATGGCCAAGGTGGTCTCTCCGATCATGCCGCCGATGATGCCTGTGCCGATGGAATGGCGGGCATTGGCGCCTGCGCCCATGGCGATGGCCAGGGGCAGCACGCCAAAGGCGAAGGCGAGCGACGTCATGATGATCGGCCTCAGCCTCTGCTCGCCCGCCTCGATCGTGGCTTCCATGATCGACTTGCCCTGCTTGCGCAGTTCCACAGCAAAGGAGACCCTTAGGATCGCGTTCTTCGCTCCAAGACCGATCAGCACGAGAAGGCCGATCTGGAAGTAGACGTCGTTTTCAAGGCCCCGGAGCCAGTTCGCGGTGAGGGCGCCGAGAACCCCGAAGGGCACGGCCATCATCACGGAACCCGGCAGGGTCCAGGACTCGTACTGGGCGGCCAGGACGAGGAAGACGATGATGAGGCCGAACACGAAGGCCAGCATGGAAGTGCCGCCGGATTTCTTTTCCTCAAAGGCCAGGCCGGACCACGCGAAGGTGTAACCGTGCGGGAGCACCTCCTGCGCGACCTCTTCCATGGCCGAAATCGCCTGGCCCGAGCTGTACCCGGAAGTCGCGTTACCGTTTATCTTTGCGGCGGGGAACCCGTTGAAGTGGGGCAGCAGGTCCGGACCGGTCACCCATCGGGTCGTGACCAGGGCGGAGAGCGGAACCATCTCGCCCTGATTCGATCTCGTGTACAGGCGCGCCAGGTCTCCGGGATCCTGACGGTGTTTGGGCTCGGACTGGAGAATGACCCACCAGACCCTGCTGAACTCGTTGTACTGGCTGACCGTGAGGGAGCCGAACTGTGCCTGAATGGCGCTGTACACATCCTTGACCTGCACACCGATAAGGCTCGCCTTTTCGCGGTCCACGTCGGCACTCAGCTGCTGGGTGGTGGCGCGGAAGGTGCTGTTCAAGCCGGTGAGCTCTGGACGCTGGCGGGCCTTGCTGAGGAATTGCCGGGTCAGCTCGTCCAGCCTCGCAGGCTCCCCCGCCCCTATATCCTGGATCCAGAATTCAAAACCGCCGGTCGTCCCGATCCCCGGAATTGCGGGCGGTGCCACAGGGATCACCAGTCCCTCCTGGATAGCCGCCGCTTCCCTGTGCAGGTTGGTCAACACGGCGCGAGCATTCTCGGC
>JBFYYO010000289.1:0-4321 GCA_041310025.1 Syntrophobacterales bacterium
GATTCTCATGAGGTCTCACCTGGAGGCCGTCGAAATCGAGCGGACAGCCCGGGACTACCAGGCATGACGGTCTCCCCGTTCGAGGCAAATACCCCTGAAGCTTGAAGATAACGCAGGCAATCGGACAGATCCGTTCTTATCATCTCTAACAAGAAATAATAGCCGCGATCTGGGTGGAATGGAAGTTCTTCTGACTGCTTGTGAAGGGCTCAGCTTTTCCATCTCTTTTGTGTCTTTTCGACACTGATGGATGATCATGCTGCAACCCGTTATGGCTGGCTGCTGTGAAACGGAGGAGCCTCATGGCCAGATTTGACTATGACATTGGAATCATTGGGGGAGGAGCTGCGGGTCTCACGGTTGCGGCCGGAGTCAGCCAGCTTGGAGCCAAGACGCTCCTGATCGAAAAAGAGGAACGCCTGGGAGGAGACTGCCTCCATTACGGGTGCGTGCCGAGCAAGACCCTCATCAAGACGGCTCATGTCTATCATCTGATGAAGAACGCGGGCCGGTTCGGGCTTCCTGAAGTCGACGTGCAAACCGTCGACTTCAGGAAGGTTTCGTCAAGAATTCAAAGCGTCATCGACCAGATCCAGCACCACGACTCGGAGGAGCGGTTCTGCGGGCTCGGGGTCAAGGTCGAATTCGGCGCTGCTTCCTTTGAAGACGAGCACACCGTAGCCGTCAGAGGACAGCGTGTGGCGGCAAAGCGATGGGTCATCGCCACGGGATCGTCTCCAGCCGTTCCTCGCATTCCCGGCCTCGATGAAACACCTTATCTGACGAACAAAGAGATCTTTTACATGGATTACCTTCCCAAGTCCCTCGTGGTCCTTGGAGCCGGCCCGGTCGGCATCGAAATGGCCCAGGCTTTCGGTCGCCTGGGCAGCAGCGTAACGGTTATCCAGCGTGCCGGCCAGATCCTCGCCCGGGAGGACCGGGATATGGCCGATGCCGTCATGGAGAACCTCGTTCGCGAGGGAGTGAACATGCATCTCAACGCTGCCGTCAAGCAGGTCCGAGACCTGGGGCACACCCGGGAAGTGGTGCTCGAGGACGGAGACGGGTTCGAGCAGACCCTCGAGGCCGAAGCCATCCTGGTGGCCCTGGGGAGATCCGTCAATGTGGAGGGTCTGGGGCTGGTCCATGCCGGAGTCGATTACAGCTCCCGCGGCATCGAGGTCGATGAGAGGCTCCGCACCTCGCAAAAGCATATTTACGCGGCGGGGGACGTGACCGGGAGGTACCAGTTTACCCATGCCGCGGGCTATGAGGGGGGAATCATCGTGGCCAACGCGGTTCTTCATCTCCCCCGCAAGGCAGACTACACCTGGTTTCCCCATTCGACCTACTGTGATCCCGAGCTCGCCTCCATCGGCATGAATGAAGCCGCGGCCGTGAAAGCCGAATTGGATTACAAAGTCTGGAGAGAGGAATTCAGGAACAACGACCGTTCCCTGGCTGAAGGCTATGAAACGGGCGTTCTGAAAATGCTGGTCGACAAGCGCGAGCACGTGATCGGGGTGCAGATTCTCGGGCCCCATGCCGGGGAGCTCATCAACGAGTGGGTGGCGGTTCTCAACGGCAAGCTCAAGCTTTCCACCCTGGCGGGTGCCGTCCATCCCTACCCCACCCTGGGCGAGATCAATAAAAGGGTGGCGGGTAGCCTGCTGGCGCCCAAGCTTTTCTCCGAGTCGGTTCGCAGGAAGCTTCAGTTCTTCTTCAACCTGAAAGGCCGCGCCTGTGAGCCGGGTGCAGCTTCGAGAACGGTCGCTGACTGATCCGGGTTGGCTCCTGGATCGGGATCGACCCAATGGGGGAGATGCCAAAACATGTCATCCCAGGCAGAGCTGGATCAGCTGTGCATCAACACCCTTCGCTTCCTGGCCGTGGACGCGGTGCAGAAGGCACGGTCTGGACATCCCGGGGCCCCCATGGGGGCTGCTCCCATGGCCTATGTGCTCTGGGACCGCTTTTTGAAGCACAACCCCGCCGATCCCCAATGGCCCGACCGGGATCGATTCGTTCTGTCGGCGGGCCATGCATCCATGCTGCTCTACGCGCTGCTTCACCTGACGGGGTACGACCTGTCCCTGGAGGAGATCCAGCGTTTCCGGCAGTGGGAGAGCCGAACGCCGGGGCATCCGGAATACGGCCCGACCCCCGGGGTGGAGGTCACCACGGGACCCCTGGGGCAGGGGTTTTCCAATGCGGTGGGGATGGCCCTGGCTGAACGATGGCTGGCGAGGCGATATAACAGGCCCGGTTTCGAGATCCTGAACCATACCACTTACGCGCTCGTCTCCGATGGAGACCTCCAGGAGGGGGTGGCCAGCGAGGCGGCGAGCCTGGCGGGAACCCTCGGTCTGGGGAAGCTCATCGCCCTTTACGACGACAATGGCGTCCAGATCGAAGGCTCCACGGACCTCGCTTTCCGGGAGGATGTGGCCCGCCGTTTCGAGGCCTACGGGTGGGGCGTGGTGGGACCCGTGGATGGTCTGGACCTCGAGGGGATCGAGAAGGCCATCGCTGAAGCCCGGTCGGATACGCGGCGACCTTCCCTCATCATCTGCCGGACGATCATCGGCTATGGCAGTCCCCAGCAGGGTACCGCCAAAGTGCACGGGGAGCCTTTAGGGGAGGCCAATGCTCAGGCGGCCAGGGACGTTCTGGGGTGGCCGAGGGAGCCGTTGTTTCATGTGCCTGAGAAGGTGAAGGCTCATATGCGGGGCGCGATGGAGCGCGGCCACGCGGCTCAGAGGGAATGGGAGGCACAATTCAGCCGGTACCAAAGCAGTCATCCCCCGGAGGCCGCTGCTTTTCAGAGAGAGCTTGCCGGGGAGCTGCCCCCCGACTGGGATGCCGAGCTCGGGAATCTGTTTGCTCCAGGCTCCAAGCCCATGGCCACCCGGGTCAGCTCGGGCATGGTGCTGAACGCTCTGGCCCGGCGCGTGGAGAACCTCTTCGGCGGCTCTGCGGACCTCGCTCCCAGCACCAAGACGCTCCTTTCCGGGCATGGGGATTTCGATGCGGAACACCCCGAGGGTCGCAATCTGCACTTCGGGGTTCGTGAGCATGCCATGGGCGCCATAGCCGGGGGCATGGCTCTCCACGGAGGCGTCATCCCCTACACGGCGACGTTTCTCACCTTTTCGGACTACATGCGCCCACCCATGCGGCTGGCCGCCATGATGGGAATCCGGGTCGTCTACGTCTTCACCCACGACAGCATCGGCCTTGGTGAGGACGGCCCCACCCACCAGCCCATCGAACAGCTGATGGGGCTGAGGAGTGTGCCGGGGCTGACGGTCATCCGGCCCGCCGACGCTCTCGAGACGGCGGAAGCCTGGCGGGCCGCCCTGCTCAATGCGCGCGGCCCCACGGCCCTGATCTTCACGCGCCAGGACGTTCCCATGCTCGATCGCACGGTCTGCGCGCCGGCGGAAGGACTTCACCGGGGGGCCTACATGTTGTGGCAGTCGGCGCAGGGCATGCCGGATGTGATCCTCATCGGCACGGGATCGGAGGTTTCGGTGGCCCTCGAGGCAGGCCGAAAACTGGCCGGTGAAGGCGTGAACGTCCGTGTGGTCTCGATGCCGAGCTGGGAGCTTTTCGACGGGCAGCCCGCAGAGTACCGGGAAACTGTTCTGCCCGGCTCCGTCGAGGCTCGCGTGGCGGTGGAGGCGGGCATCCGGCTGGGCTGGGAGCATTACATCGGGCTGAAGGGGAGGGTGGTCGGCATGGATGGCTTTGGAGCCAGCGCCCCGGCCGAAGTGGTCTTTCAGGAATCTGGCATCACGGTGGACGCGGTGCTTGAGGCGGCCAGGAGCCTTTTGACCTGAGGATGACGCGGTGAGCCAGGACGTTTCCCTTCTGAAGAAAGCCATGGAGACAGACATGATGGAGCTCGGCAGCCGCGGGTCCACGGAGTCCGTTCAGCAGGCTACGGCCCAGTGCGAAGTGGAGGATCTCGGCCTCTCGAATCGCCAGTGTGTGACGCCGGAGCCACTCGATCCGTGCACCATTGTGATTTTTGGAGCCTCGGGCGACCTGGCCGGGCGCAAACTGATTCCTTCGCTTTTCAACCTTTTCCTGAACGGGGGGCTCCCGGACCCCGTCCGCATTGTCGGCTGCGCCCGTACGGTGATGGAGGACGACGAATTCCGAAAGAGGGTTCGCGCTTCCCTGGGAGATGAGATCAATGTCGATGGGGCAAGGTGGGACAGCTTTGCGTCCAACGTCCACTACCGGTCACTGGATTACACGGATCCCGCTTCCTTCCATGAATTGGCCGGGTTTCTGCGCGAGCTCGATGGAATCG
>JBFYYO010000290.1:0-4285 GCA_041310025.1 Syntrophobacterales bacterium
GGCACGGGCTAAGCGGAGCTTGCCCGTGGTGGAGAAGTCACGCATGGGCAAGCTTCGCTTAGCCCATGGCACCCTCCAGGCATGAGCAATGAGCTTAAGCCAACAGCACTGGCCCTGGGGGTTGAACGCCCGGGAGAGCGTCCGCCGGCATGGGTGCCGATGAGGATCCCGGCTTGACACCATTCCTGCCCGTCAGCTCGCCACTGTGCTGCGTGAGTGTTCCCCCTCATGTCGGGTGCGGTGCAAAAGGGGCTTTCCCGGAGTTGTGGCTGTGCCGATAATGAACTATGTTGGACGGACTCCATCGGCCCCCCCACTCAAGAACCGGGGCCCAGCTCAAAAACGCCGGACCGTAATGGATCCTCCAACATCAAGCGGAGACAGGTATGGACAAACCCATTGATCATTATTCACTGAAACGGCTGACCGAGATCAAGACGGCTCTCGAGGCGAACAACTTCGATGCCTACCTGGCTGAGGATTCGCTCGAAGCCGGCAGGATTCTGCTGGAAGAGATCATCCCGAAGAGCGGAGCCAAAACCGTTTCCTGGGGAGGCTCCATGAGCTTCGTCAATTCTGGGCTTTACGACAAGGTCCGCCAGTTGCCATCCCTCGAGGTTTTCGATACCTATCAAAAAGGAATGCCTCACGAAGAGATGATTGAGCTCAGGAGAAAATCTCTTCTGGTCGATCTGTTCATCACCGGGACCAATGCACTCACGGAAACGGGCAAGCTTGTGAACCTCGACATGATCGGGAACCGGGTCGCCGCCATCGCCTTCGGACCCAAATCCGTGGTGATCCTCGCGGGCCGCAACAAGGTCGTGCCCGATATTGAAGAGGCCACCTTCCGCGTCAAAAATTATGCGGCTCCCGTGAATGCCATGCGCCTGGACAAGAAAACCCCTTGCGCCGAAACCAGCTTCTGCCATGACTGCAAGAGTCCGGACCGCATCTGCAACAGCTGGACGATTGTGGAGAAGTCATTTCCCAAGGGACGCATCAAGGTCATCCTCATCAACGAAGACCTTGGATTTTGAGGGAATGGATGGGCCGAAAGGAACCCAAACCCTTTTACAGATACCGGCGTACAGCGTGCGGATCAGCAGGAGAGCCCGAAGGGTCCTTCTGCGGGTCAGTCCGGGACAGGGCCTGGAGGTCGTGATTCCTGAGGGCTATGACGAGCGGCAGATTCCAGCCATTCTGCTCAAGCATCACGGCTGGATCGCCAGGCAGCTGAATCGGCTCCGGCCCGAGCAGATCGGGACCGAGGCCGGTCCCGATCTGCCCGAAATCCTTGAATTGAGAGCCATCGGGCTGCGGGTGGGAGTCTCTTATTCGCCCGCCACGGACGGCGGTTGTCAACTGCTTGTGAGAGGCCGGCAAGAGGTTGAAATCCAGGGAGGCTCCGAAGACCG
Source organism: Syntrophobacterales bacterium (assembly GCA_041310025.1). Taxonomy (GTDB): domain Bacteria; phylum Desulfobacterota; class Syntrophobacteria; order Syntrophobacterales; family Syntrophobacteraceae; genus JALOOX01. The sequence goes on from JBFYYO010000290.1 coordinate 1,419, forward strand.
TTCCAGCTGCTTCCGCCTCCTCCGGGAGTGGCTCAGGTTTCAGGCCAGACCACCCCTCGTCCGGCGCCTGGCTCAGTTGAGCGCCGAAACCGGGCTCCGGTATAAATCGGTCCAGGTCCGAGGGCAGAAGCGCCGGTGGGGGAGCTTTTCTTCGCGAGGCACCGTCAGCCTGAACTGGAAGCTTCTCTTTCTGCCTCCTGAGCTCGTGCGGTACCTCATGATCCATGAGCTTTGCCACGCGGTTCACCTCAACCATTCTGCCGCATTCTGGGAGCTGGTGGAGCTGCATCAACCGGATTTCAGGGAACTGGATGGCCGGCTCCGCAAAGCGAAAGACTTCGTGCCTCCCTGGGCGGATGAGAAGTGAGGTCGGAAGGCGGAGACCGGAGGTCGGAAATCAGAGTTGGGAAGTCGGTAGTCGGAAGATGATGGTGGGAGAACGGAGAGCGGGGGAATACCCGCTGCAACCCATTGCCCTTTACTCGAAACCAGAGACTCGAGTCTCGAGACTCGGAACTAGAAACTAGAAACTAGAAACTAGAAACTGATTCTGTGAGGAGGTGCTCAGGCCGGCTCGCATCAGCAGGATATTCGCCCAAGCCATTCCAAGGGGAGTAGCGACAGAAGGGGCGAGGAGGTCAGGGACGACCAGCATGCAGGTAAACCGACATGGTTGAAAGGCGATTCTACAGCAGGCTCAAACGTTCACTCAGGATCCGATGGAAGAATCAGGATCTGGATTTTCTTGGAATCACCAGCGACCTTTGCCCGGGCGGCGTTTTCGTAGTGTCGGACGCCCGATTGCCCATCCACACTGTTCTGGATATGGAAATCTGGCTCGAGCGGGAGCTGCCCGTGCGCTGCAGGGGCGAAGTCATCTGGATCAACCGGGGGCAGGTGGTGTCGTATCCGCAGGGCTTCGGCGTTCAGTTCATCGATCTTGCGGACGATGTCCTGGCAACGCTCCTCATGGTCTGCGGGGACCCACATGGAGCCAGCAGGCTTTACGAGGGCATCAGCTGAGCCGGCTGCCCGGAAACGGGTGGAGCATGAAATCCACCAGCACCAGCAGAACCATGGCTTCACAGACGGGCACGATACGCGGGATGGCAGACACATCATGGCGGCCTTTGATTTGGATGGTCGTGGGCTGCCCGTTTTTATCGATGGTCTGCTGCGGCTTGCCGATGGACGGGATGGGCTTCACCGCCGCTCGGGCCACCAGCTCCATCCCGCTGGAAATGCCGCCAAGAGTCCCTCCCGCGTGATTGGAGCCATATCCATCGGGGAGTACGGGATCGTTGTTTTCGCTGCCCTTGAGTCGGGCGGCCTCAAATCCCTCTCCGATTTCCACTCCTTTCACCGCGCCGATGGACATGAGAGCCGAAGCGAGCCGGGCATCCAGCTTGTCGAAGACGGGCTCCCCCAATCCGGCAGGACACCCCGAAGCCCGCACCTCGACGACCCCCCCCACCGAATCTCCGGCCTCCTTGACTGCAAGCAGATGGCGTTCCATGGCAAGCGCCGCCTCAGCATCAGGGCAGTAAAGGGCGTTCCTTTCGATTTCGTCCAGATCCACCTTTCGGCACCGCACCTCCCCCAGGGCCAGCGTGTATCCCCGGACCCGGATGCCGCGGCCTTCGAGAACCTTCCTGGCCACCGCGCCGGCCGCCACGCGTCCCACGGTTTCCCGCGCTGAGCTCCGCCCCCCTCCCCTCCAGTCCCGGATGCCGTACTTCTGCTCATAGGTGCGGTCGGCGTGCCCGGGCCGGTACAGCTGTGCAATAGCTTCGTAGTCCCGGCTGCGGACATCTCGATTGAAAACCGCGAGGCAAATGGGAGCTCCCGTGGTGAGGCCCTCGAAGACTCCTGAAAGGATCTCCACCAGGTCCGGCTCCTTGCGCGGCGAACTGAGCCTGCCGCCCGGCTTTCTCCGGTCCAGGTCACGCTGGATGTCTTCCGGTGCAAGCGGTATTCCCGGCGGGCAGCCGTCAAGGACAACACCCAGAGCGGGGCCGTGGGATTCCCCCCACGTGGTGATGCGAAACAGCCGTCCAAAGCTGCTGCCGGGCATGTGCCACTCCTCCTCTTCATCTTGTTCCCCTGGCTTGACAGGTCAGGCGAAGAAGTTATTCTTGAAAGAGGAACTGGTCAAGCACGGTTTGTTCATGGCTGTTCACACGCTGTGGAGTTGGAGGAGCGCGGATGAGTCCGTACGATCCGGATTTGAGGGAAGATCTGGAGAGCAACGTTGAGGAAGATCTCCAAGAACCTCAAATGTATAAAGTTTTGTTGCACAATGACGACTACACGACCATGGAGTTCGTGGTGGAGATTTTGCAAAAAGTGTTTCACAAGTCTCCGTCTGAAGCAACTCAGATCATGTTGCTGGTGCACAAGAGCGGCGTAGGGGTGTGTGGAATATATACGTCCGAAATAGCTGAAACCAAGGTTGAAATGGTCCACCACCTGGCAAGAAAAAGTGGATACCCTTTGCAGTGTAGCATGGAAGAAACTTAAATGATCAATCGAGAGCTCGAACTGACATTTGCAGCAGCCATAAAAGAGGCCAAGGTCCGTCATCACGAGTTTTTCACCTTGGAGCATATCCTTTACGCCATGCTCCACGATGTGACGGGAAGACGTGTACTTTATCACTGCGGAGCCGACATCGAGGCCCTCAAGGAGCGCATCGAGAAGTTTTTCGGCGAGCAGGTGGAAAAGCTTCCCGAAGGCACCGAGCAGGATCCCATTCAGACCATAGGGGTCCAGCGGGTCCTGCAGCGGGCCATCATGCACGTCCACGGAGCGGAGAAGCGTGAAGTGGATGCCGGGGACATTCTGGCGGCCATGTTCTATGAAGAGAA
>JBFYYO010000291.1:0-4282 GCA_041310025.1 Syntrophobacterales bacterium
GAAAACAAGAGCGTGGTCAAAGCCCCGGCCGATCCTTTTGTGACCCAGGTGGTGAAGGCGGACCGCAACGGCGTTTTCACCTATGCCATGCCGAGAGCCGGTTGGTGGGGATTTGCGGCCCTGAGGGACGCCCCCTGGAAGCTCAAGAAGGATGGCAAGCCCAAAGACGTTGAAATCGGAGCGGTCTACTGGGTGCGGACTGCGGATATGAAGTAGAAGCTTCCTGCATCACAACGAAACAATGGATCTAAACGTGTACAAGCATCAGAGGAGTCATCCCATGACACTCACCATCCACCGCGCACTTTCAGGGCTGGCGCTGCTCACTTTGCTCTGGGCGACAACTTCATTTGCTCACAAAGTGAACATCTTTGCGTATGTCGAAGGCGGCAAGATCTACACGGAAAGCTACTTCCCCGACGGGCAGCCGGTCGAGGGCGGAGCCATCGAGATCCTGGACAGCCAGGAGCAGAAGGTCGCGGAGGGCGTCACGGACAAGGAGGGGAAGTGCGTCCTTCCCGTTCCCAAAAAGGACGATCTAACAGTTGTGATCAATGCGTCCATGGGGCACAAGAATACATTCAAGCTGAAGAAGAGTGAGCTGGGAGAATAGGGATGCTCTCCAGGCGGTCTTTGCCGTTGATCGGATTTCTGGTCGTTCCAGCCCTGTGCTGCTGGATGCTCTGGTGCGGGGTGAGTGTGAGCCTGGGTGCGGAGGAGCTGTCCGTGCAGGCGGAAGGCTCCGGAGACGGTGGCCCGGGCGAGTGTCGGGAGCTGGCGCGGCTGCTGGAACAGCAGAAGGCCCAGTTGAGCCGCGAGCTCGGGCAAATCAAGCGGGAGGTGGCCCTGCTGCGCGAAGAGCTCGGGAAGCCCGGCCTGAAGGATGTGTTTGCGGGCATCGGCTACATCCTGGGGCTGGCCGGAGTCGGGCTTTACATTCATTGTCGAAAAACCTCCGGGAGTCGCTGAGACACCGAGAGGAGTCTTTCGCCTGTTCGAATGCATCCGGGTTCAGCAGGGGACTGGAGAGCAGAGGCATGCACATTTCAGACGGGGTGCTTCCGACGCCCGTGACCCTGGCAGGTTTTGCGGCGAGCTTCGCGATTGCGGCATGGAGCGTTCGCAAGACCGATCCGGATCAGCTCCCCAAAGTTGCCGTGGTCACTTCGGCCTTTTTTGTGGCATCTCTGATCCACGTTCCCATGGGTCCCACCAGCGTCCACCTGCTGCTGCCGGGACTTGTGGGAATTCTCCTGGGCAACGCCGCTTTCATTTCCATCACCCTCGGCATCGTTCTGCAGAGCTTTCTCTTTCAGTTCGGGGGGATCACGGCCATCGGAGCCAACGCGTTCATGATGGGAGCCCCCGCACTCACAGCCGGGTGGGTCTTTCGGCTGCTCAAGGGGGCAACCCTTGGCCGGCACATGGTGGCGGCTGCCTTCGCGGGCGGGGGATGCGTCGTCCTGGCTGTGTCCATTCTGGCCGCGCTCCTGTATGCGGGAGGAGAGGATTTCCTGGGGGTGGCCAAGATCGCCATCCTGGCGCATCTGCCTGTCATCGGGATCGAGAGCGCCGTCGCTGCCTTCACCGTCTCCTTTCTCTATAAAGTGAAGCCGGATCTGCTGGGTCTGGATGCGATCCCCCCTTCCCCCTGATGGCCATGGATTGAAAGCCATTGAACAGCAACGGACCCGTCGAGCTGCCCCTGTACGCCCTGTTCCTCCTCCTGGGAGGACTCGGGGGACTGTGGCTCCTCAGCGCCCTGACGGTCGGGCGCCAGGCCCGCCGGAGCGCGGCTGCGGGCGATGAATCCGAAAGGGACTGGTCTGTTCCCACTCTGGACTCCGAGGGGCGCGGCACATCCCCCTTTCATCGCTGGGACCTGCGCATCAAGATCGTCTCGCTCTTTCTCTTCATCCTCTGTCTCTCCGGGCTTTCGCAGCTTCAAACAGCCTCGCTGGCGCTGATCGTCGGGTTTGGATCCATCGCCGTGGCCCGTCTGCCCCTGCGCCGATCGCTTCGACGCATTTCGGCCATGGCCGCCTTCCTCGGCATGTTTCTCGTGGTGATGCCGTTGACGGCTCCAGTGAAGGCCGGGGACACGGTCATTGTATTCGAGCACCTCCACTGGCTGACCTTCAATGTCCGGGGTTTCCATCTGGCCGTGGTCATCTCAGTCAAAGCTTGTGCCATCGCTCTTCTGGTCGAACCCCTTATCGCCACGGCTCCGTTTTCATCTTCGGTGCAGGCCATGGCGCGCCTCGGACTCCCCGAGACCATCTGCCAGATGCTCCTCCTGGCCCACCGCTACATTTACGTCTTTCAGCACGAGGCACAGCGCATGAATCGAGGGATGCGGGTCCGGGGGTTCCGGAAGCGATTCGACCTGGAGACGCTCCGAATCCTGGGGAATTTTCTGGGGATGCTTCTGGTGAGGAGCTTCGAGCGAACCCAGAGGGTTCATGATGCCATGCTGTCCCGCGGCTACGACGGCAGGCTGATGTGGACGACCGCGTTCCGGGCCACCGGCATGGACTGGGTGAAGGGTGTCTCGTTGGTGGCGGGAGGGATCGGCCTCCTGGTTCTGGATCGCTTCTGGTTTTGAGCCGCTCATGAACAGCCATTGGATTTGGTCGGCAAAGGAATCGGCCCTAATTTCGACCCTCCCCGTAAAGCAGGGAGTGCCCGTCTCCCACCTTGGGGGCCAGCGGTGCAATGCTGAAAGGCAGAATGTCTTCATGGATGAAAATGCGCCGTTTCTGCAGAGCCTTGAAGACGTCCATGGGCTGAAAAGCGATTTCGGGGCTCACAACTCCCCTGGCTTCGACCTTGCCCTGGGCGATGAGCTGGGCTCCGATGGCCATGGGAATCCCAACGCATCGTGTGTAGGCGCGCAGCTTCTCCCATCCCGCTTCAGTACCGTCCGATGCAGGATGGGTATGGGTGAGGACGTGCCGGACCTTGTGGCCCTTCCGGGTGCCGATCACCTCCACGTGGAGGGCGTAACCGTAAAGGTCGGTCACTTTGCCTTCGGGGCATTGGGTCAAATAGGCTGAAATGGCGTCCATGATGCCGAGATTGCCGCCTCCGACCTGGATGCAGTCGTTTCGCATGAATCCCCAGTCGTAGAGAGCCCGGATGAGCTGCATGTTCTTGGGCGGCCAGGTGCCCCGCACCTCGATGAGCCGCACGCCTTTGTCTTTGAGGTACTCGGCCAGGGTGAGCGTTTCGGAATGGGGGATGATGTACTGCGTGTGGATGCCGTAAGGGGGAGGCAGTTCGACTTCCAGGGGCCTCGAGAAGGGCGGCACCTGAATGAACTGGCCGTTCTCATAGACGACCCTTCCCGGAAGATCTGGGGCATACTCGTAGACGGTGGTCTCGGCAATGGCCTCCGAAAAGGCTATGGGGCGGAAGGCGCCATGGCTGACACGAACCGTTTCGACGGAGTCCATCGCATCGGCTGCGTGCTTGGCCATCATGTTGGTGGTTCCGGGAGTCATGCCGAAGCCGGGGACGAAAACACGGTCACGCGCCTTGAAGGCGGCATCCTGCTTCGTTTCGTCTCCGAATCCGTTGAGGTTGATTCCGTGTGCACCCGCCAGGGCGATGCAGGCGGCTGACCGCCCATTGAGGGCGATGGTTGTCCCGTCCAGGACCACATCGTACTCGCTCAAAATGGGTACCGCATCGCCCGGGTCCGTCACGTCGATGATCGCATGATCGACGCGCGGGTCAGCGAGCCACCGGGCGACTTCCTCGGCCGCTGCGGGGTTGACGTCCGCGATGGTGATCCTCTCGAAATCCGAGTGCTCAACCAGGTCCAGGGCAGCTTCCCGACAGATCCTGCCCCCTCCTCCAAGGCAGATGGCTTTCATGGCGCATCACCTCATGGGTCAAGAGATTCATTGCTTTCACACATGTAGCCACCTGAGGGAAATCCCGTTTCAAATCCAGTACATCGATTTTCGTACCGCCTGCAGGAGCCGCTTCATGTCTTCGGGGAAGACGTTCCCGATGTTGCCGATGCGAAAGGTGTCCGCATGAGTCACCTTCCCGGGATAGATCACGAATCCCTCGGATTTAAGCCGGGAATAGAAGGACTTGAACGAGAAATCCGGATGCGGAGGGTTCAGGAAGGATGTGATGATGGGGGATCGGCACGATTCCGGGAGCAGGCACAGGAAGCCCAGTTCCTCCATCCCTTCCACGAGCACCCGGTGATTCTCTGCATAGCGCGCGTGCCGGGCTGCAACGCCGCCCTCCTCGTCGAGCTCGCTCA
>JBFYYO010000292.1:0-4196 GCA_041310025.1 Syntrophobacterales bacterium
GGACCGCCACATCGTGAGCGAGGTTCGCGGCAGGACTCTCTTGAAAAAAGGAATCGTTGCGTCACCCGGGCGGTGTGTCGGCAGAGTCAAGATCATCCGCTCGTTTCAAGATGTGGCGGAGTGGCGGAATTCCGAGGGGCCTCCCGGCATCATGGTCCTCCATCAGAGCCTTGTGGACGCTGCCGCATGGCTCCCGGAATTCGAAGGTGTCGTGGTCGATCTCGGGAACCCTGCGGACCACCTCTCCTGCGTGGCGCGTGAATATGCTCGGCCGATGCTGACGGGAGCCGGCAGGGCCACCGAGGTGCTCCGGGACGGCGAGTGGGTGGTACTGGATGCCGATTCGGCAATGGTGCTGCAGGCCCCGGAAAACGTGTGGGCCGAGGCGGAGGAGGTCCGGAGACAGGTCCGCCCCGCCCAAAGTGGGGCTCCGGCGCCGGCTGGAGTGGCCTCCCCTGAGGCGGTCCGGCTGCTCCAACTGATCGAACCGCTTCATCTCACCGACGCCTACGGACCCACTTTTTCCATTCACGAATGTCGGTCCATCCACGATGTCATCCGATACACTCATGAAATGGCTGTCATCGCCATGTTCCAGGTGGGCGACGGTGTCGTCGAAGAGGCATGGGGGCTGACCCATCGCCTGGATGAAGGCATGCCTTTTCATTTCATCATCATCGATCTCGGCGGCGGCCTTGTGTCGGGAATGAACGGGTACAAGATCCACCTCGGCGATGTCCAGTCTGTCCCGCTTCTGGCTCTCTGGCGGGGGATTTCCACCCCCGGTCTCCGCTGGGGTGAGCCGCCGCCGGGACTCAGCATTTCGGGTCTGCTGTCGAGGTCGATGATGGACAACCGCAGTGCACGGCCCGTCGGAAACCCGAATTATGCCCTCATCACCCGCGACTATCTGAACCTCAATGCCAGGGTGGACTATCATTTCACCATGGTGGATGCCGTATGCGGTGCCAATCCCAGGGAGAACTACATTCGATTCAGGTTCAAGGGTGGAGGAACCACTGCCCTTCAAAGGGAGCGCCGGGCGCGATTTGTGGGCACTGTGCTCGGGGAGCATCATTTCTTCACGGATCAGCAGGGAGACCTGGTGAATGGCACCATGACCGACGCTGAATCGCGGGAGATCGAAGAGCGTCTGGTGATGATCGGGAGACTTTTGGGGTTCAGCCGCCTGCTGGACGCAACCATGTGCGACGACACTGTGCCCACCAAAGTGGCTCGCGCCTTCCTGGATGGCGATTACGGCCTGCAGGGTTTGAAAGCGGATATAGCCGGATCGTGCCCCTGGTGACGGACCTGCGCGCCAGAGTGCCCTGAACCTGCATGGCATCATCGGTAGAACGCGAGCGGCCAAATGGTCCGATCACGCGTGGTGGAAGCGCATGCGGGGCAGTTCCACTGCGGTCAGCAGGTTGCCGTATACCGCCCCGGTATCGATACCGATCTTGTCTTGGGAAACGAAGGGAGTCTCAAAAGGGGTGTGGCCGAATACCACGATGGAGTCCAGAGGTTCTCTCCAGCTCAAAAACACATCCCGCACTGTGAGCAGCCTGTCCAGGGAGCAGGTCTCCGGGTCCTCTCCCGGGATGATTCCAGCGTGGGTAAAAAGATATCGGTCGAATCGGAAATAGGGTACGAGCTCCTCGAGGAAAATTCCGTGGTCCTTTGGAAGAAAGGAGAGATCTGTGAGGCTGTGAATGGGACTCTCTCCGTAGCTGGACAGAGTCGATTCCACCCCCATGGCTCGCAGACCCCGCAACAGGGCCTGATCTCCGGTGCGTGCGTATTCGAGCAGATCGTGCTCATGGTTGCCGAGCAGAAAGATCGAGCGGCGCACTTTGCGCTTCACATCGAGAAGGATCCGGAGGACCTTCCGAGATTCCGGGCCACGGTTGAGGTAATCTCCCAGGAAGATGAGAAGGTCGTTCTGGGAGTCGAGAGGCAGGCGGCCCAGAAGCGTTTCAAGCTTCCGGGAACATCCGTGGATGTCGCCTATGGCGAAGATTCTCGTGCCCATGATCGTGCGTTGGTTACCGGACACCGCCCACACCTGCTTCCCATGCAATTTTTGGCATCCCACAATATTTTTATTTTAACACGGTGGTCGACATTTTCGAGGAAATGTTGTTCATTCTGTGGCGGTACAGCTTCTTGACCGGCACGGTACTGCGTGAGTGCTCACCCGAATTTCAAGCATCACGGGCAATGAAACCGGTCGGCATTCGACATTCTCATCAAGTTTACAGAATTGCTCTTCAGAGATGCACGACTTCTGCGGTTGAAAACTGTTCACCCTGATCGCTTACCTGTGTTGTTCTTCATGAGGGAGGTTGCCATGGCTGTTATCACGATTTCCAGGGGGTCTTACAGCAAGGGCCGGGAGGTGGCCAAGGCGGTTGCACGAAGGCTGGACTACGAGTGTGTAGCCCGGGAGGTGTTTGTTCGCGCCTCTGAGCAGTTCAACATCCCTGAAGTGAAGTTTGCCAAGGCCATTCACGACGCACCATCCATCTTCGATCGGCTCACCTACGGGCGGGAAAAGTTCATCGCCTACTTCCGGTCTGCGCTTCTGCAACGCCTGCAGCGGGATAATGTGGTTTACCATGGTCTTGCGGGTCACTTCTTCGTCAAGGGAGTAGCGCACGCCCTCAAGGTAAGGATCATCGCGGATTTCGACGAAAGGGTCAGGACCGAGATGACTCGAGAAGGCTTGACGGCGGAAACCGCAGCAGAGGCTCTGAGAAAGGATGATGAAGAGAGGAGGAAGTGGAGCCAGGCGGTTTATGGAATCGATACTACGGATCCCAGTCTGTATGACCTGGTCATCCACGTTGGAAAAATCGGCGTGGAGGGTGCGGTGGATATCATTTGCCTCACCGCCGGGTTCAAGGCGTTCCAGACGACCTTTGAATCCCAAAAAGCCCTGGACGAACTGGTGATGGCCGCTTCAGTCAAAGCCGCCTTGATCGAACTGAAACCCGATATCGAAGTCATGGCCAAGGACGGGAATGTCATCATAGGGACTCGATCCACACTAATCCAGCACCCGGAGGTCGCCACCGAGATGGAAGCGATCGCCAAATCCGTATCCGGTGTCAAAAGCGTTCAAATCAGGCAGTCGCATCTTGTTTCATGGACGGATTAGGAGAGGGCCTGTCCTGCTGCCCCATGGGAGGAATCCGGGTGATTCTCGCAGGAGGCTGCCGGTGAGGCAATGGGATAACGGCGTCCATCGCCATGGAAAGGATGTGCCGGAGAGGATGAATGTTGGAGACCGTTTTGAGAGCGTATGCCACGCACTGACCGATGTGTCTTTCTACCCGCATGCAGTGCGGAGAATCGAGCGGCTTGACACGCACATCTCCGCCGTCTTTCTCACGGGGGATTGGGTCTACAAGCTGAAAAAGCCGGTCGACTTCGGGTTCCTGGATTTCACCACCCTTGAAGCCCGGCGACGGTTCTGCCTTCAGGAGGTCATTCTCAATCAGCGGCTGAGCCATGGCGTGTACCATTCGGTGGTGGAGATCTGCGAGGAAGGTCCGGGGCGCTTTCGGTTGGGGGGACCGGGGGAGGTGGTGGAGGTGGCGGTACGCATGAAGGAGCTGCCGGAAGCCTCGTGCTTGAGATCCATCGTCCTCGGGAGCGGGAGCGTGGAGCGCGCGGTCGAAGCGCGGCTTGCCTCAGAGCTGAGCGATCTGGGGATGAAACTGGCTCGATTCTACGCGGCAAGCGATCGCAGCCCCACCATCGATGAATTCGGTGAGCCGGACCGGATTGCCTTCAACATGGAGGAGAACTTCGAGCAGATCGATCCCTTCGTGGACGACCTGGTGCCTCGCGGGCACTGGGAGCTCATTCGTGAGGTCAGCCGCGCCTTTTTCAGGGACCATCAACCCCTGCTGCTCAAAAGAGTCGCAGAGGGGCGCATTCGTGACGGTCATGGCGATCTGCGCACGGATCACATCTACCTCGTGGACGGGATCCAGATCATCGACTGCATCGAGTTCAACAAGCGTTTTCGCTACGGGGATGCGGCTCTCGATCTGGCCTTCCTGCACATGGACTTCGAGCACCTGGGCCGTTCGGACCTGAGCCTTCTCGTGCTGGAAGCCTACGTGCGGGAAGCGGGGGATCCTGAGCTTTACGGCCTTCTGGACTTCTACGCCGCCTACCGAGCC
>JBFYYO010000293.1:0-4158 GCA_041310025.1 Syntrophobacterales bacterium
GCCCTGGGCCAGATGCCGGGAACAATGTCCGTGATCAGCCGCTTCTGATCTTGCGGGCTGAGATTCATTACCGCAGCTTTCACCTCATCGAACGTCATGGCTCACCCTCCTTCGTTGATGGTTTACAATCCTGAAGCCAAAGGCGACCCTCACCCCAGGGAAAGCACCGTGTCCCGTCGTGGTTGTCCGACTTCGTCGGAAACGCCGCTGAGATTTCATCCCGATGAAAACGGGGAGGCGATCGAGATGAGGGATCATCCATGAAGAAACTAAGGCAAATCGACTGCGAAAGCAATACGATGCAAAGTTCTTCGTGATGCACCGAGTCGAGTGGATGAAGGCGAGCCCGGACGAATCGACGGAAAGGATCTTCCTCTGCCTTGTCACGAGCCGTCGAAGCCGGTAAAAATCTCACTGGCATTTCGGCTGGGAATGAAGCATAAATTTTCGCACTTCGCGAGGGGTCCACTTCAAGCCCTGTACTGAAGTGAACTTTCATGAACATATTCAGCAACATTTTCACACAAATGGTGGTCAGGTCTCAAAATGAAAAGGAGAAAAACAGGGGTTTGGCTGATCGGCGCACTGGGGTCCATTTCAACCACGGTGATCATCGGGGCACTGGCTCTGCGAAGGGGGCTCACCGAGCCCGTCGGCATGATCACGGCCGGCAGCCTTTTTGACGGCATCCCTCTGGTTGCGCTGGATGACCTGGAGTTTGGCGGATGCGACATCCGGCCGGGGAGCCTGAAGGACACGGCGGCCCACCTCATTCGGGAAACCGGGGTCATCCGAGGGGACCTTCTGCCTGAAATCCAGCACGAGCTCGAGGAGATCGAGCCCCACATCTCACGGGGTACCGCCAGCAACTGCGGTGAAGCCATCGAGCAGCTGGCCGATCACCCTGCCTGCAGATGCCTCCCAGCCCGAGAAGAGATCGATCTCATTCGCAGCCAGATTTTAGCGTTCAAAGCCGCAAGATCCCTGGATGAGGTGGTCGTCGTCAACCTGGCCTCGACGGAGCCTTCCCTTGACGCCACCCCGATCCACGAGGATCTCGCCTCTTTGGAAACATGCATCGAGGGAAACGGCTCCGGAGCGGTCCGGGCAAGCACGCTGTACGCTTATGCCGCCATCCGGGAAGGATGCCCCTTCATCAATTTCACGCCGTCCCAGGGAGCCCTGCTTCCCGCACTGGTCCAGCTGGCCGGCGAGCTTGGCGTCCCCGTCATGGGCAGCGACGGGAAGACCGGGGAAACGCTGGTCAAATCGGTCCTGGCTCCCATGTTTTCCTATCGGAACCTGGAAGTGCTGAGCTGGGAGGGATTCAATATTCTGGGCAATTTGGACGGCCGGGTTCTGGAGAATCCCTCGAACAAGGCAGCGAAGATCCAGACCAAGGACCAGGTCCTTTCGAAAATCCTCGGCTACTCTCCTCACAGCCGCGTCCACATAGACTATGTCCCCTCCCTGGACGATCAGAAGACCGCGTGGGATTTCATCCATTTTCGGGGCTTCCTCGGGGCCAGGATGTCCCTGCAGTTCATCTGGCAGGGTTTCGACTCGATCCTTGCGGCACCGCTCGTGCTGGACCTGGCCAGGCTGGCCGAACTGGCCAAAAGACGGGGGGAATCGGGCCTGATGCCTCACCTCGCCTCCTATTTCAAGGCTCCTCTGGGGGTAGAGGCCTTCGGCCTCCACGAGCAGTACGGCATGCTTGCCGATTACACCGCCCGGGTCCGAGCGGGTTTGGAGCCAGCATAACGACAGGAGAGGTGTGCGGCCAGGCCGGCGGTTCCCCGGCAAGCACTCCGTGTCAGCGCCGATATGAGTAAGCCATGAAGCTCTCCTTCAGCACCAACGCATTCACACGGTTTTCGGTTTTCGAGGCAGTGGAGCGAATCGCTGCGGCAGGATTCGAGGCAGTGGAAATCCTGGCCGATTCGCCGCATATCTTTCCGCCCGCCTTCGGCAGCACGGACCTGGACCGTCTACGGTCTGTCCTTCGAGAGACAGGCCTTCAAGTCGCCAACATCAATGCCAATACCGCCATGGGGTATTATGGCCGCAACTTCTGGGAGCCGCTCTTCGAGCCGTCTCTGGCCAACCCGGTGGACGCGGAGCGCCGATGGCGCATCGACTACACACGTCATTGCATCGAGCTCGCGAGCCTTCTCCACTGCCCTTCGGTGAGCGTCACCTCCGGCCGCATGGTTCCAGGGGTGTCTCCGGAAGCCTCCCTGGATCTGCTGAAGCAGTCGCTCAGGGAGTTGATCCCCTTCGCCGAGGAGCATGCCGTCCGGTTGGGCATCGAATATGAACCGGGGCTCCTCATCGAGAACTGCCGGGAGCTTGCGTGCCTGCTGGATGACATGGACACCCCCTTCCTGGGAGCCAACCTCGATTTGGGCCACAGCCACGTTTCGGGGGAAGACCCCGAGGCGGTTCTGTACACCCTGAAGGAGAGAGTCTTTCATATCCACCTGGAAGACATCGCGCAGGGCAAGCATTACCACCTCATCCCCGGAGATGGGGATATGGATTTCGGCCGACTCTTCGCGCTGCTGCGCCAATTCCGTTATGCAGGGTTCGTCACCGTTGAGCTCTACACCTATCCCCACTGCCCCGATGACGCAGCCCGCAGGTCGCTGGACCACTTGCGGCCGCATATTTGAAGGAGATGCACCCCATGAAGCTCGCTTTCAGCACCAACGCGTTCCGACACTTCAGCCTGACCGACGCCATCCGTATCGTGGCCGATGCGGGCTACCAGGGCGTCGAGATCATGGCCGACGTCCCCCACGCCTTTCCTCTGCACCTGAGCCCGGCCGACATCCTGGATATTCGCCGAACCCTGGACCGGTGCGGCATGGAAATATCCAACATCAACGCTTTCATGCATCACGCCGACGGGGACACCTACCATCCTTCATGGATCGAAAACGACCCGGTGCTTCGGGCCAAACGCGTGGACTACACCCTGCGCTGCATCGACCTGGCCGCTGAGCTCGGGGCGCGGAATCTCTCCACGGAGCCCGGAGGTCCCCTCCAGGACCTGACCCGCGAGGAGGGGCTGCGGCTCTTCCGGGAGGGCCTCGGGCAGATCGAGGAGCGGGCCCGTGCCAGAAACATCCTGGTCCTCATCGAACCGGAGCCCGGGCTTCTCATCGAGAATTCCGAGCAGTTCCTGGATCTCTTCCGCAACCTGGACCCGGCGGTCTTCGGCCTCAATTTCGACATCGGCCACTTCTTCTGTGTGGGGGAGGACCCTGCGGCCCGCGTGAAGGAGCTCCAGGCAGCCGCCCATCACTTTCACCTGGAGGATATCGCGGCCTCCAGAGAGCACCACCACCTGATGCTCGGCGAGGGAGCCATCGACATTCCCCTCGTTCTGGACACCATCCAGGGGACGGGCTTCGAGGGCTTCGTGACCGTCGAGCTCTACACTTACGAGGATCAGCCCATCGAGGCCACGCGAAAGGCCATGAATTATCTGCAGACCTGGCAGGCAAGCAGATGAGCCTCCCCGCCGAGACCATGCGGGGATGACGTAGTATAGACAGGAGTATCTTGTTCAGTGGAGGTAAGCAGAGTCGCCACCCTGCCGATTACAGAGGACGAGGTCACCAGCATGCCGAAATGGGATGCCACGCAGTATCTGAAGTTTGCCGACGAGCGCACCCAACCGGCGCGGGACCTGGTGGCGCGCATCGAGCTGGAGCATCCCCGGTCCATCGTGGATCTCGGCTGCGGACCGGGAAACAGCACGGCGACTTTGCGACGACGATGGCCCGATGCCGAGATCATTGGCGTGGACAGCTCGCCGGAGATGATCGAAGCCGCCCGCCGGCAGCATCCCGAGGGCCAGTGGGTTTTGGCGGATGCCGGGACGTGGACCGCGGACAGCCCTTTCGATCTGGTCTGCTCCAACGCAGCCCTGCACTGGGTGCCCCACCATGAGCGGTTGCTCCCGCACCTGCTCGGACAGGTCAGGCCGGGAGGCGCCCTGGCTGTTCAAATCCCCGCGCACTATGGCTCCACGGCGCACCAGGTGATTGCCGAGGTTTCCGACGACCCCGACTGGCGGGACCTCATGAGGAAGGCCCGGGATGCCATGACCCGGGAGACTCCCGAATTTTACTACCATGTCTTGCAGCC
>JBFYYO010000294.1:0-4118 GCA_041310025.1 Syntrophobacterales bacterium
GCGGCCACGCGTCGCCTGCTCCAGGAGAAGTTCCCCGGAAAGCCGGCCTTTGCCTGCAGACACCGCCTCGCGGAGCCGGCTGTGGGCCTGGGAAGCTTCCGCCTCTCCTTCGAGCGATTGAGCCGTGGACAGGCAGGAGCCTTCGCCGGCATCGCAAGGCCCGATCCGTTTTTCGATGCCCTGCGACGGCGAGGGATCTCCCTTTCACGCCAATGGGCCTTCCCGGACCACCATGTCTACCGTCGAGAGGATATCGCCGAGCTCCTGGAATCCATCCGCCGCGACCATCTTCAGTGGCTCATCACCACCGAAAAGGATGTCGTGCGGCTCCCCTCCTGGCTCCAATCCGTGACGCTCGCTGCAGGCCTCACGCTGGACTTCGGCCCCGACCTCCCGGAGCTTTGCGACAGCCTCGATCGCTGGTTTGGAGCACTGCCCCAGGATCGAGTCACCGCATGAATCGTCATTTCCCGGTGTTCCTGGCGGAAAGCCACAGCCTTACGCAGGCCTCACGTCGTCCCTCCTACGGGCCACTCTGAAACGTTTCGAGTTTCGAGTTTCGGGTTTCGAGATGAAAACCGGCTTGGCTGTGAGTCTTTTCATGGTTCAGGGTGGCTTACAGGGCCATGAGAGACTGCTCTGCAGCATTGCGCCGAATATAGCCTGTGGAGCACGTCACGGATCAGCGGTTTCCCACCCGGGGCGCCCGAGTATTTCTTGCGCTCAAGTCTTCGGTGGGCTTATCCTTGCTCCGCTGAAGTTTGAATTCCGGGTCGGCCCATGCTGACGCTTCGTGTCCGCGGCGCGGCCGATCGTTCTTCGGATGACTTGTCTGCAGTGAACAAGAATGAGGAGAATCCATGCAGGTATCCAAGGAGAAGCAGATCGAAATGCTACGGTCCATGCTCCTCTCCCGCCGATTCGAGGAGGAGCTGACCGAGCTGTGCAAAGTCCAGGGAAAAATCCCGGGGATGATGATCCTCTGCACGGGTCAGGAGGCCGTGGGCTCGGGGGTCTGCGCCGCCCTCGCACCCGAAGACGTCCTCATCTCGAACCACCGGAGCCACAACCATCTCCTGGCCAAGGGAGCCGAGCCCAGGGCTCTCATGGCCGAGATTTACGGAAAGCGCACCGGCTGCAACAAGGGCAAAAGCGGCACCTTGCACCTGGCCGTGCCGGAGGTCAACGCCCCCTGCACGACGACCGTCGTCGGCGGCGGACTGCCCATCGCCGTCGGCGTGGCCTTTGCTCAGCAGTACAGGCAGGAGAAGAGCGTGACGGTTTGTCTCTTTGGTGACGGGGCTGCCGATGAAGGGTCTTTCCACGAGGCCCTGAACCTCGCGAGCCTCTGGAGGCTTCCCGTCATCTTCGTTTGCGAGAACAACCTCTATGCCGGCGCCCAGCGCTACGAAGAGCACACCGCAGTCCGAAGCATGGCGGACCGGGCCGTTGCCTACGCCATGCCGGGGGAGGTCGTGGACGGCAACGACGCGCTGGCGGTTTACGAAGCCACTCGCCGGGCCCGGGAGCTCGCCGTCGCCGGGGGCGGGCCGACCCTCATCGAATGCAAGACCTACCGCTGCCGCGGCCACGGAGAGAGCGACCCCCAGCACTATCAGCCCAAGGACGAGATTGCGGCATGGCAGGAAAAGTGCCCCATCCCGAGGCTTCGCGACGAGGTGCTCGCCCGGGGCCTGATCACGACCGAAGAGCTGAGGGAAATGGAGGCCGCGATCAACGCCATCGTGGAAGACGCCGTCCGTTTTGCCGAGGAGAGCCCCTACCCGAGGCCGGAAGAGGCCCTCGAAGACGTCCTGGTCCAGTGAATTGATTCGATCGCAAGTCGATCGTCAGGAAAGGAGCGCAAGCCATGCAGCAGCTGGGAATGGGGCAGGCCGTCCACCAGGCCCTTCGGGAAGAAATGATGCGGGACGCCAGAGTCTTCATTGCCGGGGAAGGGGTCGGGGTGAGCATTCACGACAACCCCATGCTTCCCACGGCGGGCCTGCTGAAGGAATTCGGCCCTAAGCGGGTCAGGGACACCCCCGTCTCTGAGGCCGCCATCGCGGGGCTCGCCGTGGGGGCGGCGGCGGCGGGGCTCAGGCCGGTGGTGGAGATCATGTTCAACCCGTTCTTCACGCTGGCCTCGGACATGATCGTGAACCACGCCGCGAAACTGAGATACCTCTCCGGGGGCAAGTCCACCTTCCCGCTGGTCGTGCGCATGAAGAGCGGCGCCGGTTTCGGAGCCGGCTGCCAGCACGCCCACAACCTGGAAGCCTGGGTGGCGCACTGTCCCGGGCTGAAGGTGGTGATGCCTTCGACCCCGGCCGATGCCAAGGGACTCCTCAAGTCGGCCATTCGCGACGACAACCCCGTCGTCTTCATCGAGGACATGATGCTCTACTTCGCCCCCGGGCCGGTTCCCGAAGGTGAGCACCTGGCTCCCATCGGGAAGGCTGACGTCAAGCGGCCGGGGAGGGATGTCACCGTGGTGACCTGGTCCAAGATGCTGGGAGTCGCCCTGAACGCCGCGTCACGACTCGAGCAGGAGGGCATCGAAGCCGAGATCGTGGATCTACGGACTCTTTCGCCCCTCGACAAGGAGACCGTGCTCACGTCGGTGCACAAGACCGGGCGCCTGGTGGTGCTCCACGAGGCCACCCGCACGGGAGGATTCGCCGGTGAGGTCGCGGCCGTCGTCATGGAGGAGGCATTTTCGAGTCTCAAGGCTCCCCTGAGACGGGTCACGGGCCCGGACATCCCGGTTCCGGTGAGTCCCCCTCTGGAGCGTTTCTACATTCCCGACGAGGAGAAGCTGATCGCCGCCATCCGGGAGATCCTGTGACCGTGGCGTCGTGCGAGTGGAGGCCTGCGGGGATGACATACAAAGAATCTGGCCATTGTATTCTGCAGGCGTGACCTTGGCGTTGCAGAATCGAGGGGAGCTCATGTTGAGCGTCCTTGGATGGATGAGCGTGCTGTTGTCCGTGTGGGCGAGCCTCCTGGCCTTCGCTCTCCCCGTATGGGGCCAGTCGGAATTCGACCACCCCATCACGGTTCACTACTTCCGGGCGGAGGGCTGTCCCCACTGCGAGGATGCCGGGCGGTTCCTTCGGCGGCTCGCCGCAAACGATCCCCGGATTGTCATTCAGGACTACGAAGTGGAGCTGGACGATGCCGGCCGTGATGCGTTCACCCGGGTGATCGAATCCCTGCACTTGACGCAGGCGAGCGTCCCTTTGATCGTCGTCGGCGACTGGGGGATCATGGGCTACCAGCGGGATGAATGGACCGGCGCCGAGATCGAGCGAAGGATTGCCGCCTGCCTGGTCGCCGAGTGTGCCGATCCCGTGGGCCATCTCCTGGCCGAAGGCTCCCTCCCCGAAAACACTACCTTGACCGTTCTCGTGACATCCCTTCCTGAGGAGATCTCCATACCCTTCCTTGGCAAGATTCAAACGGCGAGCCTTTCGCTGCCTGCCCTGACGGTCGTGCTCGCCGCGCTGGACGGTTTCAATCCGTGCGCCATGTGGGCGCTGGTGTTTCTCCTGGGGCTGCTCCTGGGTGTTGAAGACCGAAAGCGCGTGTGGATTCTGGGCCTGGCGTTCCTCGCCGGGTCCGGGCTCGTCTACTTCATGATCATGACGGCCTGGCTCAACGTGCTCCTCACCTTCGGCATGCTGGTCTGGATTCGAGTCGGTGTCGGCTTGGTGGCCATGGGGGGCGGTGCCTACAACCTCTACGACTTCTTTGCCAACCCCGTGGTAGTCTGCCACATCTCCCAGTCGGGCAGTCGGCGGCAGATTCTGGAGCGGCTCAAGTCCATGGCCCTCATGGAGCGGCTGTGGCCTGCGCTGGTGGGCGTGGTGCTGCTGGCAGTCGCCGTGAACCTGATCGAGCTCGTCTGCTCAGCCGGCATTCCTGCCGTCTACACGCAGCTCCTGACGCTGACGTCCCTGCCCCTCTGGCAATACTACGCCTACCTGCTGCTCTACATCGCCGTGTTCATGGCGGACGACATCCTCATCTTCGGCGCCGCCGTCACCACCCTCCAGATGACGGGGCTCGGCACCAAATACGCGCGAGCCAGCCGACTCCTCGGAGGCCTGATCCTG
>JBFYYO010000295.1:0-4111 GCA_041310025.1 Syntrophobacterales bacterium
CGGCTTTGAGCTTTTTGGTATTGGGCAACCAATCGGGGAGAGCCAACAGAGGACGACGGTGATGGTCCGTGCGGCCTGGCTGTTTGATTGCTGGAATTTGAGGAGCCGAAGGGCTCATGACTCAATTTGTTCTTGACAGCCGTTTGTCCGTGGTTTACGGATCATCTCGGTACAATCAGTCAGCATTGTCGATCGAATGGGTGAAGGATGGAGAGGTTCATGACTCGAACGGGCAGAAGTTATTATTATTACTTTTATTTTTGCTATTCTAAAGCGTCTGCCTGGAGGGTGCGATGATGCGGGGTTGACCGTGTTTTGAGCATCAGGAGCCGCAGGTGGACGCAACCTGCGGCTCTTTTGTTTTCGGGGGGCTGCAGGTCGGATGACATCAGCCCTTTTTTGTTGGAGACGAAGGAGAAGGATCATGCAGCAGCGTATCGAAGACATTCGCGTCAAGGAATTCACACCGCTCGTATCGCCCCTGATTCTGAAACAGGAGTTTCCCATGACGGAAAAGTCCCGGGAAACCGTGGTCACGAGTCGCGAAACCGTCTCCAGGATCCTCGAGAGGAAGGACCCGAGAATGCTCGCCATTGTGGGGCCCTGTTCCATCCATGATGAGAGGGCGGCGCTGGAGTATGCCGAGCGGGTCAGGGAATTGAGTGAGAAAGTCGGCGATGCGCTTCACCTGGTCATGCGGGTTTATTTCGAGAAGCCCCGAACCACGGTGGGTTGGAAGGGGATGATCAACGACCCCTGGCTTGACGGATCCAATGACATCGTTTCGGGACTCCGAAAGGCGAGAAGCCTCCTTCTGAGCATCACCGGGATGGGGGTGCCCACCGGCACCGAAATGCTGGACCCGATCACGCCGCAGTACATCGCGGACCTGGTCAGCTGGAGCGCCATCGGGGCGCGCACCACTGAATCCCAAACCCATCGCGAAATGGCCAGCGGGCTCTCCATGCCCGTCGGGTTCAAGAATTGCACCGACGGTGGTCTCGACACGGCCATCAACGCCATCATCGCCTCCTCAGCTCCACAAAGCTTCCTGGGGATCGATTCCCACGGCCAGACCTGTATCGTCCAGACCTCGGGCAACCCTCACACGCATCTCGTGCTGAGAGGCGGCACCCGCCCCAATTACGACTCGGTCAGCGTCATGGAAGCCCTGGAGCTCCTGAGAAAGAAGCATCTGCCGGAAGTCATCATGATCGACTGCTCCCACGGCAACTCCCGCAAGAATCACCGGTTCCAGTCTGTCGTCTGGCAGGATGCGATCAACCAGCGGATGGACGGAAACCGCGGCATTGTCGGGCTGATGCTCGAGAGCAACCTGTGTGAGGGGAGCCAGAAGAATACCTGCCAGCTGTCCACCATGGAATACGGCATTTCCATCACCGACGCGTGCATTTCGTGGGAGGCCACCGAAAGGCTGATCCTTTCCGCCCACGAGCACCTGAGCGGCCTCGCCGCTGCGTCGGAGAGAGACGTCGTGCCCAGATTGGAGCGCTACCAGGTTGATCAGGCTTCGTAGACAATGCCGAAACTCGAAATTCGAAACTTTAAACTGAACACTCCCAGCCCCACACGACTCAGCCCGCCCCATCCGAGTGCCAGCGGGCCATGTGCTCGGCATGGCTCCGCAGATAAGAACCGGGTTTGTAGAAGCGGTCGTAAAATTCGAGATCGAGGTGGTGTGCCTGCAGGTAGGTGATGACGAAGATCGAGGGCACGGTGCCCGGGAATTTGCCGAAGGTTTCCAGGATGTACTGGGCCTGCAGGGCCACGCACTCCCGAAACTCGTCGTTGTGCACCTGCGCGGCGGACCGCACCCTTGGCGAGTCCTTCCACGGGCCGGGGGTTTCCGGATGAAACGGCCCGCCCACCCCAAACTTGCGCTCACAGACGGCTTCCACCGCCGCACGCATGTCGGGGAAATGAGGAGGACAGAATCCTTCCAAGATGCCTTCCAGGCCTGTCGGGTTGGGGTAGGGCCAGTGATCCGCCGTGTCATAGCGGAATCCCAGGCCTGGTGCGCGGGGGTCGCCACTGGCGCCGAGCACGCTGAACGGGTCAAGGCCGTTGAACATCCAGCCTCCCAGCCCCATGGCCTGCAGCATGAGGGCGCCGGCATAGCAGCTCGTCGAAAGCTCCACGGTGAGTTCGGCCATGGACCACTGCTCCACGAAGGTCAGGGGCCAGGTGTTGTTCACATCGACCATGTCTGCAAAGCGCTCAATGCCGGGAATGGGCCGACGGTGGATGTCGTCCGTCAGCACCAACCCGTTTTGAAGCATGTAACAGAGGTTCAGAAGGAGGTGCTGAGCCAGGTCCCCCACGGGAATGACGAGAAGAGTGCCGGGGCTGTTAGCGACCCAGGTGTTGTGGGGCTCAATGAAAGGCACCTCCTGAGGCAGCCCCAGCCGGCCGTCCCTGATCCTTTGCACACGAGCCCGCATTGAGCTCAGGACGGCTTTAAGGGCGAGGGAACCGTCAGCCTCCCTGTCGGCTGAGGCCGGGGCATCCCGGCCGTGCAGCACGTAGACTCCCTCGTCATCGGTGAAGAAGGTCACGCTCGTGTGAAAGCCTGCAGACGAGGGAAAGGTGCGCCCCCCGGCGGCCCCTGCGTAGTTCGAGAGGTGCGGCGCATAGGGCTGAGCCCGATGGATCATGTGATGCCAACTGGTGTTTCCCCCGCAGGCTGCCACCACCAGGAGCTTTTCGAGCTCGGAAAGGGGAAACGGATCGAGCCGGGATTTGTGGGCGAATACCCCATCCGGGATCTCGGCTCCCATGAAGAATCGGCGGGAGCGCCTTCCCAGCAGGGATTCGATGAGGCCGAAGCGCAACATGTCCTGAAAGCCTGGAGGAGCCGAGAACTTTTCCATGAAACCCTCCTTGCATGGACGCATGCTTGAATTCGATCCTGAATGACCATGGCGCCATATAATGGTCGGCTTCGATCCACGTCCTGAATGCACCCGTGAATCCTCTTCAGATCATAAGACGCAGTCAGCCCTCGCTCAATAGCATCCCTTCCTGTTTTGGACCGAACCTTCGCGCACCGGCTTCAACCCATGAGTCTCGCAGCGTGCGAAAAAAGGATCCCCTTGCCAAGATCAGGTGTTTGATGCCAAGATCAAGCAGTTTGGAAGGCAAACATCGAGCGAAAGGAGAGCTGATGGCATCGAAATACAGCCTTGAGGAAGGCATGGCGGTCATGAAAGAGCAGATGCCCGATATCATGAATAGTTTCGGGGCATTGCTCGAAACCGTAACCGTAGACGGTCTGCTCACTGCCAAGGCCAAGCGGCTGACGATGGTCTCCGTGGCTGTGGCACAGCGATGCGAACCGTGCATTCGCGCACACGTCAAGGCTGCTGTTGAATTGGGAGCGTCGCGCGGAGAGATTCTGGAGACAACGGGAGTGGCCATTCTGATGGCCGGAGGGCCCGCGGTGGCCAACGTTTCAACGGTGGTTCTGGAGGCATTGGATCAAGCCGGAGTCTGATACACTCCCGGCATTAACGAAGGGAGAAGATGATGAAATGTGAGAAATGCGGAGATGCTCTTTCTCCGGAGGATGCTCGTGAGCTTGCGGGCAGGCAGCTTTGCGACGACTGCTACCTGGATGCGGTCGCCATGCCCAAGACCTGCGACCCATGGGCGGTCTACAGCGCCAAAAAGACGGTGTCGCAGGATGTGGTCCTGACGCCGGATCAGCAGAGGATTCTCGATCAGCTCAAGACCCGTGGGCCGCTCACGCTGGAGCAGCTCTGCGGCGAGCTGAATCTCAGTGAGGAGGAGTTTCGCAATAATTTTGCTACACTGAGGCATATGGAGCTCGCTCGCGGATGCAAGAAGGGAGAGCAGGTCTGTTACACGCTCTTTGATGACCCGTCTTCTTAGAATCAGGTGATCGCGCTTCTGGACGGTAGGCTCCCTGCCCTCACGCTGCGTGGACACTTTGTTCTGCCGAGGAGAGTCTGGCACCGGCGCCGGACCTCTCCTTCATGCGCTCATGGGTGTGAGGATCAGAACGGGGAGTCCCAGACAGGTCACGACCTGCTGCGGGGTGAGCAGACCTCTCGCGACCACAGCCAGCACC
>JBFYYO010000296.1:0-4091 GCA_041310025.1 Syntrophobacterales bacterium
TTCAAGCCATATAATGGAGGTTGGCCTCGATCGGTCTCTTGACAAGGAAGTCTGGAATTACGCTCGCCAGCACGAATATATCATTGTAACGAAAGATGTAGATTTCAGCGAGTTGAGCCTGGTGCAAGGTTTTCCGCCTAAAGTGATTTGGATAAGGCGGGGAAATTGTTCAACCCACGATATTGAAACCATTTTGCGGAAAAACCTCAATTTGATCAAAGCCATGAATGAAGATGCAAGCACGGGCATACTAGAGTTATTCTGAAAAAGCTCATCATATACTACCATACTACCAAGCGAACTAGTTCTTACTTCTGAGCTTCGATACGGCTTCCCATGCCTTTCGCGTGCTTGCACGCAGGTTGAGCGGGCCTTGTGTTTTCTCCCAGTTGCCGACCGCGGCTGGGCTTACATCGAGGAGCCTCGCGAATCCGGCTTGCGACATATTGAACTTTTTCCGCAGGCTCGCCACGGCCTTGCCGGTGACGACGACCCTCTTGCGTGCGCCAGGCATGGCCTTTTTAGCGCTGGCTTGGCTTTTCCTGGAAACGAGGCCAAGGCGGGATCGGGGCTTGGCCACGGCCTTTGGCAATTTCATTGTCCTGTCGGGAGGCTTGCTCTTTACCTTTGGTGTCGGACCTCTTGATGGAATTTTTCTTGCTTTGCCGGCAGCGGCCGTCCGCCTCGGATCCGGTTGAGGCACAGGCTCGGGTTCCCCTTCCGTCACCTCGATTCCGAACAGGTGCGAGAGATCGCTTTCGGCAATGCGTAGTCGGCCCTCCCCCGGTGGGGCATTTGAGACAGCAGCCATGCCGGCATCGGCGCTGATCAGTTCCTCCTGGTCAACTCCACGCAAGAGAAAAAGCAGCTCGGGCGCCTCGTCAAGCCGTGCTCCCACCCCGTACAGGACCGCGGCCACGTGCTTGCACATGACGGCCCAGTCAGGACAAGAGCAGTGAAGAGTGATTTCGCCCGGAAGAGGGAACAAGCCGTTGTCGCGGTCCGTGACCACCGTCATCACGCTCTTTGAAAGGCGGCCCTGGAGCAGTTCGAGGAGAGAGCCGATCTGGCCGGCACAGCGTTTCCTGACTTGAGCCCACTTCTTGTCCGGGAGCTTCTTGATCGCTATGTTCACCTTGTAGAGCTCGGACCCGCTGACCATGGCGCTGATTGCACCCTCAGTGATTTCGAGGTGGCAGACCGAACCGTTGCGAATATAGGCGCGCCCCCTGGGAAGACGGTTTTCATAGTCGCTGAATTTTTCCAGGTGATCGCACCATGCCTGGCCCCAGAAAGAACGCGCGATCTGCCGGCCTTCAATCTTTACCGGCTGGATGCACATGCCCTTTTTCCTGAGCTTATCCATCTTGTTCAAAGCCCGAGCCTGGCGCACCGCCACCGGGACATAAGGTTTCCACGAATACCAGCTCATCCTGACCTCCTACAGGGCTGCCTGATCGATGTTGAGGGCTACCAGATCCAGCAGCTCTTTGTCGCTCATTTCAGTGAGCAAGGTTTCGGTGCCGGCCTTCAGAATGCCGTCCGAGAGTTCCCTTTTTTCTTCCATGAGTTCGTCGATTTTTTCCTCCACCGTGCCCCGGCAGATGAACTTGTGTACCAGCACGTTCTTTTTCTGACCAATGCGGAAAGCCCGGTCCGTGGCCTGGTTCTCCACAGCCGGGTTCCACCACCGGTCGAAATGAACGACATGGGATGCGGCGGTAAGATTGAGCCCGGTGCCGCCCGCCTTGAGGGAAAGGACAAAGAACGGAGGGCCGTCTTCTTTCTCAAAGGCACGGATCAAGTCCTTGCGATGACTCACAGGCGTTCCGCCGTGCAACACAAGCCCCTCGCGGCCGAAAACTCCGGCAAGGTATTCGGCCAGAGGTTCGGTCATCTCTCGGAACTGAGTGAACACCAGCACTTTTTCCTGCCTCAACGTGATCTCTTCGCAAATGGCTCGGAGGCGGTCATACTTGCCGCTTTCTGCCGGCCCATAGGTTTTATCGCCCAGGAACTGGCTCGGGTGATTGCAGATCTGCTTAAACCGGAGCAGATAGGACAGGACGAGCCCGCGGCGCTTCATGCCATTGATCCCGTGAAGCCCTCGGGCCAGTTCCTCGACAGATCGGGCGTAGAGGGCCGCCTGCTTCTTGGTCAGCCCACAGAAGGTCTTAACCTCGGTTTTGTCGGGAAGGTCGGCAATAACGCTCTTGTCCGTCTTGAGCCGGCGCAGGATGTAGGGCTGAACAAGGCGGCGAAGCGGACCATAGCGATCCTGCTCGCGCCGATCCAGGCCTTTCACGAATTCCTTGAACCTGCGCGCCGAACCGAGGAGTCCTGGGCACAAAAAATCGAAAATAGACCACAGGTCGGACATCCGGTTTTCCACAGGCGTGCCCGTGAGAGCGATCTTTGCCTGGGATTTGATTTTTTTGACCGCCCGCGTCTGGTCCGCGGCCGGGTTCTTGATCGCCTGGGCCTCGTCCAGGATGACCAGCTCCCACTCCCGATCGAGGAGCCACGGCTGGCGCAGGAGCATCCCGTAGGTGGTGAGCACCACATCCTTGCCCGCCAGAGCCGCGCCGGGGTCCGAGGCGATGGAGGACAGCCCGGTCTTTCCCGTTTCTGAGGGATGGATGAAGCACGCGTCCAGGGTGGGGGCAAAGCGAGCTATTTCGTCTCTCCAGTTCGCAAGAAGCGAGGCGGGCAGCACCAGCAGTGAGGGCTTGCGGCCGTCGTTTCTTGTTTCCTTGAGGCTTACAAGCAGCGAAAGGACCTGAATCGTCTTACCCAGTCCCATATCATCGGCAAGGCACGCTCCGAGTCCCAGGCTTGAAAGGAAACGGAGCCACTCGTGCCCCACCGCCTGATAGGGACGGAGGGTTCCGCAAAAACGCTTGGCGGTACCTGTGGCCGCGAGCGTTTCAGGGTTGCGCAGAGCGGCAAGGGCTTCCGAAAGCCAGGTCCCGGCGCGGACAAAGACCCACTCCCGATCATCGGCCTTCGGCGTATCGTCAACACCGAGGGCTTGGGAGGTCCCTGCAAGAAGTCGCATGCCTTCGATGAAAGAAATGCCGTCGCTCCCGGCCTCCTTTTGCACACGTCTCCAATGGGTGAGCGCTTCGGAGAGTTTTTCGCGATCGATCTCGACCCACTTGCCCTTTAGGCTCACAAGGCCGGCTTCGGCTTCCATCAACCGATGCCATTCCTCCTCCGTCAGCCGTTCCTCACCAAGGGCCAGCTCGACCTTGAAAGTCAGCATCGTGTCCGTGCCCAAACGGCTTTGCTTCTTCTCGCCCATGGTGACGGTAACGCGGGGTCTTGGTCGCTTTTGCCACCAGTCGGGAACCCGCACCAAGAGGCCGCTTTCCTCCAGGAGAGGGAGGTCCCGAAGAAAACTGTAGGCCTCCTTCGGAGACCAGGCCAGAGGATGAAAGACGTCACCTGACTCGACGAGTTTCCTGATGAGTTCGCTTTTCTCGGAGGCCGCTTGCACGGGCGAGAGCAGGCTGATCAGAGCTTTCTTGTTTCGCTGACCTGCGTAGTCTTGGAGAGCTCTTCCCAGCGGCTGGTATTGCACTCGGCCGGCACTGGAAAGCCGGGGCGCATAGGTCGCCAGGAACGCAAAGGGAAACCTGGCGTCGTTCTTGTTTTCTGCAAGGTGAAAACAAACACGTCCTACCTGCTGCCAGGCCGGGGCGAACTTCTTTAGCCACCCGGAAAGCCCCGAAGCCGACGAAGCGATCTGCTTCCTTACCCAATCATCCAGATCGACCCAGAAGCGATGAAGGAGTTCGGTGTTCAAATACTCTCCGCCCAACATGGGGGGTGCCGCTTCTCTCAGGGCGCTGAGTTCAGCAGGGGAGGGCGCCTCAATCGGATCCAGGCGGCCCTCTGCCGACCCAGGGGTACGGCAGAGATGACTCAGATAGCGGGAGGCGAAATCCCGCCAGTAGGAAAAGGACGGAGACAGGGGAGTGCCGGGATTGGAGGCGGCAAGGGCAAAGAGGCCGGCGGCCTGGCAGGACGAAAAGGCATCCGCGACCTTTATGATCCAGGTCGCGGGTGCGAGGTTTTCTTCGGTTTCG
>JBFYYO010000297.1:0-4087 GCA_041310025.1 Syntrophobacterales bacterium
GCTCCCGATGGGATTCCAGCAGATGCTCCTCGCGTGGAAATCCACATTGGTCCATGATTCGCAGCCTATTGGGGACGTTGTTCCAAAAGATCTGCACCCTCTGTAAAACACGCTGAAAGGAAGGATTTCCAGAAACTCGAAAGCTTCATGACTTCCAGTTTGCTTGCCTCTCCATGTGACAAGACTGCCCAGAAGTTCCAGGTCGAGACAGACACCGGAATCTCACCGGCAGCTTGTCAGAATCTTGAATTTCTGCCCGCTGTACATTTGAATTGCAGATATTGAAATCGGCGGGTAGACCGGCAGTGCTTCAGATGGGAATCTCGTTTGGCCCGATCCGAGATCACTGCACTGTGGCCCCTGAAGCACCATGACTGTTTCACCAGAAGCAGTGTGGAATTCGGGCAGCACCTTGGAACGAATTCAGGGAACCGGGTGTACTTTTTGCTCAGGAAGTGGCGGGAATGGTGGTATATGTGCGGGCTATCGTGTGATCCCCCTGCCCAAGGACTGGACGAGAGCCTGACATGAGGGAGTGTCGATGAAGATAGCTTATTTCAGTATGGAAATCGGTTTGAGCGAGAGTATTCCCACCTACAGCGGGGGCCTGGGCATCCTGGCCGGGGACCACGTCAAGTCCGCCGCCGACATGAATGTGCCCCTGGTGGCCGTCACGCTGCTCTACAAACGCGGCTACTTCATCCAGTCCATCAACCCCATGGGCTACCAGGAGGAAACCTATCCCTATTTCGACCCGAGGGCCTTCATGGAGCAGCTCCCCATGAAGGTGAGCATCGAGCTGGAAGGACGGAAGGTCGACATCGGGGTCTGGAAATACAACCAGGTGGGGATGAAGGGGAAGGTCCCCATCTATTACCTCGACACCGACCTCCCGACCAACGCCCCTGACGACCGGCTGATCACCCAGTTTCTATACGGCGGGGACCATCACACCCGGATCTGCCAGGAGGCCGTCCTCGGCATCGGCGGGTACCTCGTCCTCAAGCGGCTGGAGCGAGACATCACGACTTATCACATGAACGAGGGCCACGCCGTCTTCCTGACCCTCGCTCTCCTCAAGGACATGGAGGGAAAGGAAGAGAGGGTCCGCGAGAAATGCGTGTTCACGACACACACCCCTGTTCCGGCAGGTCATGACAAGTTCGCATATAATATGGCCGAGCATGTCCTGGGGGCCTATCTTCCTCCGAACATCCGTGCTCTCGCCGGAGACGACATCCTCAACACCACGATCCTGGCCCTGAGCCTCTCTCGGGCCGCCAACGGGGTGAGCGAGCTCCACGGCGAGATATCGAGGCAGATGTTTCCCGGCTACAACATCGGCCACATCACCAACGGCGTGCACCATCTCACGTGGACCGGCCCGGAGTTCCAGGGTCTTTTCGACAAGCACATCCCCAACTGGCGCCAGCAGCCCCAGGCGCTCAGCACCGCCCATGCCATTCCCGATGAGGAGCTCAGGGTGGCCAAGCTCGCCGCCAAGCGCCGCCTCATCAGCTACGTCAACTCGGTGACAGCCGTGGGATTCACCGATGAGCTGCTGACCATCTGCTTCGCGCGCCGAGCCGCCGCCTACAAGCGCGCCACCCTCATGTTCTCAGACATCGAATACCTGACCAACCTCTGCTTCGATCGCGTGCAGATCATCTTCGCCGGCAAGGCCCATCCCCAGGATGACCCAGGCAAGGAGCTCATCCGCGAGATCGTGAACGCCTCCCGCCAGTACGAATCGAAGATCCGGCTGGTCTTCGTTCCCAACTACAACATGTGGCTCGCCGCGCTCATGGTCCAGGGCACGGACGTGTGGCTCAACACCCCCCGGCGGCCCCGGGAGGCGAGCGGCACCAGCGGGATGAAGGTCTGCTTCAACGGCGGGATCAACATGAGCGTCCTGGACGGATGGTGGCGCGAGGTATGCCGCAACCGCGTCAACGGCTGGGCCATCGGCGACGACGAGGACCAGTCTGACGAAGCCGCGGCGAGCGACCTCTACATCGACCTCGACGACCTGGTGACGACCTACTACGCCAATCCCAAACAGTGGCGATCCATCATGAAGAGCTCCATCGCCGACGTCGGCTCCTTCTTCAACACCCACCGGATGGTGATGGAGTACATGCACAAGTATTATCAGTGATCCCGGTCCCCCGGGGTAGCCGATGCTGTTTTGTCTTCGCTTCCGGTTCACGCCGTCTTCAGAAACTCACGGATGGCGATGGCCGCGGCAGCTCCTTCGCCGACGGCCGAGGCCACCTGTTTGACGCTTCCGTGGCGAACATCCCCCGCGGCGAAGATACCCGGGGCGCTGGTCTCGAATGCGAAGGGCTCCCGCTCCGACTGGAAGCCTCGCACATGAGCCAGTTCGTGGCCGGTCAGGATGAATCCCCCGGGATCCATCTCGACCGCAGACTGCGCAAAGCCGCTGTTGGGCTGCTGGCCGATGAAGATGAACGCGGCGGCGGGGTGAGCCACCCGGGTTTCACCGGAATCCAGGTATCGAATGGTGACGGCCTTGAGCTTCGATTCCTCCCCGTGGAATGCGTCCACCACCGTCCGATACTGAATGTCCACCCGGGAGTTGGGGCTGTTGAGCTTGTCGACGATGATCTGGCTCGCCGTCAGACTGCTCCCGCGAACGAGCAGGGTCACCCGGTCGGCGAACCTGGTCAGATGCAGCCCCTCCTCGCAGGCGGAATTGCCCCCTCCCACCACCAGGATCTCCCTGGCGCCTTTGTAGAATGGACCGTCGCAGGTGGCACAGAAATGGATGCCGGCGCCGATGTAGTCCTCCTCGCCCGGAACCCCGAGCCGACGGTAGCTGGCGCCGGTGGCGATGAGGATGGCCCTGCCGTGGTAATGCCGGCCCGATTCATCTTTCACACACCGGACACCGTCGTGGGCCCCGATGCCGGAGATGTCCTGGGCCTGGAGGATCTCCACTTCGAAGCGGCGGGCCTGTTGGACGATGCGCTCCGAGAACTCCTGCCCACTGATTCCTTCAGGAAATCCGGGGAAGTTGTCGATGCCCTGGGTGAGCCCGGCCTGCCCGCCCAGGCCGGATCGCTCGATGACCAGCGTCTCGACGCCCTCCCGTGCCGCGTAGATGCCGGCCGTGAGCCCCGTCGGCCCCCCTCCCACGATGATGAGATCGTAGTAGCTTTTTCGGGCTTCCGTCTTGAGCCCCAGCTTTCTCGCGAGCTCCGCGTTGCTGGGCTCGACGAGAAATGAGCCGTCCTTGAAGACGATGGTCGGAATGATGCGCTTGCCCTCGTTGAGGCGCAGTACGGTCGCCTCCGCTTCCCGATCCTGTTCGATATCGATCCACTCAAAAGGAACGAACTGCTCGCCCAGGAACTTTTTCGACCTTCGGCAGTCGGGACACCAATAGGTGCCGTAGACGATGATGCGCTGAGCCGCCATGACTCGACCTCCTCATCCCGTTTGAGATTCAAATGCCCGGCCTCGATTCACATCCGGGAATGCGTGCGACCCGTTGAAGCGTTGCCAGGGATTCTTAGTTTATGAGAGTAAGCATGTGGGAGCAACAAATCAAAAGAGTCGTTATTGAATCAAAGAATCCCCTGGAACAACCAATCATGGAGGTGCAAGCAATGGAAATGACCCCCTGGAAGCCCATCAAGGATCTGATTCCACTGCGGAGGGAAATGGACAACCTTTTCAAACGCTTCTTCGGAGAGGGGGCGCTGACGGAAGCCTTTGGGGGCGAATGGATGCCTTCCGTGGACGTCTCCGAGACGGAAGACATCTACTTCATCAAGGCCGAAGTGCCCGGCCTCGAGGCAGGTGACATCGACGTGAGCATCATGGCCGACCGCCTGACCATCAAGGGCGAGAAGAAAAAGGAGGAGGAAAAATCTGGCGAGCACTTCCACAGCGTGGAGCGCTATTACGGCTCGTTCCAGAGATCCTTCACCCTGCCGGCGACTGCACAGACCGACAAAACCGAAGCTTCCTTCGAAAAGGGAATTCTGAAGATCACCATTCCCAAGTCGGAAGAGGCCAAGAGCAAAGCCATCAAGGTGGAAGTGAAATAGCGCTGCTTCCA
>JBFYYO010000298.1:0-4068 GCA_041310025.1 Syntrophobacterales bacterium
AGAGCCAGAATGGCGGGATGAAAGAACATGGCTCTAATCCCGCGAAACCAGCTTGCCGTCGCGCATTTCCACCACGCGGTCCACTATGGCGGATTCATGAACGATGGGATCATGGCTGGCCATGATCAAGGTCTTGCCCTTCGCCTTCAGCGTCCTCATGATCTCCATGAGCTCCTGAGAGAGACGGGTGTCGAGATGAGCCGTCGGCTCATCGGCGATGATCACCATCGGATCGTTGACCAGCGCCCGCGCAATGGCCACCCGCTGCGCCTCGCCCCCCGAAAGCCATTCGACCTTTGCCGAGGCCTTCCGCCCGACATCAAAGAGATCCAGGAGCTCGGCGGCCCGCTTCTTCAAGGAGGAATACTTCTCTCCCGTCGGATAAGCCGGCACCATGACGTTCTCCAGCGCGGTGATTCCCTTGATCAGGTTGAACTGCTGAAAGATGAACCCGAAGCTCCTCCTCCGGATGTCGGTCAGAAAACGCTCGGGCAGACTGGTGATCTCCCGGTCCATCAGGGAGATCCTCCCCGAGGTCGGCCGTGCCATGCAGCCCAGCAGACTGAGAAGCGTCGTCTTCCCCGAGCCGCTGGGCCCCTTGAGCACCGTCGCCCGATGGGCGTCGACGGCCAGGCTCACTCCGTCGATGGCGACGAGCTCGTTGGGCCTGCCCATGTTGTAGACTTTGCGAACCTCCCTGATCTGAATCAACTCATCCACCGTCACTCCTCAGCCACCAACCGGCTGCTCATGTGATAAGTGTGAATACAGGCCGTTGCATGATTGACGACAGACATTCCCTGCAATGCATCAGGTTCTCATGACCAGGTCGGGATCCACGGTCGCCGCACGCCATGACGGGACGATCGTCGCCACCGTGTAGGGGACCACCGTCAGGAAGAAGAGCGTCGAGATGTGATAGGCGCTCAACTGAGGCGTGAGCTGGAACTTGGGGTAAAGCACGGACCAGCCTTTGAGCACCGGCTCGAACAACACCGCCGGAGTGAAGTAAATATGCAGGTAGGCCAGCAGCAGGCCGACCAGAAAGGAGGTGAGCGACACCGCCCCTCCCTCCCAGAACTTCATCTGCAGGATGTCCGACGTCTCCCAGCCCAGGCCTTTCAAAACCCCGATCTCGCGCTTCTCCTCGGCGCTGAGACCCGTCGCCTTGTCCCAGGCCAGTATGATGAAAGCCAGGAATGCCCCGGAGAGGACGAGGATGGTCAGCCCTCCCCGCCATTCGAAGACCGCATCGTAGGTTCTCAGGATCTCCTCACGCAGGATGGGCCGCGTGTCGGGCAGCAGGGTCACGATCTTCCTGGCGATGGTCGCAAGTTCTTTGGCGTTCCTCACTTCGACCACCAGGTCTGTGGCCTGTCCCTCCGGCGTGAGGAAGATCCTCCTGAAGTCCTGGCGACTGAGCAGAATCAAGTCGGCGGCCACCAGGTCCAGGTCTTCTTGCAGGATGCGCCCGATCTTCAGAAACGCATACGATCCGTCGTAAGCTCGAAAGGGTATCGCACCCGATTCCTTGACCAGCAGATTCCTGGCGACCCCGCTGCCGATCACGATCGTACCCGGCTCGATGTTCATCTCCTCATTGACCATGAGGGTATAGTTGGCGCTGTTGGTCTGATCGAAATAGTACCCCCAGAGTCTGCTCTTCACCCCCTGGACCCCTCGAATGTCCCGAATGGCCCCCATGTATGCC
This sequence comes from Syntrophobacterales bacterium, assembly GCA_041310025.1. Classification (GTDB taxonomy): domain Bacteria; phylum Desulfobacterota; class Syntrophobacteria; order Syntrophobacterales; family Syntrophobacteraceae; genus JALOOX01. The sequence continues at coordinate 1,712 of JBFYYO010000298.1, forward strand.
AGGGGTATGTAATCGTGCCGGCCGGCCACAAGCCTCTGGACCATCATGTCCGGAGCTTCCGCCAGCACCCGCGAAGCTTCGTACTTGATGGAGCTGGTGAGGTAAACTACTGAGGCGACGAGAAAAATGACGAAGGTGTATACGGATACCAGAGTGATATTCTTCCCTTTCCGCCGCCAGAGCGCCGAAAGGGTGAAGTCCACAATGTTTTTCTGCTTTTCAAACCATCTCATGGCTCACCATAACAGCTTTCCTCTGAGATGGGGTGGCACGCTGAGGATCGAGCCCGAAGGGAAATGCTCGAACGCAAGGGGATAGTCCTGAAACGGCACATGCAAGTCAGCCGTGACCGGATGGCGCGTGTAACGAGCTTCCGTGAACAGGCAGAGGTCAGAGAGGCCGAGCTTCCCGACCCACTCCCTCCGGTGGCTCACCCTGGCCTCCTCGGATCGTTCGAGAAAGCCGGAGTGCACCAGCATCATCCCCACCCAGAAGCAGCCGACAGCCACAGACAGGAAGAAAATGTGACATTTCCTCATGGGCTCAATCCAGGGATTTCAGGGTTTCCAACGTGACGTCCTTGTATCGCAGGATCGATGAGCCGCTGTGATCCACCAGGAACTCATTGGCGGCCTCTTCGTTGACGAAAGGAATGAGCTCTTTTCCCATGGGACCGTACACTGTACTCCCTTTGACATAATACGCCTTCATACCGTCAATGGGCACCAGGTCGTAGTAATCGGTCACAAAAACCGCCTGAATGTCACTCTGGTTTTTGCCCGGATTGTACCTGGAAAGATTGTGAGTGTATTTGAACATGTCCTTGGCACCGTCAAAGAACGCTTGGGAGCCTTCCTTGAACACCACCTGACACAGGAAGTCCGGATACTTCGCCACAAACATCCCGCAAACGGGACACTTGTCCTCCTTGGATGGGACGGCAGGCTTCGTCTCCTCCGCTCCCAGCATCGGCGCCATCAAGCAAATGGCCAACCATATGGGGATGAGTCTTTTCATGCAGCCTTCCTCCAGGTACCTAATTGTGCTTGTGCCCTTCATGACCTTTGTGATCATGCTTATGCATACCCTTGCCTTTTCGCTTCTCGCGAATCATCCGGGTGTCGTCGTACATGTCCTCGTAGGCAGCCTTCATGACCTCGTCGAAAGTGGCGAGCTTACCTCCGCTTTCCTTTATGAATTTCTCCGCATCCCCCTTGCTGGCAAAGGCCCACTTGGCCCTTTTGCTCATGACGCCCGGCTTGTCTCCGCCAATGACCCATGCGGCCGACTCTGCATCGATCAATTCTTTGCTGACATAGTCACCCACCTTAATGCTGACAGGAGATTTATCGAGATTCAGAGCGAGATCCATGGCTGCACAATGCAGGCTGCAGGCCCCAAGGGTGGTCCCATCGTCATACTCGATGAGCATCCGGCTGTGGGCGAACATCTGCCGATTCATGCCGCAGTACTTGCAGGACGGGTGGGCTTGAATATCCTTGTCCGCCTCAGCAAGAGCCAGAACTGCGCTCGCGAATATCAGACCGAAGATGATGGAAATGATCCACAGTTTCCTGCTCATTTGAAATCCTCCTCTTTTTCAAGCCAACATCGATCACTCCAGCTGATGTCGGTCGCCGCAATGCCGCTTTCCACCAGCCCTTCCCCGTTTACGGGAACAGGGCCTGCGCCGGGCGATTTGCAGGGAGCCACCATCGTGAGGGGTCTCATGGTCAATGGACGATCAGTGAGCGGGCTTTGCGGCAAGGGCCTCTTCCAACTGCCCCAGGAGCTGTTCCGGAGTCGGGAATCCGTGAAACCTCCTCCATTCACCCCAGGGGCTCCCCACGATCGTGATGGGGATATGGTTGTGCTCTTCCAGTTTCGATGAAAACAAGACCCCCACTCCGCAGAGGACCTGGCCCAGACTGTTGCGATCACCGCTCAAAAAGACCCACCCGGGCCTGGCCTTCTGTTTGCTGGCGTAGGCCTTGAGGCGAACCGGGATGTCGGTCCGTGGGTCCACCGTCACGGAAACCAGGACGACCTCCTTGCCCAACCTCTCTCCCAGCATATCCTGCAGCCGCGTGAAGATGAAAATCAAGATGGGAAACGCCGTCGGGCAGGTGGTGTAGAACGGAATCACCACAGCCGCCCGATCGCCGATCACATCACTCTTGAACCTGACGCGTCCTCCATCCTGGTCGATCAGCTCGACGTCGTGCAGCTCGACCTTGACGTGATCGTCCTTGGAGGCATCGGTCTTAGCGGCAGAAACCTGCCCTGGACCAGGTCCCAGCAAGACACCGCAAACCAGCACCATGGTGAGGAAAAGCCTGAGAGCCCGTTCGAGAATT
>JBFYYO010000299.1:0-4048 GCA_041310025.1 Syntrophobacterales bacterium
CTGGATGCTGGATGCTGGATCTTTGGCCCGCAGGCAGGAGCAGACAATGCCAGCCCGGAAGCCGTAGAACCCGAAACCCGAAACCCGAAACTAGAAACTAGAAACTAGAAACTAGGAACTAGAAACTAGAAACTAGAAACTAGAAACTAGAAACTAGAAACTAGAAACCACCTTCCACCAATGAGGTTTCCTCATGACATCGAGCCCGCTTGCCCGAGGCAAGATCATTGTATTCGGGATCATCTTCTGGTACCCCCTCGCGGGGGTGACCTACCAGTTTCTTCATTATCTCATCGGCTTGAGGAAGCTCGGCTACGACGTCTATTATATTGAAGATTCGGGACGCTGGATCTACGACCCCATGAAGTTTGAATTCTCACCCGACGCCTCCGGGAATGTGGCTGCTGTGGCTCCTGTCCTGGAAGCTCACGGTTTTGCGGGCCGCTGGGCCTTCCGGGGGAGCTATCCCGAAGGCCGCTGCTACGGGATGTCCGAAGTTGAGATCCTGCAGCTCTACCGTGAAGCCGATGCCTTCCTGAATGTGACGGCTTCCCAGGAACTGCGCGATGAGCACATGGCCATCCCGCGGCGCATTTATGTGGAGTCCGATCCTTTTGCCGTGCAGATCAAGGTGGCTCAGGGTGATGAAGCGACTCTGGCGGCTCTGGATGCCCACGACATCCATTTCAGCTTTGGCGAGAATCTGGGTGCTCCGGACTGCACGGTGCCCGTCGAACGCTATCAGTGGCTTCCCACGCGCCAGCCCGTGGTGATGGATCTGTGGGAGAATCCGTTTCCGGCGGCCCCGACGGCTCCGTACACGACGATCACGACCTGGCACAACAAGGGCAAGAGCATCGTCTACAAGGGTGAGAAGTTCTACTGGACCAAGGATCGTGAATTCATGAGATTCATCGATCTTCCCAAACGCCGGCAGGTCCCGTTCGAGCTGGCTGTCGTGGTGGACGAGGAGACGGAGCGGATGCTGCGCGGCAACGGGTGGAATCTGGTGCACTCGCTGCCCATCTCGAAGGATGTGAATGCCTACCGGGAGTACATTCAGCGCTCCCGCGGGGAGTTCACGGTGGCCAAGGACCAGGTGGTGCGGCCCGTGACCGGATGGTTCAGCGACCGCAGTGCGAGCTTCCTTGCGGCCGGCCGACCGGTCATCACCCACGAAACGGGCTTCAGCAAGTTTCTGCCCACCGGCAAGGGGCTTTTTGGGTTTCTGACCATGGAGGACATCCTGGCCGCCGTCGACGTCATCGAAAGCGATTACGAAGGGGCCTGCCGCGCCGCGCGGGAGGTCGCGGCCGAGTATTTCGCGGCCGAAAAGGTCCTGGCGAGCCTCATGGAGAGGGCGGGCCTTTAGATGGCGGTCAAGGAAGACATCGCCGCCGCGTGCGTTTTGCCGGCTTCGGGACCGCGTCTTTTTTGGCTCGACATCATGAAGGGGTTTTCGATCCTCTGGATCGTGATTTTCCACTTTCTCAGCGCATACGATCCCGGGCGCTATCCCTGGCCCATGACCTTCTTCAACCTGGTGCCCTTTGCGCGCGATTCCAGCGGCGGGTCGGTCTTCGGCTTCCTGGGGAGCCTGCTGGAAGGTTTCCTGGTGGGATTCATCCAAAGGGGGCCGCAGCCCGTGGGGATTTTCATCGTCTTGAGCGGCTTCGGTCTGACCTACTCACTGGCCAAGACCGGGCAGCCCGAGGGCGGGTGGTGGGGGTGGTACCAGAAGCGTCTGGTTCGGCTTTTCCCCATGTACTGGGTCGCTCACCTGATCGTCCTCTTCTCGCCCCTGGCTCACCGATCCGATCCCGTGGACTATCGGTTTCTCCTGAGCCTCATGGGCGAGCGCAGCTATCCTGCCGAAACGGCCTTCTACTACCTGGTTCCCGCCTGGTGGTTCATCGGACTGCTCGTCCAGCTCTACCTGATCTTTCCGCTGCTGTTTCAACTCCTGAAACGGATCGGGCCTATCTGGTTTTTCGTGATGAGCGTCCTGTTCACCATCGCCGTCCGCTATGTGCTCTTCGGGGTCCTGCAAGCCAATGGAAACTATGTGCAGGGGGCTTTCTTCGGCGGGAGGCTGTGGGAATTCTCGGCCGGCATGGTGCTCGCCCATCTCTATCGAAAGCATCCCAGCGCGGTGGAAGACGGTTTTTTTTCCCGGGCCAACCTGGTCTTTGGGGCTGTGCTTTACGTGGCGGGCGTGTACAGCTACCAGCCGAACTTCCTCTCTTCCTTCAACGACGGCCTCATCGCCATGGGGTTGTTTATCCTCATGGCCCAGGCCACGCGCCGGGCGGCCTGCATCCTGCCCGGAGCCGGCTCGGTCCTCACAACGGTGGGTGTGTACTCCTACGGCCTGTACCTGCTCCACCAGCCCTATGTCATCACATTCGGGCACCTGCTGAGCACTTACAACTTCTGGGTTTTTCTCGCGTGCACCGCGGTGATCGTCCTGGCCATCACGCTCATCTCCATATGCATCGAAAAGCAGGTGAACCGCATCACTTCAAGAATCCTGGACCGACCCCGTCCCGCCGCCGCAGCCTCTTAATTCTTGAGTACCACCGTTTTCATGATGTCCGGGTTGGCGGCCTGCTCCAGGGTGGCGCGGCCAGGCCAGGACATGGAGAGCTCCCGGAAATAATTCACCATCACGATATTGAGGTTGAGCTGCATGCCGGCCTTGAGTGTCGGGTACCCCAGGGACTGGGCGGGCAGGAAGGCCTCCATGTGCATATGGGGCAGCGCCTTGTGGATGCGCTGAACGCGCCCGGCGGTTGAGACCGGCTCGGCATTTCTCATGGGTTGTCCGGGCTTCCATTGGACGACTTTGGTCTTCATTCCGAATCCATCGGGCTCGTTGGGGTCCGGGTTCGGGAGCATGTAAATGGTCTGGTGATGCACCTTTCCGTCGGCTTCGACGGCGACGTGAATCTGGAAGGCCTCGGAATCGGGGAACTCGCCCTCGTAGGCCAGGAATCCCGGATCCACGAAGGTGTTGGCGATGGCGGCCAGATAAAGCCCCTCGGGGCTCCAGGAAAGGTGCAGGTCTCCAAAGGGCGCATAGGATTGCGGGGCTTGCAGGTTCGGGATCCGGGTCTTGTCCTTGTCCCAGTCCTGGAGCGACTGGTCGGAAACGCTGGGAGGGTTCGGAGCCCTGAGAACCAGGGGACGTTCATCCACGGCGGCCTCGGCCGGGCTGGGAGAGAGAAATCCCGGCTTTTCTCTCGCTGTGAGGCGGGGCACCTGGCTGTGGATGGATTCGATCTCGGCGTTGGCAGTTCGGAAGACGGTCGTGACCTCCTCGTAGGCGCCGTTGGACGTGTCGATGAGCCCCATGTTGTAGTCCTCACCGTCTTCCCGGCCCCCGAAGGGCTCGTCGCAGTACTGGAACCAGTGGGCTCCGACCACGTTGGGGAAGCGGGCGAACCGCCGCACGGTGTTGGAAATCCCGCGGGCGCGCTCCTCCTGGGTTTGGACCGTCATGAGGTGGCCGGGCTTGGGGTGCTTGTTCCGGGCCGTTTCATTGAGATTTCCTGTACGATTCTCTTCGGCTGCGAAGAAGAACTCCGTGACGATCACGGGTTTGGGGGAGAGCTGCTGCAGCCCCTCGAAATAATAAGGCGCCACCCAGCCGTCGGGACTGTCCACGTTGTAGTTGGTGGAGATGACGTCCACGTTTTCGCCGATGGCCTTGACAGCGTCCTGGTGGTAGTAGAGGGGCAGTCGGTCTCCCAGGACCAGCGCCTCCGGATGGGCCTTGCGGATGGATCGGTACATGAGGTCGTAGTAATGCTGCGCCACCAGAAACATGAACCGGTCGACCACCTTGATGCCGTTCCCGCCAGGCCTCAGCTTGAGCCCGACATCGGCACGCTTGAGATCTTCGAAGCTTTTCACGTCTTCGGGGGCGACCCAGTCCACCAACAGCCGGTTCCAGTCCCCGGCGTATCGATCGTGAAGCACCTGCCAGAGCACTCTTTTGGTGTGGTTGTCCCAGTCCTTGCTCATGTACCATTTGAAAAGAGCCGTG
>JBFYYO010000300.1:0-4039 GCA_041310025.1 Syntrophobacterales bacterium
GCCATGAGGAGCGCTCCCCGCACCTCCAGGAGGATACTCCTCAAAACGACGGTCGAGGGTGAGCGAACTGCGAAGGTCTCGGTCACGGACTCAGGCACCGGCATCGACCAGCACGGCGTGGACCGCCTGTTCGAGCCCTTTTATACGACGAAGCCCGAGGGTCTGGGGATGGGGCTTTCCATCAGCCAGACCATCATCAAGGCTCATGGTGGAGCCATGGGAGCCGTCAACAATCCCGATGGCGGCGCCACCTTCCATTTCACGCTGCCGATGGCGGAGGAGGGCCGGCCATGATCAGCCAGAGTCCAAAGGAGGGCATGGAATCGCCGCAATCTCATGCCTGGCCGTCCTGGAGAGGGTTGGCTGGCGCGTCGCCGGAAAAGGCTGAGCACAGGTCCACAGAATAAAGGGATAGTATTCCTCGTACGTCATCCCCGCGTGCTCCCCGCCTGAATCCTGCGGGGACAAGCTTTGGCGGGGATCCAGCCCTGTGAAAGCCTCTGGGTTCCCGCCAGGAACATGCGGGAATGACGTCTGATACGGTCACTCTTTTGTGTCGAGTTGCACCGAGCGGCCGAAGTCCTCGGCCTGAAGCGATCGACCCCGACTTCTTCAACCAAAGCATAATAATCTAAGCTGTTAGCCGCATATTCCAGCTGCTTCCTCCACTCGGCATGAAGCCTTAGGGGGCCTCCGCACCCTCGAAGGTGGCGCAGAAGCAGCTCGGCCTCACGAAAGAAGGTGTTGTTGCATTGGCGCAAGAACAGCTGGCGAAGGCCAGATAAACGAAGGAGGAGAGCAACATGCAGCTTGGAATGATCGGTCTGGGACGTATGGGCGGGAACATGGTGCGCCGGTTGATGCGCGCAGGTCACGAAGTGATCGTTTACTCCGCGACGGCGAAGTCGAGGGAGACCTTCGCGAAAGAGACGGGAGCCGTCGCGGCGCATTCGATTGCCGAACTTGTCGGGAAGCTCAGGGCGCCGCGCGTGGTCTGGCTGATGGTGCCCGCGGCCGCGGTGGACAAGACGCTCGAAGACGTTGTGGCTCAGGTGGAGAAGGGGGACATCGTCATCGACGGAGGCAACTCCCATTACGTCGACGACATCCGGCGATCCAGGGAGCTTTCGCCCAGGGGAATCCACTATGTCGACTGCGGAACGAGCGGAGGCATCTGGGGACTCGATCGGGGCTACTGTCTCATGATCGGCGGGCCGAAAGAGGCAGTTCAGGTCCTCGACCCGATCTTCAAGACCCTCGCTCCGGGCCGGGGCTCCATTCCCCCGACACCGGGCCGGGAGAAAGGGGGCGGAACGGCAGAGGAAGGCTACCTTCACTGCGGGCCTGCCGGCGGGGGGCACTTCGTCAAGATGGTCCACAATGGGATCGAGTACGGCCTCATGGCCGCCTACGCGGAAGGTCTCAACATCCTGCACCACGCCAACGTGGGGAAGCGGGGCCGCGAGGTGGATGCCGAGACGACACCCCTGCGCGACCCCGAGCACTACCAGTACGACTTCAACCTGGCAGACGTGACGGAGCTGTGGCGCCGGGGGAGCGTGGTCGCCTCGTGGCTCCTGGATCTCTGCGCCCAGGAGTTTGTCGCAAGCCCCGATCTTTCGAAGTTTGCAGGAACGGTCTCCGATTCCGGGGAGGGGCGGTGGACGATCCTGGCAGCCATAGACGAGGGGGCGCCGGCCCCTGTGCTGAGCGCCGCCCTCTACCAGAGGTTCAGCTCCCGGGGCGAGGATGACTTTGCGCGGAAGGTGCTGTCGGCCATGCGGTTCGGTTTCGGGGGACACCTCGAAAAGCCGGCGAAGTGAGGAGGAAACCATGAATCCTCGACATGCGGAGGTTGTTGTCTTCTTTGGGGGAACGGGAGACCTGGCCTGCAGGAAGATCTTTCGCTCCCTTCAGACGATGGTCAGGAGGGGGAACCTCAACATGCCATGAATGGCGAGATTGATCCTTGCCCAAGGCATAGGAAAGAAGCATGACTCATTTACACGTCTTTCCCGACAAGCCGAGTTTTGTCGACGGCTCGGCGGATTTCATCGCCGATCTGGCAGCCAGGGCCTTGGCCGAGCGCGGCCGATTCATCATCGCGCTGTCCGGCGGTGGAACACCCGAACCGATCTATGCGCGACTGGCGTCCCCCGACTATCGGGACCGCATGGCGTGGGAGAAGGTGCACATCTTCTTTGGGGACGAACGCTGCGTGCCGCCCGACGATGCGCGCAGCAACTACCGCATGGTGCGTGAGGCGTGGCTCGACCACTCACCCATTCCCGCCGCAAACATTCATCGCATTCGCGCTGAAGACGACCCGGCGCTCGAGGCCCTGCGCTATGAACAGGACATTGCCGGACTGTATCGCTCAGCCCGGCTCCCGGCGTTCGATCTCGTCCTCCTGGGCATGGGGGAGAATGGGCATACGGCGTCGCTGTTTCCCGGGACGGCCGTCCTGCGCGAAACGGTGCGCTGGGTGGTGGCGCAATACGTTGAAGTGATGACCGCGTGGCGGGTGACGTTCACGGTGCCGCTCATCAACGCTGCGCGGCATGTGGCCTTTCTCGCGGAAGGCGCCGGCAAGGCCCAGATGCTGCGGAACGTGCTCGAAGGGCCTTATCAACCCGATGTGTGGCCCTCCCAGTTGATTCAACCGGTGAGCGGTGAGCTGCATTGGCTCGTGGATGCGGCGGCCGCGGCGAATATTGGGGCTGCCACTGCGTAAAGGACTCACCATGAGCCAAACCTCGACTTCATCGGATCCGCAAGCGCAGTTCAAGGAGGAGGCTGCCAGGCGAGCGGTGCAGTTCGTACACTCAGGGATGAGGGTCGGACTGGGTACCGGCAGCACGGCCGTCTTTGCCACGCGCCTCATCGCGGAATTGCTGCGAAAGGGCGAACTGAGGGACATTGTCGCCTTCGCGACCTCAAGAGCCACGGCAGAGGAAGCCGTCCGACTCGGCATCCCCATGCTGCCCGAAGACCTGCCCGAAGACCTCGACGTGACGATTGACGGTGCGGATGAAGTGGACCCGGAGATGAATTTGATCAAAGGCGGCGGCGGTGCGCTGCTGCGTGAAAAGATCGTCGCACAGGTGAGTGAGCGCGAGATCATCGTGGTGGATGAGTCGAAACCGTCGCCGCGCCTGGGCACTCATTGGCCTGTACCCGTCGAAGTGATTCCCTTCGGCTGGCTCGCGCAGGCGCGTTATCTCGAATCGCTTGGCGCCCGTTATACGATTCGCAGGAACCACGACGGGACCCGGTTCATCACCGATTCGGGCAACATGATTCTGGACTGCCATTTCGGCCCCATCGCCGAGGTGCGACAGCTGGCGGCTGCTCTGAATTCGCGCGCGGGCATCGTCGAGCATGGTCTGTTCATCGGCCTCGCCACCGATTTGATCGTCGCGGGAGCGGGGGGTGTTCAATACCGCAGGCGGAAGGATTGAGTTCGTGTTTCACCCCCAGATCGCACCTTCGATTCTGGCTGCCGATCTATTGAAGCTGCACGAGCAGGTTCAGGCGGCCGGGCACGGCGGCGTGGATCGAAGAAGTTTTTCCACAAATAGCTACGTGCATGGGAAATGAACAATGCTCAGTGCGGGTGGAGGAGTGACAAGCCCACCAAGATGACCCGCATCGAATGGATCCGGCGGAAAGACTTCTCGTTTCAGTTCTCGTCCAACGGGCCATTGGGTTTTTTACCCTCTCCCTTTTCGGGGATAGAGGCCCAGAATTCAGCTCAACAGGGGATTCATCAGGATCGGCGCAAACCTGGGAAATGGGAGGCAGCGAGCAATGGCGACCCAAATTGTGGATGTCACCGAACAGAAGCGGTTGAACGACGCACGCGAAAAGGGAATCCCGTGGAAGAAATGGGGCCCGTACCTCAGCGAGCGGCAGTGGGGCACGGTCCGCGAGGACTACAGCGAGGACGGGATGGGGGGGATCAGCGACGACAGGCAGCAGCTCTGCTTTGCCCTGGCACTCTGGAACGAGCGCGACCCCATCCTGAAGGAGCGGATGT
>JBFYYO010000301.1:0-4025 GCA_041310025.1 Syntrophobacterales bacterium
ACTTGACAACAATGAACTGCAAGAGCCGCAATTGCTCTAATCGATAGTGCAATTCGGATTCACTGAAGTTCGATGACAAAGAACCGAGCGAGGCCTTAGTGATGGGCGCCTTTGACTCAATCTGTTCGAGAAGAACTCTTGTTGTCTCGCGAACTATTCTGACGCAAAGGCGGAGGAATCGTTCACGATGTCTTGACTGAAAGCGGGGATTGGTCAGATTATATCGACGGTTTTCGCGAGAGGAGTCTGATCGGGACGAGGATGGGGTAAAGAGTGTGACAGCACCCTTTACCCCCGAACAGAGTGGGTAAGACCCACACAAAGCATCCCCTTGATACTGTTCGTGAACGTTACAGTCAAGAGTCTGGTTGATGTCGGCCGCGGGTATGCCTGGCCCAGGGAAGAGCTGTGTCCCGCTTGCAGGGGTCGGCTGTGGGGCCATGGCTTCATCTCCGCCTGGTTTGATGGATGTCCCCGGGCGGTCTGGCTTCCCCGGTATCGGTGCAGCCAGTGCCGGAAGGTGTTCCGGACTCGGCCGGTCGGTTACTGGAGCCGATTTCAAGCCAGCATTTCCGATATTCGTCAAAGCCTTGCCCATCGTCTCAAAGACCTCAGGTGGCCGGCCGGCCGATCCCCATCACGACAACGTCACTGGCTGAGCGGCCTCAAAAAGCAGCTCCTTGCCCGGTTGGGGACAAGCTGGGCGGGGGATTTGCTGGAAGGGTTCGACCAGCTGTGCCGGGACGGTGTCCCCGCCGCCAGCCGGACGATTTAATCCGGCCTCCCGCTTGCCTTTCACGGACTCCACCGAAGAGTGCTTTTGCCGCCGAAGGCCCCTCCACGCTATTTCCCGGGAAAACTCACAACCCAAACTGGAGGTTTTCCCATGGAAGAGCAGCAGCAAAAGGATGTGGCCGTTTTTCGGTTTGGCGTCATCAGCGATTTCGTCACCCGCAGCGAGCTGGACCGGGGCGAGCAGGAGCGACTGCTTGCTGAAAAGTGCGAGCGGTCCTGGCAGATCCCCCACTCGAACCGCTCCCGCCTGGCGCGATCGACGATCCTCGGCTGGATCAAAGCCTACCGGGCAGGCGGTGGCCGGCTCGAATCCCTCTACCCGGGCAGCCGAAATGACCGAGGCATGAGCCGGGTCATCGACGAGGAAACCGGGGCGCTCATCGTTCGCCTGAGAACCGAGATGCCTCGGTGCTCCCTTCCCACCCTGATCTCGGAGCTTACGAAGCGAAAGCTCCTTCCCCCGGGTCTGGTGCTGGGAGCAAGCACCCTCTACCGGTTCCTCAAACGGGAAGGGCTCCTCAAGGTGGCATCTGCCCCGCCCGTCGACCGCCGCAAGTTCGAAGCCGAGCTCCCGAACGATCTGTGGCAAAGCGACGCCATGCACGGCCCCATGGTCCTGGTGGGTGACAAGCGTCGCAAGACTTATCTATTCGCCTTCATCGACGACATGAGTCGGCTCGTTCCCCATGCCGCCTTCTATCTGAACGAGAATCTCGACGCGTATCTCAGCGCCCTGCGATGCGCTCTCTTGAAGCGGGGGCTTCCCAGGAAGCTCTATGTGGACAACGGCCCCGCCTTCCGCTCGAAGCTCCTGCACGAGATCGCGGCCTCCCTTGGAATCGCCCTCGTCCACTCCAAGCCCTACAAGCCCCAGGGGCGCGGCAAGGTGGAGCGCTTCTTTCAAACCGTTCGGGGCCAGTTTCTCCCGACCGTTCAGGGAAGCACGCTGGAGGCTCTCAACGAGCAGCTCGACCGCTGGATCACCACCGACTACCACCAGCGCCCCCACGGAGCGACAGACGAGCCCCCCTTGAAGCGCTTTGCCGATCACATGGAGTGCATCCGCCCCGCCCCCAGGCACCTCGAAGACTACTTCCGCAAGCGCGCCCGAAGGCGGGTCGCCAACGACCGGACCGTCTCCCTCCACGGCAAGCTCTACGAGGCCCCCGTGCCCCTCATAGGATCGCACGTGATCCTCCTCTACAACGAGGCCGATCCCGCCCGGATCGAGGTCCAGCTCGAGGGCCGATGCTACGGGCTTCTCACCCCTCTCGACCTCAACGTCAACTGCCGGGTCCGAAGGCGCGATCGAAACCGCCTGGTCCTGGAGAGCACCCAAAGCGAAAGCCTTCCTTCCGGACAGCTTCGCTTCACGGATCGGGAGGGCGCCTGATGAAACCCTCCTATCTCCATTTCTTCGGTTTCACCCTTGAGCCCTTCGGCGCTGACATCCGCGTCGATCACATCCTGCAGACACCCGAAGTCCTCGCCGTTTGCGACCGCTTCGAATACACCGTGCGTCTTGGCGCCATCGGCCTGGTCACAGGCGAGGTCGGCTCCGGCAAATCCACCGCCCTGAGATTCGCCCTGAACCGGCTCCATCCCGCGGAGTTCCGGCCGCTTTGGGTCACAGCCCAATCGGGCTCCATTCTCGAATTCTACCGACAGCTCGCCTCCGAGCTCGAGATCGACACCAACACCTTCTCACGCGCCGTGCTCCTGCGAATCATCCGAAGGCAGATCATCGAGCTTGCCTGCAACCGCAAGCAAAAACCCGTGCTCGTCATCGACGAGGCCTCGCTTTTGCGAATCGAGGTCTACGCCGAGCTCCACACCCTCACCCAGTTCGAAGCCGACTCCAAGCCCTATCTGCCCGTCGTCCTCGCGGGCCAGAACAATCTCGTCGATCTCCTGCTCTACCGAACCTCCGTCCCCCTGGCTTCAAGAATCGTTGCAAGGTTCCATCTCGAAGCCGTCACGCGAGAGGACATGGAACGCTATCTCAACCACCATCTCACCATTGCGGGGGTCTCGCAGCCCCTCTTTGCCGATGCCGCCATCACCGCCATCCAGCAGGGCTCGGGGGGACTCCTCAGGCGGGCCAACAACCTCGCCCGGGGCGCCCTCATGGCCGCTGCCCATGAGAAAACCCACATCGTCTCGGCCGACCATGTCCGCATCGCTTCAACCGAGCTCGTTTGACCCCAGCCGGGCAAGGCGCACACGCTGCGTCCTGCCCGGACCCGAGGAGCATCCCATGGAGACCATCTTTCAAAAGCTCACCTGTTACTTCGACAATCTCTGGCATCTCGGGGTCCTCGATCCTAAACGGGGACTCTGGACCGTACAGCCCTCCCCGGAGAAAATCTCCACCCTCAAAGCCAGGAACGCCCGCGGCTGCCACATCTTCATGAAGCCAGTCCGCCTTGACCATTATCTCCTGGCAGACGATCTCTCCCGGGATGCCCTCTCGCACCAGCACCGGCTCCCCGATGGCCGATGGAAGCCCGGACGCATGATCGTTGAAACCTCACCGGGAAACTTCCAGGTCTGGATTCACTCCAAAAGGCCCTTGACATCCCATGAAAAACAGTTCTGGCTCCAGAAAATGCACAGCGACCCCGCAGCCCACCCCCAAAACCGATGGGGGCGCGCCCCGGGCTTTCGAAACACCAAGGAGAAGCACCGCTCTCCCGATGGCCGATACCCTCTCGCAAAGCTCATCTGGATCGACTGGGTCTCCCAAGCCGACATCCCAGCCCTCAGACCCCAAACGCCCATATCGCCAACAGTTTCCCATCCCCACCCAGGGGGGCTTGTGTGTCGTCAATCCCTTCTTTCCAGGCGCCACTACCTTCGAGGCAATGAATCCGCAACCGATTTCGCCTACGCCATCGCTCTCGCCAGAAGAGGCGCCTCCGATCAACAGATCCGGGAGCGCATTCGCTCCGAAAGAAACATCTGGACCAACCATCAAGGGGAAACCAGAATCAATCGGTATCTGGATCGAACCATCCGCAGGGCCAGGGCCGTCGTCCAATCCACCTGATATGGCTGCCGTTCCACTTTTCCCCTCAACTCTACCCCATGCACGGGGGGCTTCCCCTCCAGCAAGGAGCTTCCCCCGACACACCGTCGAAATACCGTGCACCTTTCACCAATGGTCCAGAATAATCAGATCGGAAAAGTCAGATTAATTTGCAGGACAACACTCAAAGAGGGTAAGGGTA
>JBFYYO010000302.1:0-4008 GCA_041310025.1 Syntrophobacterales bacterium
TGATGTCCCGGTCGAAGCAGGCCACGCAGATGCCCATGTTCCCCGGGTTGCCCCACTTCTGCAACAGCGCTGCGAGGACCCCGATGGCGGCCCCGACGATGATGATGCCAGTTCGTGTCGAGAAAATGTTGCGTGTGACGTCCACTTCATTCCTCCCTGGGTTGACGGATATCCGTTGCGAAAAGTGCATAACGTGTGAAAAAATCCACACCATAGAACCAACCACCGGCCTGTGACGGGAGATAAAGATGCTTTCGATGCGGCCGGCAGCGAGGCTTAAAGGATGGAACCTCTGCTGCCTCCGGCATAGAGTCTGTGAGCCGGGGCGTTGTCCCCTCGAAGCCCTGCAGATCGACCTGGCCTCAATGCTCCAGATCGTTCGATGGCAGTGAGACAGTGTAAACTGGGAATCCGTTCTCGAAGGCCATCTCGCGAACCGAGCGCGGGCAGTCTTCAGCGACTCCAGCATGAGGGCCATTTGGTATTCATCGCGGTCGGCCTGTCTAGAAGATCAGTTCAAGATTGCCCGGAACGATCTTTTTGCCGTAGGCGTTCCTGTGCTCGGGCACTTGGCTGTCCATGACTGCAGCCAGCGGTGGCTGGACCAGCGAGCACCCTCTTCATGGCGGCGAACTGCATGCCGATTGGGCCTTTGATCGAGGGTCTACCGTCCGGATTCCAGCTTCTTCGAAGGCTGTGAAGGATCACTCACCGCTATGAAATGCCAGGCCAATGGGCGGATCAGCTGGTTCAATACAGTCGGGAGTACGTTGGTCGCCGTTTCGGTGGGCACGATGAACCTGTGCCCACCCTACGGTTCCGACTAAAACCAACGATATTTGTAGGGTGGGCACGTCACTTTGTGCCCACCTGAACCGCAACAGGATTTGCGCCCGGCTGTACTGGGGGTATCCGTCGACAGGTTTCATGCAAGAAGCGAATGCGGCTCATGTGGAAATACTCGCATCATCAAGAAGCGGAGCAGCGCGGCGCAGCGCTCCACAACGATTATCGGTGGTCTCCTCACACGAATCCTCTCATGTCCCGAGAAATCTGCGTACCACCTCAAGAGTCGCCGACAGCGCTCCGGCCTCTCTCAATTCGAGGACCCACCAGTCGCAGGGAAGGGGCATCAGGAGCTCCAGACGCTCCCTGAGGTCCTCGAGGGATTCGGGAGCCACATGCCCCTCATTCACTTCCTCGTGGTAGATGTGAGCATTGAAAATGTTGTCGGGGTGGGGGGTGATGAAATCCTCGAACGAGTAGAACTGGCTCTGGACTGACGGACTCATGCGGGCATGCCCTATATCCAGGGTGACTCCGGCTCCCGACAAGCGGATCAGCTTCTCGAACAATTCCGGACGACTCGACCATCCGGACGCCAGATTTTCCAGGCAGACACGGACCCCAAGGCCGGCGGCGTAGCAAACCAGTTCGCCCAGCGCGTTGACGCTGTTGTCCCACACGATGTCATCATAAGATTCCCGCCCCAGCCCAAGGTGAATGGTCATGAATTCGCCCTCTAGCCGGGAAACCAACTGACAGGCCCTGCGAAAGATGCTCACTGCCTCCTCGGCCTTGAAGAGATCCGCATTCCCCAGATCAATCCCATTGAAGGCACAGTGGTAACGCACTTTCAGCGGACGCAGGTGTGAGACCCTTCGAAGAAGACTTCTTTCGTCCACGCCGTTGTTGGGGAGATCATCCAGCTTGAGGGTCCAATCGATCCCGTCAAACCCATAATCAAGAGCCGTCCGACGCAGTTGTCCGACGTCGGGCATGAAGTTGCACATCGCCAGTTGATGCAGACTCATGGGCGGAAGGCCTGTTCTCCTGATACGAAGAATTTTGTCCGAAGACATGGTCATCAAAAGCTCACGCCACTCATTAAATGAATGGGGACCATCAGGCAAATCGGTAATAGCGATAGTGAAAGGCCATTCCATAGAAGAGGCCGTTTCCACGCCGATCGACCTACTGGCAGTCCCGCACCAACGACCCGATGCCTGGAGATAACAGCTTGAATATCCTCTCCATTGGCACCTTGGCGAGCGTCCTGGGCCTTTGCCGAGGACCTTTCCCAAGTCCAGGTAAAACAGCCGCATGGATTGATTGTGGCGACGGCAGCCACCCGAAAACCTTGTCTTCACGGCTCAGGTCACACCGGATGACCGTGCGATGAACTGTGTGAATGGGTATCTAAAGGCCAAATACTGAATGATTCCATAGACCGGTGGGTGTGGAAGGCGGACATTGGCCGCCAAAACGCTCGGGGGAAGGCTGAGGCCTGCAAGGGGCGAGGACGCTCAGTGCCAGCGCTCAAAGAGGTCGTGAGGAATCTGAAAGCAGTCCAGCACTTTGCCGATCGTCTGATGGATGAGGTCCTGGATGGTCTGGGGGCGGTGGTAGAAGGCTGGAATGGGTGGGAGGATCACGGCGCCCAAAGAGGCCGCTTTGAGCATGAGCTCCAGGTGACCCTGATGCAGCGGTGTTTCGCGCACAACCAGCACCAGCGGGCGTCGTTCCTTCAGGGTGACATCCGCCGCCCGCACCAGCAGGCTGGCCGTGTACGAATGCGCAATGGCTGAAAGGGACTTGATGGTGCAGGGAATCACGACCATGCCGCGTGTCAGATAGGAACCACTGGCGATCGGTGCTGCCAGCGCATCATCCTGATACACCGCAGTGGCGCAGGCCTCGATCTGGGAGAGCGGGATATCGGTTTCGATCCTGATATTCGTGCGTGCGGCTTCGGTGAGGACCAGGTGGATTTCGTAGCCCGAATCCTTCAGGATCCTGAGCATCTCGATCCCGTAGATCACGCCGCTTGCGCCGGTGATGCCGACGACGATACGCCTGGATGGATCATTCATGCGATGCACGCTTCCTGGCAGCTGAAAGGATCTTATCGATCAAGGAGCCAATATTTTTCATGATTTGCTCGATTCCCGCAGGATCGAGGTCGTCCCAGTGGAGTCCGGCGACGACCACCACCCTGGCATCGAGCCCGGCCGCCAGCTGTTCGGAAACCCTCTTGACGACTTCGTCTTCTTTGTGCCCGACATAGCAGAAGACCGAGGCGGTGGCCGAGAGTCTGGATGGCTCGGCAATGCTGGGACGGGGTTGAGCCATGGCTACAGCTCCTATGTGAGCCGCTCCGCCCCAGATGGACACCAGATAATCCCCGCCCAACCGCTGCAGCATGGCTTCCACCAAAAAACCGCCTTCTCGGAGGCTGAAGAACGACGGGTCCGTTTCCATGATCTGGCTCTTCCCTCCCGGCATCTCATTGCCCGACCGCGCAGAGCTCGTAAAAACCACTTGCAGCGCATCCCGGCTCAGCCCCTGATGAAGCTGGATCACAGTAGAGAAACGGCGGAGCGGTTTCAAGCGAAAAGGATGAGGCATGAAAGGATTGTGGGTGCGAGGTTTGAGCCTGTGGAACGGCAGGGCACCGAAGTCCTGATTCAGAAAGGGGGGCTCTTGACCCTGCGGCGGGAGTCCCAGGAGGCGAGACCTGAACATCGCCCCCGGGACGCGCCCCTTCAAGGCACCTGAATGCTGCAGGGGGCTTAATACGACAACGAGATTTCGCAGGTAGGGTGGGCAAAAGCACCAGCGTTGCCCACCGAGAAGTGCGGCCTTACCTTCAGGTGGGCAAGATAAGGCCCTTGCCCACCATACCCTGAAAGTGCATCTGCCTCATTTTTCGTTGTGGTATCAATCGCCGAAGACCAAATCGCGCCGGATCCACCCCACGGGGTCAGACCCCTCGTAATAGCCGATCTTGACCCACTCACCGCTGCGCTCCAGAATCTTGTAGATCTCCCCTTCGCTGACCTCGGCCACCACGCTGCTTTTCGTACCGGGACCGGAACGAACATTGGCTTTATTCGCCTTGATGACCGCAGTCTGAACATCCGAGATCAAATCCTTGCGCACCCATCCGCGGTTGTTGACCCAGTCCCGAAAATAGACCCAATCACCTTTCTTCTTCTCCACTTCTAC
>JBFYYO010000303.1:0-3992 GCA_041310025.1 Syntrophobacterales bacterium
CTGCAGCTCTCCGGGGGCGAAAGGCAGCGGATCGCCATCGCCCGGGCATTCCTCAAGGACCCCCGGATTCTCATTCTCGATGAGGCCACTTCGTCGCTCGATGCCGAAACCGAGCACCAGCTGAAGAAGGCCCTGGCGAGACTCGTCCGCGGCCGCACCAGCATCGTCATCGCCCACCGTCTGTCCACGATCATGGACGCCGACGTCATCCACGTCTTCGACCAGGGCCGCATCGTCGAGCAGGGGGACCACGCTGCACTCATGGCCAGAAAAGGCTTATACGCCCACTTCACCAGCCTTCAGCTGAGGAAGCGGAACGTGGGCCTGGACAGCCTGGATCCGCTGCACTCGCTTGATGCTTGAAGGAAGGCCGCACCCTGACGAGACCTTGATGCAACGTGCTCAGATACAAGGAGGCCAGCAGACTTGTTTTCCTCCCAGCTTGACGCAGCAGGGTGAATTGTGCCAAATGCTCATGAGCTTGATGGACCAACCTTCCTTACACTTCTTGGGGACTTTGTCCTGGGTGACTTCCGCAGCCGCATAGAAGACCCCTTCCCTTTCCGCCCCGATCAAATCGCCGTTCTTGTCCAACAAGATCTTCACATAAGCCTCTGTCGCCATACCATTCCTCCAATGACTGCCGTGAATTCATGCCTTGCTGAAGGGGCCTGACGCCCCCTCCCCATGTGTCCCACTCCTCCGTCCATGCCGGCGGGAATGGCCCCGGGGCCGTTCTAAAAGGACAACGTGATCTTCCCGAATATGGTCAGCTCAGGGAATAACGTTGGATTGGCCGGATCGGTGTCCTGGAATCGGAACCGTTCGTCCAGGAGGTTCCTGACTTCCAGGCTCACGATCCCCCAACGATTGGGCAGCCGATACCCGATGGATCCGTCCACCACCCAGAACTGATCATCACCGCTCACGCGGTCCCCGGAAGTCAAACCCGGGAACTCGCCCGACTGGCTCACAAAGGTGGCTTTCACATTCCCGAGAAAACCGCCGGGAAGGAAGACCCCGACTCCGACGGGAACCCGGTGTGTATCCAGTGAGAAGAAATTCTCAATGCCCGCCGACGCATCGCGGGTGAAACGCTCGAACTGATATTCCGCTGTCAGAGCGAGACGATTGAAGGGAGCCCAGTACAGGTAGGAGCGGATCAATGTCTCTTTTCGATCACCCAGGATGATCTCATCACCAGCCGTCGTCGGAACCTCAAGGTCGCGATGCGAATACTCAACACCGCCGAATAGATTGCAGGGGAACCTCTGGTCGACAGCCACGCCGTATTTCCAACTGCGGGTTCCATCCACATCGTCGTAAAACTGGTTGAAGCCGGCCACGTGAGTGGGCTCCAGCGTCGAGGAGTTGACGAGGTTCCTGGTGAGAGCTCTGAACGCCGCCGCACGAAACGTGGTGTCGGGGAATGGGTTCCAGAGGACGCCGAATTTCGGATTGAGCTGGTCGGTGTCAATGGCCCCGTTATCAAAGAAATCCCCGCTTGCCCCCACCGTCCAGGTGAAATCTGCGGGCAGGTTGACGAGGCCATAGGCATAACCGTTGATGTGGCGGACATCTTCCTCGCTGTCGGCAACGATGAACTGGATGTTCGAACTGTCCAGGGTATCCCCTGAGAAATGCCCGAATCCGGTGACAAGATGAAAAGCCTCGGAGTTGAACAGGTACTGGGCTTCCCCGGACCATGCATCGGAATCCGATCTCAGGTTCAAGAGATTGAAAGGGGGCGGGAGCGGCAGATCGATATCCCTCTGGTCGTCCCGGAGGTCTCCGTGCATGACCGAAAGCAGAACCTTCGATTGGGGTGAGAAGGAATGACTGGCGCCCAGCCGGAAAACATCCGCTTCCAGCTTGCGTCTCAGAAAGGGAAAAAAGTTGTCCGGATCGAACCGGATGTCTAGGTCACCTCCTTCGGTCTTTCTCACCCGGTATTCGCCCTGTACACTGGTCTGAGGCGAAAGGCTGGCCTGGAAAAAGGCATTGAAAAGGTTCGTGCGCTGGTCATTGTTATCCCGGAACCCGTCCGACTGGAAATGCTGCTGACCGAGGCTGTACGAAAACCAGTTGTAGAGCCCCGAGTGGATGACTTCGTCCGCGACGATCCCCTTGGAGCCGGCCGCTCCCCCCAGCACAAATGCGGCACGGTTTCGGTTGAAAAGCGTGCCGTATTCGCTGAATGACGCTTCGGCAGGTCCGATCCCCCCTTCAGGGGTCAAAAGCCGGCCTTCGGCCAAACGGGGCTGAATGGGGTTGATGTTCAGGGGCTGGAGCATCTGCGCCTGATAGAGCTCACTGACTCGCCCGATCTCGTTTCGCGGCAGGGCGGCGTAAGCATCGGAAAGGAAGCGGTGGGCCGAGAAATCGGCGGGATTCGTGCTGAGAGATTTAAAACCTTCAGTCAGTGCCCGCTGGGAGAAGCCCAGTCCGTCGTAGATCCGGGCCAGGTTGACGCTCCGGGCCGCCAGATCCTGATCGAGCAGAAGGCGCGACCGAAACACTGCCCGGTTGTCGTTCAGCTCCATGGACCGCTCCAAGTCCTGAAGAGCTTCGGTCGGGAGATTCACGGTCTGCTTGCGGACGGCGTCATAGAGCCAGGGGGTCGGGTCCAGGGGGTCCAGCTCTTTGGCCGAGGAGAGCTGCTCGGACGCCTGCCTGTCCCGCTTTTCCTCAAAGAAGGCCTTGCCGAGGTAGCTCCGGATGAGGGACCTCTCCGGGTCCAGGATGGCGGCGATCTCGATCTCGCGGCGCCCTTCCTCCAGGTCTCCGCCCCGGATCAGGGCCAGCCCGAGGCCCAGGCGGGGCATGGGGTCGGCAGGGGCGAGGCGGATGGCCTTGTGAAACGCTTCCCTGGAATCCTGAATCCTGATCTGGGTGAGATACGCAAAGCCCAGGATCGTCTGGGCGTGGGCCAGCTCGGGATCCAGGGTGGCGGACTGCCGGGCCGCATCCAGGGCCTTTCCGAGGCGGCCGTGGGAGAGCTCGAGCTCGGCCAGGCGCGCCCAGGCGAGAGCGTCTGCCGGCTGGACGCGAACGGCTTTCTGCAAACTTTCACGGGCACCCTTGAGGTCGAAGCGGGCCTGCTGGGCGTAGGAGAGGGCGATGAGCGCGCTGGAGGAGGACGGATCCAGCTCCACAGCCCGCCGCGCCAGCCTGAGCCCGTTCTCCTTGTCGTTCCGGGTCACGGCGATGACGGCCTGGAGGGCGTGGGCATCGCTGTCCGCAGGGTCGAGGTCCAGGGCCCGGTCGAGGTCGGACTCGGCCTCGTCCACCCGCCCCACGTTAAGAAGGAGGGACGCCCGGTAGGTGTAAAACGCGGGATCGTTCGGCGCGGGAGAAACCCTCTCCAGGCGTGCGAAAGCCCCCGTCAGGTCGCCCCTCTGGTAGAGCTCGACGGAATCCCGCATCACCTCCTGCGAAGCCCCGCCGGCCCCGGAGATCCGTTCCAGGCGATATTGGGCAATGGGTGGAAAGTAGAGCGTCCACTGCACGGCATCTTTCGGCCGCACCGTCGTCGTGAAGACGGGGGCCCGGCCGGCCTGCGCCACCGCTGACTGGCCCGCCTGGACCCGGAGCGCTCCCGAATCGCTCACGGCGGCCACCCGCCCCTCGATGACCGAGAGTATGGTCTGACGGTCGTCCACTCCCAGGAAAAACTCGGTCCCCTCCACACCGGCGTTCACAAAGGGGGTCAGGACCTTCAGGTTGGAGGGGGCCCTGTTGAAGAAGAAGCCTCCGCCACGGATGAGGTCCAGGATGGAGGTTTTCTCTTCCTCGAAACCCACCAGGGACACGGTGGTTCTCTCGTCGATGCGGGCGATGGAGTCGTTTCGAAGCAGGAGGGCGGCGCGGGAGCGCTCGAGGGTTCGGATGGTGTCCCCGGCAAAAAACAGGTCACCCATGTGGACGGGGGCCCAGTCCAATGCCCCCGGCTTCTTGACCTCGACGGTCCCCTGAACGGAAACCGCCTTGCA
>JBFYYO010000304.1:0-3949 GCA_041310025.1 Syntrophobacterales bacterium
GCGCAAACGCCTCTTACGCCGGACGCCAGGCTTTCGTCCGCTGATGCGTTGCATGCTGCGATAAGTTTCAAGTTTCAGGTTCAAAGTCGCAAGTTGAAAACAAGCTTCCGTGGGCCTTTTCATGTTTTGGGGTGCCCCAAAGGAGCATGAGGGAATGCTCTGGGGTATTATCGAGTCTCCTTTCAAAGGGGGATTGAGTGAACAGCGTTGTGACAAGCTCCGCGGGTTGAATTCAGCGGGGTGCCCCAGGCCAGGCGAGAGTCGCCCATGCGATCTCAACGCGGCACGGGCAATCTCCGCCTGGTCCGTGTCGCTTCTCAAGCATGCAGCATGGGGATTGGGGGAGTTTCGAGAATGGCTTACGAGATCGTCAGAATCGAGGGAGCCGTCCTGTACGCGAGAATCACCGGCGTGATGAAGCTCGCCGACCAGGAGGCCCTGCAGAAGGCCGGCATGGGGCTGGTCGCGGAGGGGCGAAAGCTGCAGCTTCATGTGACCCTTGAAGGTTTCCAGGGCTGGGAGAAAGGGGTGGACTGGGGTGATGTCGATTTCCTGATGGCTCACGGCGATGACATCGCACGGATCGCCATCGTCGGCGACGTGCGGTGGAAAGACCAGGCCCTCGCATTTGTCGGAAAGGGGTTCAGGGCCACTGAGATCGAGTTCTTTCCCCCATCCTCGGCAAAGGAAGCCGACGAGTGGATTCACGAATGATATCCAGTCAGTGTGATGATAGCTGCCTGAGGGAATGACTTTTATCCTGGAGAATGCGACCTCAGAGCGTCTCTAAAAAGTCCACTCCATATCGTCACCCCCGCGAAGGCGGGGGTCCAGAAATCCCTGGAAAATATGGATTCCCGCCTTCGCGGGAATGACGAGCTCGCACAGCCGGAGCCTTTTTCGATACGCTTTCAGGGATGGTCCCAGGGAACAGCAACTGGCGCACAGAGGAGCTCGGACATGGCGTTCCGGTTTGACAAAGCTGCATGCATGGTTCTTCTCGGATGCCTTTTTCTTACGATCCCTGCGATGGGCTGGGCCCAGGTCCCCGGGAAAATGAAGGCCAAGGCTCCGCCCAAGGAAGACAAAATCCCCGCAGACCTCGCTCCGGATCAGGTCGACGGCTACCTCGCCGGCCTCAGCGACGAACAGGCCAGGAAGCTGCTCGCCGCCGAGCTCAAGAAGAAGGCAGCCGCCAAATCCGGCAAGGAAGCGAAAGAGCTCGTGGGGGTGGAAGATAAATGGGTCGCGTTCGCGTTCTATGCAGCACAGAATACTTTGTTGGCCCTCTCCGGTCAGATTACCGGGATCATTGACGGGGCCCATACGTCAGCGGAAACGGATGTATGGGAAAAACTGGTGGGGGGCAAAGGCTTCGACTCCTTCCTCAGGGCTGTGGGGTCCATCGTCCTCATCATTCTTCTGGGATGGGCCGCAGAACGTCTCCTGCTCCGCAAGACGGAAAGACTGCGAAGCCAGGTCGTCAAGGCCATCCCGCACGGCGGGTGGGAGAGGGCCGGCCTCATCCTTTCCAGGCTGTTTCTGGACGGCGTGGGACTCGGCGTTTATGTGCTGGTCACTTTCCTGGCACATTTCATCCTGTACAGCCAGTGGGACCTGGGATACCTGGTCTCGGGCGCCGTCATTCTGACCTATTATTTCAGGATCGTTGAGCTGGCCGCCCGGCTGGTTGCCTCTCCCAAGGCCCCCGAACTGCGGCTGGTGATCCTGTCCGATTCCGATGCGCGTTTTCTCTATCGGTGGATCCTATGGTTGACGGCATCCGTCATGCCGGGGGCCCTTCTGGCTCTTGCTTTGAAAAAATCCGGGGCCAGCCGCGAGCTCTTCCTGTTCGTCTATGCCGCAGCCGGCCCCATCATGAGTATCCTGCTCGCCGTCATGATCTGGCAGGTTCGGAACCGCGTCGCGCGGGCGATTTGCCCGGTTGGGGACCCGGATTCCTATTCACCCAATCTGTTTCGCCAGAAGTGTGCCGGCCTCTGGCACTACCCGGCGATCCTCCTGGCACTGGCGGTGGGCGGATACTGGTGGGCAAGGATTCTCACCCGGGCCGACACAACGATCCTCAGCCTGATCCTGAGCCTCTTTCTCGTTCCGCTGTGCATCGGCGTGGATCAGTGGCTGCAGCAGTTGTTCAGCCGGCTGGGGAGGAAGACCCAGGAAGTGATCGATTTCACGGCGCCGGATGAAAGCGAAGAGGCAGAGCCGGGAAAGCCGGTGGCGGAGCCCCCGGCTCGCCGTGAAAAGACCCCGGAAAAGGACATGGCCATCTACTTCCCGCTGATCCGCAAGAGCTTCCGGACGGTTCTCCTGGGCTTCCTCTTCTTTGCGGCCATGGAGCTCTGGGGCATCGAGCTCGATATCGGGTGGCTGTTTGCCCAAAGCGTTCTCGGCGTCGTCATCGCATTGCTCCTTGGGCTGATTGTCTGGGAAGTCGCCAAGGCGCGCATCGACCAAAAGATCAGGGAGGAAATGCCGTTCCAGAGTGATGAAGCGGAAGAGGGGGGCTCCGGGGGGTCCCGGAGCGGCACCCTCCTCATGCTGCTGCGGAAATTCATCCTGGTCTTCCTTTTTGTGGTCGTCGGCTTCAGCATCCTGGCCTCCCTGGGCGTGAACATCGCTCCCCTCCTCGCCGGCGCCGGGGTGATCGGTCTGGCCATCGGTTTCGGGTCCCAGACCCTGGTGAAGGACATCATTTCCGGGGTCTTCTTTCTCATCGACGACGCCTTCCGGGTGGGGGACTACGTCGAGGCCGGAACCGCCAAGGGCACGGTCGAGGCAATTTCTCTTCGCTCCCTCCGGCTGCGGCATCCACGGGGTCAAGTCTTCATTGTCCCCTTCGGTGATCTTAAACTGGTGAAGAACTTCACCCGCGACTACATCATCGAAAAGCTTGACATCCGGGTCTCTTTCGACACCGACCCCGATGTGGTCCGCAAGATCGTCAAGAAGATCAATAAAGAGGTTCGAACCGAGGAAGAGCTCGCAAACGTCCTGCTGAGCGATATCAAGTCCTCCGGGGTTCGGGCCATGGACGACTCGGCCATGATCCTGCGGGTGAAATTCAGGTGCATCCCCGGCGAGCAGTTCGTCCTGCGCCGCGAAGTCTACCATCGGCTCCAGAAAGCCTTCAAGGAGAAGGGAATCGAGTTCGCCGATCGAAAGGTGACCGTCTACGTGCCGCCGCAGCCGGCCGGCGCCGCAGGTTCTGCGCCCTCGGGAGAGCAGACCGTGTCCCCGCAGGCTGTCGGCGCCGCCGCGGCCGGCGTTATCATGCAGGCCGAGGCGGAGGCTCTGGCGAAGTTGGCTGCAGAGAAGAAGCCCGAGTAGCATGGACGGGCGGGAGCCTCTATCTCCTCCTTGAGCGACTGACCCCCTTCTTTGGCGTTGCCGATATGGTGATTGCCTGCTACCTTTTTCACTCCCCGAATAGCATTCGTGTCGCATCCATCGTGGGGACGATGGCTGCATCCCGTTCATGACGACTTCAGGAAGAGGTGCACCCATGGCAAGCCGTGTTTTCTTCATTGATCTCAGGGTTTCGAACCAGAGCCTCCTCGACAGGATAAGGCAGTTGGTGAATGCGGCCGGCATCGAGGAGACAACCAGGAAGCGCGGGCTCACGGCCG
This sequence comes from Syntrophobacterales bacterium, assembly GCA_041310025.1. Classification (GTDB taxonomy): domain Bacteria; phylum Desulfobacterota; class Syntrophobacteria; order Syntrophobacterales; family Syntrophobacteraceae; genus JALOOX01. Next base: position 3,651 of record JBFYYO010000304.1, read on the forward strand.
TGAAGCTGCATTTCGGCGAGCGCGGGAACACGGCATTCATCCGGCCCCTTTTCGTGCGGCCCATCGTGGACGCCATCAAGGCGGCCGGCGGGAAGCCCTTTCTCACGGATGCGAGCACCCTTTACGTGGGGACACGGGGCAACGCCGTGGATCACCTGGATACGGCGCTGCTGAACGGCTTCGGGTACACGGCGGTCGGGGCGCCGCTGGTGATGGCGGACGGCCTCGACGGGCGCGATGAAGTGGCCGTGCCCGTCGATCTGAAAAACTGCGACGTCACTTACGTGGCTTCGGCTATC
>JBFYYO010000305.1:0-3943 GCA_041310025.1 Syntrophobacterales bacterium
GGGGCGGGAATTCATCTGGGTGGACACGACGGCGCGCTGGCGGATTGCCGACGCCAAGAAGTTTCTGGAAAGCGTCGCCACAGAGGATGGGGCTCAGTCACGCCTGAACGATATCATTGATTCCGTGGTCAGGGACCAGGTCTCAGCCAGTGAGCTGGTGGAACTGGTGCGGAGCGCGTCCTGGGAGGTTCCTCCGGGAGAAGTCCTGGAAGAAGTCCCCGCCGAGATGCAGGAAGAACTGAAGAAGAAGATCGCTCGCGGGCGCGAGGAGATCACCCGAACCATACTGGCAGAAGCCCGGAAGATCATCCCCCAGTACGGGATTGAACTGGTGGACGTGCGCATCAAGCGTCTGAACTACGTGGACAGCGTCCAGGAGAAAGTGTACGCCCGCATGGTCTCTGAGCGAAAGCGGATCGCCGCCCAATTTCGCTCCGAAGGGGAGGGCCGCAGCGCCGAGATCCTGGGGACCATGGAGAAGGAGTTGCGCCAGATCCGATCCAACGCCTACCGACAGGTTCAAGAGATCCAGGGAAAAGGTGATGCCGAGGCCACGCGTGTTTACGGGGAAGCCTATGGCGGCGACCCGGAATTCTACGCTTTCTCGCGCACCCTCGAGGCCTACAAGGAGGGACAGAACAAGAACTCAGTGATGATCCTCACCACGGACAGCGACTACTACCGGTACCTGAAAAAGGCTGGGGCAGACCCCGTCCGGCCGACTCCATAGTGTGGTGAGACGGATGGGAAGGACGGTCAGAGCGTGTCGAAGAAGTGCACTCCGCGACGCCCCCCCTGGAAGGCGTAGGAGCGACGATTCGGGACGCATGAAAGCAATGGAGGATCGCTATGCGTAACAATGAAGAAGGAAAAGTTGGCTGGATTTTACTTTGGGCCTTGGGAATCCCGATCCCGATCTTGGTGATACTGTTTCTCCTGCGCGGGTGCACCTGAAAAATGTCGCGATTGATCATAAGTGTCGTCGTCGGCGGTCTTCTCGGATACGGAGTTTACCATTTCATCGGGTGTTCAACCGTAGCCTGTCCCATCACGGGTAACCCGTGGATAATCACTAGCTTCGGCATGGCCTTCGGAGCACTGAGGTCGAGGGCAGCCTGAGGTGAATCGGTCATGCCGGAATTATTTTAAAGCGAAAGGGGTCTTCGCATGAACAGACCTGGTCCGAGCAAGTGGGCCGCCCGCCCGGAGAGCTCCCGATTGTGATCGAAACCGGAGAATTGAAAGGCCGGAGGTGAAGCTTGCGGGAACCGGAGGGTTCTGACTCGCCCGCGAAGGAGAGACTCTTATGCGCTGGGAAAATGAGGAAAGAAGCCAGAATGTGGAAGATCGGCGTGGAATGACGGCTTCCCGTGGAGTCGTGGGAGGCGGGATCGGAACGGTTGTCATTGTGCTTGTGGCCCTGTATTTCGGCGTGGACCCGTCGACGATCCTGCAGAGCGTGCCCGAAAGCGGGCTGCCGCCCATGACCCAGCAACAGCAGCAGCACGACGGCAAAGACCAGATGGCCGAATTCGTCTCCGTTGTGCTCGCTGATACGGAAAAGACCTGGCACGGGTTGTTCCGCAGTTATGGAAAAACCTATGAGGAGCCGACGCTCGTCCTTTTCACCGAAGCCGTGCAGTCCGCCTGCGGTTCTGCCCAGGCGGCCATGGGCCCCTTTTACTGCCCCGGAGATCACAAAGTCTACATCGACCTTGGTTTCTTCGAGGATCTGAAGAGCCGCTTCGATGCGCCGGGCGATTTTGCCCAGGCCTATGTGATCGCTCACGAGGTCGGTCACCACGTGCAGAATCTGCTGGGAATCAGCGAAAAGGTTCAGTCCACGATGCAGCGCGTGAGCAAGGCCGAGGCCAACCGCGTGTTGGTCAAGATGGAGCTGCAGGCCGATTGCCTTGCCGGTGTCTGGGGCTACCACGCGGACAGGTCCCGCGGGCTCCTGGAAACGGGCGACCTGGAAGAGGCTCTGGGGGCTGCCAGCGCCATCGGCGATGACCGGATCATGCGACAGACCCGCGGTACCGTTGTCCCCGACGCCTTCACCCACGGGACATCGGAGCAGAGGGTGAGCTGGTTCAGGCGGGGCTTCGAGTCCGGGGATATCAATCAATGCAACACTTTCGAGGCGCCATCGCTGTAAGAGGGACGTTGTGGAGGAATGGGGTCACACCTACACACTTGACAATGTGGAATGTGTAGGTGTGACCCCGCGAAGGTTGCATGACCCTTGACCCTGCCAGCTCCAAGGACGAACTTTCACCCGGCAGTACTTGTTTCATTTCCTGCCCGACTTTTCCACCGAGTTATGCTCCATCGGCGGAATCCGGGGACGTTTGTTGTTTAATGGACTCTTCCGTTTCTCCAGATTCGAGACGCAGCAGCTGCGCGTCGATTTCCGCGAGCAACTTATCCTGGACGACCTGACTGAGGACCCCATAGCGAAAGGCATCGATTACCTTGCCCTTTTCAACGAGCAGCAATTGCCGTCGTGCCCACTGTAATTCCTCGGCGTGAGACTGCTGCTCTTCGAGATGCAGCTCATCAAGCGCTGTACGATCCCGCTGGACCTTCTGTTCATATTCGCTGCGAAGACTGGCGAGCACCGCCGGGTTGGAAAAATGGGAGCTCGACATTCGGTCGATCTCAGCCAACGCGGCATAGGTTGCCTGCAACTTTCCGCGCATCAACTCATACGCGGCGCGTTCCTGGTGTCTGCGCACAATGCCCAGCCATCTCAACAGGGGCGACATCGTCAACCCGTGGACAAGGATCGAAAGAATGACAACCCCGAAGGTCATCGAGACCAACAATTCCCGATGTGGAAAATCCTTTGGGAGACTGAGCACCAGCACCATGGACAACCCGCCGCGTAACCCGCCCCAGGTCAGGATCACGCTCCACGCCCAGGGAATTCGTTCCCTCGTCCTGCGCAGCAGAGACGAGGCACCGAAGATGATCAGCGCCCTGCCTCCTGTGACCACGCAATAGGCGACCAGGATCGCCTGCCAGGAGGCGAGCAATGCCTGGAAGTGCACTTCGAGGCCTATCAGAAGGAAGACGATCGAGTTAAGAGCGAAGGCCACATATTGCCAAAACGTCTCCACAGCCATCCGGGTCGATGGCGACATGCCGACACGGGCACCATAGTTGCCGCAGAGCATACCCGCCGATACAGTTGCAATCACTCCGGAGCATTGGAAGTGCTCGGCAGCCAGGAACGAACCGTAAGCAGCAATCGTCGTCAGCGTGATCTCAATCATCGGATCATCCACCTGTCTGATCACTTGCGAAACGGCCAGACCGACTCCCGTTCCAATGAGCCCGCCAATGCCGACGATCTTGATGAAATCGATGGTCAGTTCACCGGCCGTCACCACCTTCCCTGTCACGAGTGCAACGCTGAGCGTGAAGAAAACAATCGCGGTGCCATCGTTGAGCAGGCTCTCACCTTCAAGCAGCACCGATAGGCGTTTCGGGACACCCTGGCTCTTAAAGATCGCAACGACCGCGATGGGGTCGGTGGCGGAGATGATCGCGCCAAAAATCAGCGCGTGTTTCCAGGTGAAATCCTGCACGAAATGCAACTCGCTGGCGACCGGTGTCAGAATAAGGGTCGTGAGCGTAATGGCCGCCACGACGCCAGGCAGGGCCAGCGAATGAATCATGAGGCGGTTTCGCCAGAATTGTCTGAAATCGATGTAGTAGGCAGCCTCGAAGAGCAGCCCCGGCAGGAAGACGTTGAACAGCAGCGCTTTGGTCAGGTGGGGCGCTTCGAAGGCATGCAACCACCCCAACACGAGGCCGGTGAGGACCAGGGCCACCGTGTACGGAACGGCCAGACGTTGCACCGCGATCGCCACGGCTGTGGCCACAATGAAGAGCAGGATCAAAACATTTACCGTTTCCATTCCGATACGTTATCTCC